>NZ_JAMYXC010000271.1 GCF_024159025.1 Limimaricola litoreus
GAGCCCGGCCAAGGCGGCGCGCGGCCAGGGCCGGGCCACGCGCCGCCAGGCGGCGGGCCGCACCCGCAGCAGGCTCGCGGTCATGGCTTCAGGCGTCCCGGCTCTCGGGCAGGCGGATGCGCAGCCGCTTGATCCGGCGCGGATCGGCATCGACCACCTCGAACTCGATCCCGGCCGGATGCTCGATCACCTCCCCGCGCGCCGGCACATGGCCCGCCAGCATGGAGACGAGGCCGCCGAGGCTGTCGATCTCTTCCTCGTCGATCTCCTCATGCGCGGTCAGGTCCTGCCCGATCGCTCGCTCGAAGGTTTCGAGCGGCGTGCGCGCCAGCGCCAGCCAGACGCCGGGCTTTTCGCGCAGGAAGCTCTGCGCCTCGTCGATATCGTGTTCGTCCTCGATCTCGCCCACCACGGTCTCGATCAGATCCTCGATGGTAACGAGGCCGTCGGTGCCGCCATATTCGTCGATGACCAGCGCCATGTGGATCCGCTCGGTCTGCATCTTCTGCAAGAGCACGCCCAGCGGCATCGAAGGCGGCACGTAAAGCAGCGACCGCAGCATGTCGCGCAGGCTGAAATCGGGCCTCTCGGGCACGAAGCAGTACTTGAGCGCGAAATCCTTGAGGTTCACCAGTCCGATCGGCGTGTCGAGCGTGCCGTCGAACACCGGAATCCGGGTCAGCCCGCTCTCGCGGAACACATTGATCAGCTCATCCAGCGGGATGGTGACCGGCACGGCCGTGATATCGGCCTTGGGCACCATCACGTCCTCCACGCGCATGCGCCGCAGGTTCAGCATGCCCGGAACGGGCAGCACCTGCGCAAAGCTGCGAGAAGCCTCGACCGGCGGCAATTCGGTCTCGGGGGGATTGAGAACCCCGATGATGCGGCTGAAGAAACCGCGCCCTATGCCGTCCTCGGCGGTGGTGCTACTTGGCCCCTCGGAGCCATCTCCATCGGCGTCGCGGGTGGTCCCCGCCTCGGCCGTATCAAACGCGTCGCCCATCGTCTCCTTCCGGTGCTGCTGTCGCTTCCGTGGCATATGGGTCCGCGACCCCCATCTTGCCAAGTATTTCCGTCTCGGACCCTTCCATCAAGGCCGCGTCCGGGTCGGTTTCGTGGTCATAGCCCAGCAAATGCAGGGTGCCGTGCACCAGCAGATGCGTCACGTGATCGGCGGTTGTCCGCCCGCCGTCCTGCGCCTCGCGCGTGCAGGTCTCCCATGCGATGGCGATATCGCCCAGCTCGGTCGGCCCCATGGGATCGCGCCGGGGGGCTTTGGGCCGGTCGCCGGGGCGCGCCGCGCCGCGCTCTTCGGAGGGCCAGCTCAGCACGTTGGTGGGCTTGGGCTTGCCGCGGAAATCGGCGTTGAGATCGGCGATCCGCGCGTCAGAGCAGCCCAGCAGACTGATCTCGAACGCCGCCGGGTCGAGCCCGAGCCCCTCGAGCGCCGCCGCGCAGGCGGCCTCGGCCAGGGCCTCAAGACCGACCTTCTCCCAGCGATGATCCTCGATCAGGCAATCGACCAGCGGTGGCCGGGCGGGCCTACGCTGCGCCATCGGCTTCGTAGGCGTCGATGATCGCCGCGACCAGCGGGTGGCGCACCACGTCGCGGGAGGTGAAGTAGCTGAAGCTGATCTTGGGGATGTTCTTCAGGAGCCGCTCGGCATCGTGCAGCCCCGAGGTGACGCCGCGCGGCAGGTCGACCTGGCTGCGGTCACCGGTCACCACCATGCGGCTGCCCTCGCCCAGACGGGTGAGGAACATCTTCATCTGCATCGTCGTCGCGTTCTGCGCCTCGTCGAGCACCACGAAGGCCCGGGAGAGCGTGCGGCCGCGCATGAAGGCCAGGGGCGCGATTTCGATCACCTTCTCCTCCATCATCTTGGCGGCCTGCTTGCCCGGCAGGAAATCGTTCAGCGCGTCGTAGAGCGGCTGCATGTAGGGGTCGACCTTCTCCTTCATGTCGCCGGGCAGATAGCCGAGCTTCTCGCCCGCCTCGACCGCGGGACGGCTCAGGATGATCTTGTCGACATGGCCTTGCAGGAACATCGACACGCCCACCGCAACGGCAAGATAGGTCTTGCCGGTGCCGGCGGGGCCGATGCCGAAGCACAGCTCGTTGTCGAACAGCGCGCGCACGTAGTCCTTCTGCGCCTCGGTGCGCGGCTCGACGAGCTTGCGGCGGGTCTTGATCTCTAGACGCTCGGCTGCGGGGTCGGACTTGAACAGGTCGATCTGGTCGGTGCTGGCCGCGGGCTGCGTCTCGATCGCGCCCATGCGCAGCTCGCGGTCCACGTCGCCCGGCTCGACCGCGCGGCCCGCTTCGAGCCGCGCATAGAGCGCCTGCAGCACCCGGGCCGCATCCGACACGGAGTCTTCGTCGCCGATCACCGAGAGCCTGTTGCCGCGGCGCAGAATCTGCACGCCGAGACGCTCCTCGATGGCCGCAATATGGCGATCATGTTCGCCGCAAAGATCTATCAACAGGAAATTGTTGGGAAACTCGAGGACTGTCTCGGTCGGGGTGGCGATGGACAAGCAGGACTCCTCATGCCGAATGGCGCCTATGCAGCAAGGCAATGGTCGCAATTCGCGGGCGCGCGCGCAAGCGGCTGCCGACGGATCGCCCTGCAAAACGCATCAGCCACGCCTCGGTTGCGCCGGCCGGGACGCGAAAGGGCCGCGCCTTGCGGCACAGCCCCCCTGCGTCTCATCATGCGATCGGCCTAGAGCAGGTCCGGGATCGGCGAGCCCGACTTGAACGGCCCCACCGCCGCATTGGGCTGGGCCACGCCCGAGCAGACCGGCAGCCCGTCCGGCGTCAGCCGCTCGCTCAGATAGCCTTCGACGCCGTCGTCGATGATCCAGTGGTCGCAGCCGTCGGGGTCGACCCAGATCCCGGCCACCATGGTCGAGACGTCATGCGCGTTGATGCCGCGGTCGAACGACTTGTCGGCACCGACCGGCGTGCAGGCCGCGGCCGAGCCGATGAGGCCGAGGATCGCGAAGCTTTTCAGGACAGTCATGATCTCGCTCCTCAGCGCAGGCAGTAGATTTCGACGCGGCGGTTGAGCTGCATGCCCGCCGCCGTCGCGTTCGAGGCCTTGGGCTGGCGTTCGCCGAAACCGCGCACGTCGACCACGCGCGCCCCCATCCCCTGCGCGACCTGCGCCACGGCGCGAGCGCGGTTGTTGGACAAGGTGATGTTGTATTCGTCGCTGGCGCGGCTGTCGGTGTGCCCGTAGATCAGGAAGCCGAAGGCATTGGCCTCGCTGAAGAACCGGCGCAGCCGCTCGCGGCCGGCGGCGGAGATGTGGTAGCGATCAGTGGCAAAGAGCGTGTCGGTGGGCACGACGCCGCAGATCTCGGATCGGTGACAGACCGGGCGGCCATCGCGCATCCGGCGCGGCCCCATGAAGCCCTCAGCCCCGTCGTCCATCGCCCAATGTTCGCAGCCATCGGGATCGATCCAGATGCCGGGGTTGTAGCGCTCTGCGGGGACGGTGCGGGTGTCTTGTGCGAACGCCGGCGCGCCCAATGCTCCCAGCGCCAGCCCGACCGCCACGATCCCCCCGGCCGCGGCGCGCAACTTCGCCTTGATGAATGAAGCCACTTGTACTGATCCTTTTCGATACCGTCGGCAAAATTGCTCGCCGTCGGCAAAAGGGCGAGCCTGATCGTCACAGTGTTAATGCCGATCATGGCCATGGGAAGGCCTTGGCAAGATTTTGCCGAGCCGGACCGATACAGTGGCGCCTCATACTCCCGATTGTTGTCACGCTGACGTCAAGAACATGGCCCCGGGCGACCACGCGACGCAGCTTTGCCCGACTTTCGCCGAACTTCGCCAGAATCCCTCGGCCGCGTCGGGCCGACGGATCAGCCGGTCAGAACGCCCGAGAGCGAGTTCGGCCCCGAGGCGGTGATCCGCACGCGCGCGATCTCGCCGCGCATCGTCTCGGGCGCCTGCGCATGCACCGCGAAGAGATGCTCGGACTTGCCGACCATCTGGCCGGCCATGCGACCGGGTTTTTCGAACAATACGGTGGTCTCGCGGCCGACCATGGCCTCCTGAGCCGCGCGCTGCTGCTCGCCCAAAAGCGCCTGAAGCCGCTGCAGCCGCGCGTCCATCGCCTCGGGCGGCACCTGCACCTTGCGCTCGGCGGCAGGCGTGCCGGGGCGGGGCGAATACTTGAACGAGAAGGCCGAGCCGTAGCGGACCTCGCGCACCAGATCCATCGTCGCCTCGAAATCCTCATCGGTCTCGCCGGGGAAGCCGACGATGAAATCCGAGGTCAGCAGGATGTCGGGCCGCGCCGCGCGGATCCGCTCGATCAGCCGGAGATACTGCTCGGCGGTATGCTTGCGGTTCATCGCCTTGAGGATGCGATCCGAGCCCGACTGCACCGGCAGGTGCAGATAGGGCATCAGCTTGGCCTCATGCCCATGCGCCGCGATCAGCGCCTCGTCCATGTCGTTGGGATGCGATGTGGTGTAGCGGATGCGCTCCAGCCCGTCGATCTGCGCAAGCTGGCCCACCAGCGCCGCGAGGCCACCCTCGGCCCCGTTCAGATCGCCGTGCCAAGCATTGACGTTCTGGCCCAGAAGCGTGATCTCGCGCACGCCCGCCTCCACCAGCCCGCGCGCCTCCGTGACGATCCGCTCGGCCGGACGGCTGACCTCGGCCCCGCGCGTGTAGGGCACGACGCAGAAGGCGCAGAACTTGTCGCAGCCCTCCTGCACGGTCAGGAAAGCCGTCGGCCCGCGCTTGGCCTTGGGGCGCGATTTCAGCGCCTCGAACTTGTCGTCCTCGGGAAAATCGGTGTCGACGGCACGGTTGCCCTGCCCCACCGCGCGCTCCATGGCGGGCAGGCGATGGTAGCTCTGCGGGCCGACCACCAGGTCGACGAGCGGCATCCGGTTGAGGATCTCCTCGCCCTCGGCCTGGGCCACGCAACCGGCCACGCCGATCTTCAGATCGGGCTTGGCATCCTTCAGGGGCCGCAGGCGCCCGAGATCGGAATAGACCTTCTCGGCCGCCTTCTCACGGATGTGGCAGGTGTTGAGCAGCACCATGTCGGCGTCGTCCGCCGTCTGGGTGGTGACATAGCCCGACGCGCCCAGCGCCTCGGCCATCCGCTCGCTGTCATAGACGTTCATCTGACAGCCGTAGGTCTTGATGAAGAGCTTCTTGGGCGCCTGGGTCATCACCGCCATCCCTTTGCGTGATCAGGCGCGTGGTCTAGGCCAAAGGCACCGCTCTTGCAATGCGCGGCCCGCTGGGCAATGCCTTTGGGCGGCCGGGGGCCAAGGGCCCGGGCCGACAAGGAGGCGCGATGATCCACGACAGCCTTGAGCATTTCCTCGCGGCCCTGCGTGCCGAGCGCCGCGTTTTCGGGCGCAAAAGGGCGCCGGGCGCCGGCCGGACCGCCGCCACCTCCGGGCCGATGGCGCTCATCGTGGTCGAGGACGCGGCCGAGATCGAGACCACGCTGCGCCACCATCTCGCGCTGGGCTTCGCGCGGGTGGCCGCCTTCGCCCCGCCCGACCTGCCCCGCCCCGCGCTGTCAGACCCCCGGCTCGACTGGGTCCGCGCCGAGACCCGCACGCCCTCCGCCGGGTCCGACATCGTCAACACCGTGATCGGGGCCGTCCCGGCGGGGCAATGGCTGTACTACTGCTACAACGCGGAATACCTGTATTTCCCCTTCAGCGAGGATCGCGGCATCACCGAGTTCTGCGCCTTTCTCGCAGAGGAACGGCGCGACACGGCCTCTTGCGTCACCGTCGATCTCTATGTCAGGGATTTGACCCTCCATCCCGACGGGCTATCGCGCGACGAGGCGCATTTCGACCGGCTGGGCTACTTCGCCCACGGGCGGCGCGATGCGCAGGGCCGCTCGCTCGACCGGCAGCTGGACATCTTCGGCGGGCTGCGCTGGCGCTTCGAGGAGCACGTGCCGCCAGAGCGACGCCAGATCGTGCGGGTGGCGCTGTTTCGCGCGGCCCGGGGGCTCACGCTCGGCGAGGACCACCGTTTCGACCGCGCCGCGTACAACGAGCTGCAATGCCCCTGGCACCGTTCGCCCACGGCGGCCATCTGCTCGTTTCGCGCCGCCAAGGCGCTGCGTCGCAACCCCGCCTCGCGCGACGTGATCGCCAGCTTCGACTGGGCCGGAGCCACGCCCTTCGAATGGCGCGCCCGGCAGCTTCTGGAACTGGGGCTTATGGAGCCCGGCCAGTGGTTCTAAGGGCTCAGGCCCGCCCGTAGGCCTCGGCAATGGCGATCTGCATCGCCGCCTCCGGGGCCCGATGCGCCCAGGAGACCAGCTGGAACGCCGGGTAGAACCGCTCGCAGGCGTTGAAGGCGGCATGGATCATCGTGTCGACCTGCTCGGAACCCGCGATCTGCCCGCCCGAGAGGACCAGCCCGTAGCGGTAGGCCATCATCCCCTGATCGCCCCACCAGCTGAACCCGCCGGCCCAGCAGCAATCGTTGATACGGTTGATCAGATCGAGGATCTGCGGCATGCGCGGTTCGGGCGGCTCCATCTCGAACATGCAGGCCAGGCGCAACGTCTCGTCGGCGGGCTGCCAGGCGAGCGTTACCGCATAGTCGCGCCACTGGCCTTTGAGCGTCATGGCGATCTGGTCCTCGGCGACCCGCTCGACCGCCCATTCGTGCAGGTCCGCGACCTGCTCGACCAGGTCGATCGGGTGGATCTCGTCGTCGAGATAGGACTCTGACAATGCCATGAACGGCCTCTTTCGCTTGCGGGTGACGGGTGCGGCGCATCCGCCCGGGCCATGGTGACGGAGGTGCTTCCGTCTCGCTTGTCCCGGGTGTATATGGTGAGTCTTGTCCGAGTCGCTGTAAAGCCGTTTCTTGGGGATAATTGCCCCGATTCGTTCGATTCGGGAATCACCTCTGACATTTCCTGTGGATAACCGAATCGGCTGATCGCGTTCTTCGGTCCCGCAGTTGCCGTCGCGGGGCCATTGCACTTGCCCGCGCGCCGGGCCAGCCTTCGCGCCAAAAGCGGAGAGCCTCATGAACACCGACCTACTCAAGCGCCTGTGCGAAACCCCCGGCGTGCCGGGCCACGAACACCGGGTGCGCGACCTCATCGCCGCCGAGATCGGCGGGCTGTTCGACCATGTGGAAACCGACCCTATGGGCAGCCTGCACTGCCGGCGCGACGCCGCGACCGAGGGCGCGCCCAAGATCATGCTGCTGTGCCACATGGACGAGATCGGCTTTCTCGTCAGCCATATCGATGAGAAGGGCTTTTTGTGGCTGCAGCCCGTCGGTGGCTTCGACCCGCGCAACCTGTTCTCGCGCCGTGTTCTCATCTGCACCGATGAGGGCGATCTCAAGGGGGTGATGAACCCCGGCGGCAAGCCCTTGCACATCTCCAAGCCCGAGGATCGCAAGAAGGTGCCCGACGTGGGCGAGTTTTTCGTCGACACAGGTCTCGGCAAGGCGGCCGCCGAGAAGGTCAGGATCGGCGACATGGTGGTGATGGACGAGCCTTTCCTCGAGATGGGCGACAAGCTCGTCTCCAAGGCGCTCGACAACCGCGTCGCCTGCTGGCTTGGCATCGAGGCGATCCGCCAGCTCGCCGACAAGGGCCGCGGCGCCGAGATCCACGTGGTCTTCACCACTCAAGAGGAAGTCGGGCTGCGCGGCGCGAAGACGGCCGCCTACAAGGTGCGCCCCGACATCGGCATTGGCGTCGACACGACGCTGGCCTGCGACACGCCCGGTGTGCCCGAAAAGGACCGCACCACCAAGCAGGGCGACGGCTTCGGCCTGCACGTGCGCGACGGCAGCTTCATCTCCGACCGCGATCTCGTGGTGGATATCGAGAAGCTGGCAAAAGAACGGGGCATTCCCTGCCAGCGCACGCTTCTGGCCGCGGGCGGGCAGGACGGGGCCGCAGCACAGCAGGCGGCGGCAGGCGCGCGCGCCGTCGGCATCGTGGTGGGCACCCGCTACATCCACACCGTGACCGAGATGGTCGACCGCGGCGATCTCGAAGCCGCGCGCGACATTCTGAGCGCCTATCTCGAAGGCTTCGAAGCCTGACACGCGAAGGGGCGGCCCGCGGGGCCGCCCCTTTCACATCCGCCGAGGACACCGGCCTCAGTTCGACGTCTTGGTCTCCAGCGCCGCGATCCGCGCCTTCAGGGCTTCGTTCTCCTCGCGCGCCTTCTGGGCCATGGCGCGCACCGCGTCGAACTCCTCGCGCGTCACGAAATCGCGCTCCGCGAGCCAGCGGTCGAGCATCGACTTCATGGCGTTGTTGGCCTCGTCCTTCGCACCCTGCGCCACGCCCATCGCGTTGGTCATCAGCTGCGACAGGTCGTCGAAGATCTTGTTTTTCGATTGCATGGCGGGTCTCCGCTGTTTCGGGCTGGACCCTATATGGGCGGTCGGGGCGGTCACGACAAGGCGAGGCTCCGCCCGCCGCGCGGGGCCGTGGATTGACAATCCGCCGGGCGCCGCCGCAGGTATCGCGCCATGAATGGCATCCCCTTCCCCGAGATCTCGCCCGAGATCTTCTCGATCTCGCTCGGCGGGTTCGAATTCGCGCTGCGCTGGTACGCGCTGGCCTATATCGTCGGCATCATCGCGGGCTGGCGGATCTCCGTCGCGGCGCTGAAGCGCCCCGGCCTGTGGCCGCGCGATCGTCCGGCCATGACCCCGCCCGAGCTCGAGAACCTGCTGAGCTGGATCATCCTCGGCATCATCGGCGGCGGGCGGCTGGGCTATACGCTGATCTACCAGCCGGGCTACTACCTGTCGCACCCGTGGGAGATCCCCTTCCTGTGGCAGGGCGGCATGTCGTTCCACGGCGGCTTCATCGGCGTGATCCTCGCGATCGTGATCTTCGCGCGCCGCCACAAGCTGCCTCTGGGGGGCGTGGCCGACACCATCGCGCTCGCCACGCCCCCCGCGATCCTGCTCGGGCGGCTGGCCAATTTCATCAATGGCGAGCTCTGGGGCCGACCGACCGACCTGCCCTGGGGCGTGATCTTTCCCGGCGCCGCCGCGCAGGACTGCGCGGGCGTGGTGGGGCTATGCGCGCGCCACCCCTCGCAGCTCTACGAGGCGGGGATCGAGGGGCTGTTCCTTCTGGTGCTGTTCGTGCTGATGGCCTTCCGTTGGGGCGCGCTGAAGCGGCCTTGGCTGCTCTCGGGCGCCTTCTTTCTCGTCTACGGGATCGGGCGCTTTCTCGTGGAGTTCGTCCGCCAGCCCGACGCACAGTTCGTCAGCCCCGGCAATCCGCTCGGCCTCGCGTTGCATGTCGACGGCTGGGGTCTGACCATGGGGCAGATCCTGTCGCTGCCGATGATCCTCGCCGGGATCGCCGTGATCGCCCATGCCCGCCGCCGCCGCATGGCCCCGGCATGACCGCGCTGAAGGAGATCCTGCTGCGGCGCATCGCGGCCACCGGGCCGATCAGCATCGCCGAATACATGACCGAATGCCTGCTGCACCCCAAGCACGGCTATTACACCACCCGCGACCCGCTCGGCGCGCAGGGCGATTTCACCACCGCCCCCGAGATCAGCCAGATGTTCGGCGAGTTGATGGGCCTTGCGCTGGCGCAGGCCTGGCTCGACCAGGGCGCGCCCGCCCCCTTCGTGCTCGCCGAGCCGGGGCCGGGGCGCGGCACGCTGATGGCCGACATGCTGCGCGCCACCGCCCGGGTGCCCGGGTTCCACGATGCGCTGCGCCTGCACCTGATCGAAGCCTCTCCCGCCTTGCGCGCCGCGCAGGCCGAGCGCCTGCCACGGGCCACGTGGCACGACCGTCTCGATCAGATCCCCGGCGATCTGCCGCTCTTTCTCGTGGCCAACGAGTTCTTCGACGCGCTGCCGATCCGCCAGTTCGTCCGCGAGGGCACGGGCTGGCGCGAGCGGGTGGTGGGGCGCGAGGGCGAGGCGCTGGTCTTCGGCCTGACCGCACCCGTGCCGCTGGCCGAACTCGAGCACCGGCTGGAAGACACGGTCGATGGCGACATGGTCGAGACCTCCCCCGCCCTGCCCGCGCTGGTGGGCGAAATCGGCGCGCGCATCGCCGCCAATGGCGGTGCGGCGCTGATCATTGATTACGGTGGGCGCGGGGCGACGGGAGACAGCTTCCAGGCGGTGCGCGGCCACGAGAAGGTCGGCCCCCTGGATACGCCGGGGCAGGCCGACCTGACGGCGCATGTGGATTTCGCCGCCCTCGCCCGCGCCGCCGCTCCTGCCGCCTGCGCCGGGCCGGTGCCGCAGGGCGTGTTTCTCGAACGGCTCGGCATCACCGCGCGAGCGCAGGCGCTGGCCGCGCGGCTGGAGGGCGCGGCACGCGATGCCCATGTCTGTGCGCATCGGCGCTTGACCCACCCGGCGGAAATGGGCGACCTGTTCAAGGTAGCCGCACTTCATCCGTGCAACCTGCCGCCGCCACCCGGAACCGAGACGTGAACGCAGCCACACCGCTCGACATCATAACCTCCGACAGCCTCGCGCCGCTGTGCCATGGCTTCTTCGGCCGCGCGGGCGGGGCCTCCTCGGGCGTCTTCGCCGGGCTCAACTGCGGGCCGGGCAGCTCGGACCAGCACGAGGCGGTGCGCATCAACCGCGGCAAGGTCGCGCAGGCCATGAGCGTCGCGCCCGAGGCGCTGCTCGGCCTGCACCAGGTCCATTCGGCCGATGTCGTCACCGTCGACGCCCCCCTTGCCGACAAGCCGCGCGCCGACGCGCTGGTCACCGCCACGCCCGGCCTCGCGCTCACCATCCTCACCGCCGACTGCCAGCCCGTGCTCTTCGCCGACCGCGAGGCGCAGGTGATCGGCGCGGCCCATGCCGGGTGGAAGGGCGCGCTGGCGGGCGTGCTCGAGGCGACGATCGATGTCATGGTGGCGCAGGGTGCCGAACGCGGCCGGATCCGGGCGGTGATCGGCCCTTCCATCAGCCAGCGCTGCTACGAGGTCGGCCCGGAGCTGCTCGATGCCTTCATGGCCGAGGACCCCGAGGCGGCGCGGCATTTCGCGCAAGGCAAAGGCGACCGGCTGCTGTTCGACCTGCCTGGCTTCGGCCTCGCCCGCCTGCGCGCGGCCGGGATCGCCTCGGCCGAATGGACGCGGCATTGCACCTATTCGGACCCCGGGCGTTTCTTCAGCTATCGTCGCGCCACCCATGCGCGCGAGGCGGATTACGGACGGCTGATCGCGGCAATCCGCCTTTGAGCCTTCAGCGCGAGGCGTTCCGCCGCCCCGCTGAAACGGATCGTTTCGGATCAATGCTTTGACACTCGCTCTCCGCAACTCCATCTTGGCATCTGTAATCCATCATCTTCGGGTGTTGTCGGTGGGGGCCGACAGCCGATGTGACGACCGAAAGGTGATCGCATGGCCATGCCCCTGCTGCCCCAGACCGTCTCGGCACGCGCCGGCGCGACGCTTCCCACGCTCGTCGAAGAGACATCTCCGAGGCCGTTTCACGGCCTGATGCGGCGCATCGAAATCCTCACGCTCTGCCCGAACCGCCCCGGCGACATCGTCGAGACGGCGCGTCGGGTGCCGGCGCTTCCGATCTTCGAGGAAGCCGTCGCCGCCTTTGCCCGCGGCGCGCAGATCCCGACCGAGCGTGGCCTTGTCGCGGTCGAGGACCTGCTTCCCGGCGACCGGGTCAAGACCGTCGACCGGGGCTTTCGCACGTTGCTGTGGCGCGGCGCGACGACGTTGGTGGCGGGGGTGGAGGGCCAGACCCCCGAGATGGGGCGGCTGACGCGCATTTCGGCCGATGCGCTGGGCATCGCCCGACCGATGCATGACCTCGTGCTCGGCCCCATGGCGCAGCTGGTCCGCCACGGCGCCGCGATCGAGCGGCTCACCGGGCACCGCGCCGCCGCGCTCCCCGCCCGCGATCTCATCGACGGCATGGGCGTGGCCGAGCTGACGCCGCCCTCTGCCGTGGCCGTGTACCATCTCGGCTTCGAGCGTCACGAACGCCTGCTCGCCAATGGCGTCGAGATCGCGAGCTACCACCCCTGCCCGACGCGGCTCGCCCGGCTCGCGCCGGAGCAGCGCGGATTGTTCCTGTCGTGCTTTCCACATTTGGAGCGGATCGAGGATTTCGGCCCGCCCGCCCTGCCGCGGGTGCGGCTCGCCGAGCTCGACATGGTCGCCTGAGCGGATCTGCCGCTCAGGCCTTGCGCGCCAGCCGCGCTTCCAGCACGTCGAAGGGCACGCCCGGCTCGGCCTTGGCGTTGCGGATGACCAGCGATGTCTTGACGCTCGCCACGTTGGGCGCGGCCGTCAGCTCGCTGGTCAGGAAGGACTGGAAGCTGCGCAGGTCGGGCGCCACGCATTTGAGGATGAAATCCACCTCGCCGTTGAGCATGTGGCACTCGCGCACGAGCGGCCAGCCGCCGCAACGCGCCTCGAAGGCCGACAGCTCGGCCTCCGACTGGCTCACCAGCCGCACCATGACGAAGACGGACACGTCGAACCCAAGCTCGCGCGGGTCCACGTCGGCATGGTAGCCACGGATGTAGCCCTGCTCCTCGAGCGTGCGCACCCGCCGCAGGCAGGGCGGCGCGGAAATGCCGACGCGGCGCGCCAGCTCCACATTGGTCATCCGACCATCGGCCTGCAGCTCGGCCAGGATCATCCTGTCGATCTCGTCGAGTTTCGCCCCGGGCATCATCGTCTCCGTGAATGTTGCGTCCGACCTAGGCACTTTGCACCGCAAGAGCAAGAATATTGCGAACATGCGCAACATTGTGACCTGGCCCGTGACGTTGCTGCCGCGGCGCTTTCGCACCGCGCCCACCGGGGGTTTGCACCGACAGGGACAGTGGCTATATGCAGCCGACTTCAGGCTTGCAAGGGGATGTCCCATGACCACGCGCCGCGACACCAGGGTTCTCATCATCGGTTCGGGGCCGGCGGGCTATACCGCCGCGGTCTATGCCAGCCGCGCGATGCTCGAGCCGATCCTCGTGCAGGGACTCGAGCCGGGCGGCCAGCTCACCACCACCACCGATGTAGAGAACTGGCCCGGCGATGCGACCGTGCAGGGCCCCGACCTGATGGTGCGGATGGAGGGCCATGCCCGCGAGATGGGCGCCGAGGTGATCACCGACATCATCACCGATCTCGACCTGTCGAAGCGCCCCTTCGTCGCCAAGGGCGACAGCGGCACCGAATACGTGGCCGAGGCGGTGATCCTCGCCACCGGCGCGCGCGCCAAGTGGCTCGGCATGGAAAGCGAAGAGGTCTTCAAGGGCTTCGGCGTCTCGGCCTGCGCGACCTGCGACGGCTTTTTCTATCGCGGCCAGGAGATCGTCGTGGTCGGCGGCGGCAACACCGCGGTCGAAGAGGCTCTGTTTCTGACCAACTTCGCCTCCAAGGTCACGCTGATCCACCGTCGCGACGAGCTGCGCGCCGAGATGGTGCTGCAAAAGCGCCTGTTCGAGCATCCCAAGGTCGAGACGCTGTGGCACCACGAGATCGAGGAGGTCGTGGGCGACGACACTCCCAAGGGCGTCACCGGCGTGCGCGCCCGCCACGTGCAGACCGGCGAGATCACCGAGATCCCGGCCAAGGGCGTGTTCATCGCCATCGGCCACGCGCCCGCCTCGGAGCTGGTCAAGGACCAGCTCGAGACCCATCACGGCGGCTACGTGAAGGTCGAGCCGGGCACCACCCGCACCTCGATCCCCGGCGTCTTTGCCGCAGGCGACCTGACCGATCACATCTACCGCCAGGCGGTGACCAGCGCGGGCATGGGCTGCATGGCGGCGCTGGATGCGGAGAAGTTCCTTGCCGAGCACGGCAATGCGGCCGAGGTCGCGGGCCATTCCAAGGACGAGACGCTGCCGCTGGGCTACGGCGCGCCCGAGACCGCCGACGCCAAGTGACGCTGGGGGCGGCGCATGTCCGCCCCTTTACGGGCCGGCTCTGGCGCATCTGCGCCAAAGGAGCCGACCCGCTCGCCCTCGCAGGCTCGCCCATGGGTCGCTTTCACCATGACGGGCAGCCCGCGCTTTATGCCTCGCTGAGCCCCCGAGGGCGCGGGCGTGGCGCTGGCCTCATACCTGACCCCGAACGACCCTGCGCGGTGGATCTGGCCTCTGCATCTCGCGGCACCGGGCCTGGCCGATCTGCGCGATCCCTCGATCTGCGCGGCGCTGGGTGTCGATCCCCGGAATCTCGTCTCGCGCTGGACCGAGGCGCGGGCCAAAGGCCGCGCGGTTTGCAGCTGGGAGGTGTCCGACCGGATGCGAGCCAAGGGGTTGAACGGTTTTCTTTACCCCTCCCGCAAATCGCCCGAGCATGGCCATGTGACCCTGTTCGGGACGACGCGACTGCGCAAGGCAGGGCCACCGCGCCGATGGAGTCCCCCCGCGCCTGATTGCCAGGCGAAGCGTTCGCTGTCGCAGACCCGGCATGCCTGTCTGTTCCCCGAGGCCCGCCTTCGGCGGAAAACGGTCCGTTTTGCAGGTCACGCCACTTGAATAGTGGTTCCGGCGCGGTCTAGGAGCGGCATCAGTCCCCCGGCCCCTGGAGAATTGTTTTGATGGCCTCGAACCTCGCCCCGATCCCCGAACTCTATGTGTCATACGAGTCCGCCCAAAAGCTCAAGGTCGAGGCTGGCAACCTCGTGTCGCACGACCTGACCCCGCGCCAGATCTGCGATCTGGAGCTGTTGATGAACGGCGGCTTCAACCCGCTCAAGGGCTTCCTCACCGAGGAGGACTACGACAGCGTCGTCGAGACCATGCGCACCAAGGACGGCGCGCTCTGGCCGATGCCGGTCACGCTCGACGTCTCCGAAGAGTTCGCCGCTAAGGTCGAGCTCGGTCAGGACATCGCCCTGCGCGATCAGGAGGGCGTGATCCTCGCCACCATGACGGTCACCGACAAGTGGGAGCCCAACAAGTCGCGCGAGGCCGAGAAGGTCTTTGGCGCCGACGATTCCGCGCACCCTGCGGTGAACTACCTGCACAACCACGCCGGCAAGATCTATCTCGGCGGCCCGGTCACCGGCATCCAGCAGCCGGTGCATTACGATTTCCGCGCCCGCCGCGACACGCCCAACGAGCTGCGCGCCTATTTCCGCAAGATGGGCTGGCGCAAGATCGTCGCCTTCCAGACGCGCAACCCGCTGCACCGCGCGCACCAGGAGCTGACCTTCCGCGCCGCCAAGGAGGCCCAGGCCAACCTGCTGATCCACCCCGTCGTCGGCATGACCAAGCCGGGCGATGTCGATCACTTCACCCGCGTGCGTTGCTACGAGGCGGTGCTCGACAAGTACCCCTCCTCGACCACGCATCTGTCGCTCTTGAACCTCGCCATGCGCATGGGCGGCCCGCGCGAGGCGCTGTGGCACGCGATCATCCGCAAGAACCACGGGCTGACCCATTTCATCGTCGGCCGCGACCATGCCGGCCCAGGCAACAACAGCCAGGGCGAGGATTTCTACGGCCCCTATGACGCCCAGGACCTGGTGCGCCAGCACCAGGAAGAGGTCGGCATCGAGATGGTCGACTTCAAGCACATGGTCTATGTGCAGGAGAAGGCGCAGTACTACCCGATCGACGAGGTGCCCGAGAACTCCACCGTTCTCAACATCTCCGGCACCGAGCTGCGCCGCCGCCTTGCCGAAGGGCTCGAGATCCCCGAGTGGTTCTCCTTCCCCGAGGTGGTCAAGGAGCTGCGCCGCACCAAGCCGCCGCGTGCCAAGCAGGGCTTCACCGTGTTCTTCACCGGATTCTCCGGCTCGGGCAAATCGACCATCGCCAACGCGCTGATGGTCAAGCTGATGGAGATGGGCGGCCGCCCCGTCACGCTGCTCGACGGTGACATCGTACGCAAGAATCTCAGCTCCGAGCTGGGCTTCTCCAAGGAGCACCGCGATCTCAACATCCGCCGCATCGGCTATGTCGCATCCGAGATCACCAAGAACGGCGGCATCGCCATCTGCGCGCCGATCGCGCCCTATGCCACGACGCGCCGTGCCGTGCGCGAGGATGTCGAAAACTTCGGCGCCTTCATCGAGGTGCATGTCGCCACCTCGATCGAGGAATGCGAGAGGCGCGACCGCAAGGGGCTCTACAAGCTCGCACGCGAGGGCAAGATCAAGGAGTTCACCGGCATTTCGGACCCCTACGATGTCCCCGAGACGCCTGAGCTGCGGGTCGAGACCGAGGGCACCGATGTCGACAACTGCGCGCATCAGGTGATCCTGAAGCTCGAGCAGATGGGGCTGATCGCGGGCTGATCCCTGCCTCACCGATCCTGCAAGGCGCGCCTTCGGGCGCGCCTTTTTCGTATGCGCCGCACCGTCAGAAGGAACCCGAAGGGCAATCCGGGGGCTTCACTGGATCTAAAGGGAGCGCATCATGTTCAACACCGCCCTGGCCTCCGCCAGCCCCAGAACGCGCGACGGCGCGGTCAACGTCTTCGTGGAAACGCCGAAAGGCAGCCATCACAAGTATGACATGGACGACAGCGGCCTGTTTCGCATCGCCATCGAACTGCCGGAGGGACAGAGCTTCCCCTTCAGCTTCGGCTTCGTGCCCAACACCCGCGCCGAGGACGGCGACGCGCTCGACGTGGTGCTCGTGACGGCGGGCACGGTGCCGGCCGGCGCGCTGATCGAATCACGCCTGATCGGTGTGCTGAAGATGCAGAACGACGAGGGTGGACAGATGGCGCGCAACGACCGCGTCGTGGCGGTCGCCAACATGTCGCGGATCTTCTCGAGCGTCGACACGCTGTCGGACATGCGCGACGGCTTCGCGTGGGATATCGAGCTGTTCTTTCGCAGCTACAACCAGATGATCGAACGGCCCTTCGAGGTGATCGGCCGCGGCGAGAAGGACGAGGCCTACCGCATGTTGGAGGCCGCCGAGAGCGCATCGTGACCGGCCCCGGGCTCGGGTCGTCCCGAAGGGCCCGAGAGGGGGCGCCTCTTGCAGCGCCCCCTGCCCGGCTCAGTGCAGCGTCACGGGCTGCATGTCGTGCTGGCGCGCCAGGGTGAAGGCGAGGCCACGGTCGGCCACGAGGGCGAGCTGCTGGCCATCGCTGTCATGCACGGCAAAGAGCACCTCGAGACCGTCGGCCTGCTCGCGCACTTCCTCGGGAAGATCGGCCACGCAGACCGGCTTGACGTAGACGAGCCGGCTTTCGTCGTCTTCGGAGAGCTTGTGGTGGCGGAATTGCGTGTTCATTTTCCACTCCTCTTGATGCGGATCGTCTGCACGACGCTGTCGGCGGGCTGACGGGACAGGTCGATGTGCAACAGGCCGTTCTCCATCACCGCGCCGCTCACCTCCACGCCATCGGCGAGCACGAAGCTGCGCTGGAACTGGCGCGCGGCGATGCCGCGATGCAGGAACACCCGCTCCTCGGCGGCGTCGGACTGGCGTCCGCGCACCACGAGCTGGCTGTCCTCGACCGTGATCGACAGGTCGGCCTCGGCAAAGCCGGCCACGGCGAGCGTGATCCGGTAGGAGCGATCCGAGGTCTGCTCGATATTATAGGGTGGATATCCGTCTCCCGACGCCTTCGCGGTGCGTTCGACCAGCCTTTCGAGCTGTTCGAACCCCAGAAGGAAGGGGTGCGTCCCCAAAGTGAGCTTTGTCATGCGACATGTCCTCTTGCCCAAGCGACCGTCCGTCAGCGGCCCCGGCAATCGGCAGCCGCCTGACCCTCAATATGGGAGGCGGAATTCCGCCTTGCAAGTGCCGGGGCTAGGCGGCGCCGGGTGCAACTTCTATGATGGCCAAAAGACATGGGGCAGCTGCATGAACAACTCGGCGAAGATGGATGAGGACGAGGTGCTGCGCGTGGAGCTCGAGGTGCTTCGGCGCGAGCATCGCGATCTCGACGAGGCGATCGAGGCGCTCGAGCAGCGCGGCGGCGCCGACATGCTGCAGCTGCGCCGGCTCAAGAAGCAAAAGCTGATGCTGAAAGACAAGATCGCCCGGATCGAGGACCGCATCTTTCCCGACATCATCGCCTGAGCGCGCGATCCGCTTGCCGTCGCGTCCCGCCCCGGTGTACCCCCGCCCCAACGGCAGCGAAGGGAGCGGCGGATGGGCGCGAAGATCGGCATCATCATGGGCAGCCAGTCGGACTGGGCGACGATGCGCGAGGCCGCGCAGATGCTCGACGAGCTGGGCGTGGAATACGAGACCAGGATCGTCTCGGCGCACCGCACCCCCGACCGGCTGTGGGACTATGGCAAGACGGCCGTGGAGCGCGGCCTTCAGGTCATCATCGCCGGCGCCGGCGGGGCCGCGCATCTGCCGGGCATGATGGCGTCGAAGACGCGGGTGCCGGTGATCGGCGTGCCGGTGCAGACACGCGCGCTCTCGGGCGTCGACTCGCTCTATTCGATCCTGCAGATGCCGCGCGGCTTTCCGGTCGCCACCATGGCGATCGGCGCGCCGGGGGCGGCCAATGCCGGGCTGATGGCGGCAGGCATTCTCGCGCTGAACGATCCCGCCCTCGCGCAGCGTCTCGACGACTGGCGCGCGGCGCTCTCCGCCTCCATCCCCGAGGAGCCGACCGATGACTGACGCGCTCGCCTCCGGTTCGACCATCGGCATCCTGGGCGGCGGCCAGCTTGGCCGGATGCTCGCCGTCGCGGCATCGCGCCTCGGGCTGCGCTGCCACGTCTATGACCCCGCCCCCGACGGCCCCGCCGCCGAGGTCTGCGCCGCCGCGACCTGCGCCGCATGGGATGACGAGGCGGCGCTGCGCGCCTTCGCAAGCGCGGTCGACGTCGTCACCTACGAGTTCGAGAACGTGCCCGCGGCCTCACTCGACCTGATCGAGGCCATCGTGCCGATCCGCCCGGGCCGCCGCGCGCTGGCCGTGAGTCAGGATCGGATCGACGAGAAGGACTTCCTGCGCGATCTCGGCCTTGCCACCGCCCCCTACGCCACGGTCGACGATGCGGCCTCGCTCGAAGCCGCGCTGGAGCGGATCGGCGCGCCCGCGATCCTCAAGACCCGCCGCTTCGGCTATGACGGCAAGGGGCAGGCGCGGATCATGGTCCAGGGCGATGCCGCCGCGGCGCTCGCCGGGATGAACGGTGCCCCTGCCATCCTCGAAGGCTTCGTGGAGTTCTCCCACGAGGTCAGCGTGATCGGCGCGCGCGGGCTCGACGGCGCGGTCGCCTGCTTCGATCCGGGCGAGAACCGGCACGAGGACGGCATCCTGCGCGAGACCACCGTGCCCGCGCGGCTGACGGCCTCCCAGCGCACCGACGCGGTGCTGCTCGCCGCCCGGATCCTGACCGCGCTCGACTATGTCGGCGTGATGGGGGTGGAGCTCTTCGTCACGGCCTCCGGCCTCGTGGTCAACGAGATCGCGCCGCGCGTCCATAACTCCGGCCACTGGACGCAGAACGGCTGCCTGATCGACCAGTTCGAGCAGCACATCCGCGCCGTGGCGGGCTGGCCCTTGGGCGACGGGGCGCGGCATTCCGACGTGACGATGGAGAACCTGATCGGCGACGATGTCGACCGCATCCCGCAGATCGCCGCCACGCAGTCGGCGCTGCATCTCTATGGCAAGGCCGAGGCCCGGCCGGGCCGCAAGATGGGCCATGTCAACCGGCTCACCGGCCCGGCCCGCTAGAGCATCTCGCGCAGCGCCGGGTCGAGCCCCTCTTCCCCGCGCGGGCGCCACCCCAGCGCCCGCAGCCTGTCGCAGCGCATGGCGCTGACCCGGGCGGCATCGGCGCGCCCGGGCAACGCGCCGCCCTGCCCCGTGATCCGGGCCACGCGCGCCAGCAGGTCGCGCCGGTCGAGCGTGATGTCCGAGGCGTTAAAACTGCGCCGCGCGAGCGCCGCTTCGGGCCCCTCCAACAACAAAACTACCGCCGCGGCCAGATCCTCGCCATGCAGCTCGGTGCCCACGCGCGGCGCGACCCGCTCGCCTGCGGCGAAGGCATCGAACAGCCCCTGCCACTTGTGCGCCTGCCCCGGCGCAGGCGGGCCGTAAATGCCAGTCGCGCGCAGGCTCGCCGTGGCGAAGCCCGGCCCCGACAGCGCCGAAAGCCGCTGCTCCACCGCCCATTTCATCTCGCCGTAAAGCGTGTCGGGGCGCGGGGCGAGGTCCTCGGTCAGCACCGTGCCGGGCGGGTAGTCGCCATAGACTGCGCGGCTCGACAGGAAGACCGCGCGGGACAGCCCGGCGCGGCGGGCCTCCTCGAAGAGCCTGAGCGAGCCGTCGCGGTTCGCCGCGATGAATCCTTCCGGGTCGTCCCCTTCGCCGCCGCGATAGCGCCCGGGCACATGGGCGAAGCCCGCATGCACCAGCGCCTCGCAGCCCGAAAGCGGCGCCGCCCGACCCAGCGCCCATGGTCGATGCTCGCACCCCGCGAGGGGCGTCCGACCGAGCGCCACCATCTCGTGGCCGCGCGCGGTGAGACCCGCGAGCAGGAACCGCCCGACCAGCCCCGAGGCCCCGGTCAGCGCGACCCTCATGCCGGGTCCGGCAGGTCGCCTAGATCGGGGACCGGTCCCTCGCCCGCGTAAGCGTGCCATAGCTCGATCAAGGGCTTCAACCGGTCGACCTTCGCATGGTCCTGCCACGGCTTTTCATACTGGAAATGCAGCACCTTGATCTGCTCCCAGCTCCAAAGCTCCGGAAGGTTGAACCAGACATATTGCAGCATGTTGAAGGTCACCGGCAGGCCATGCCAATCGGGGAAGACATCCTGCAGGAAGGTCTGGTCGGTGCGCCGCCAGAAGGCGCCGGGCGCATTGAGGCGTTCCAGCATCGCCCGATAGGTTTCCGGGTCGGGCCGCGCGGTGAAGACGCCAGAATTCATCCGGTGGAAATCGGCGAGGCTCTCGTAGACGTTGGGCGCGGCGCAGAACTCGGGATAGTCGAAGAGGCTGTCGATGTTGCGCAGCACCAACGTGTCGGCATCGAGGAACACCACGCGCTCGTAATCGAGCTGCCACAGCTTCAGCTTCGCGAAATTGTCCAAGGGCGTGTGAAATGCAGGCTTCTCGCCCTTGGTGAAGGGGGCGGCGCCATGCAACGCCTCGCGCGCATGGGCGGCGTTGAAGGCGTCGCTCGTCGGCAAGAGTTCGGTCGCCACCAGCCGCGCGCCGCGCGTGCGCAGCGGCGCAAGATCGGCCTCCCCCACCCCGCCCGTATGCAGCACGACGAGATCGGCCGTCGTCCCGCTCAGCCGCAGCGACCGCAACAGCGCCCTGGCCCCCAGCGCGAAATCGGCGTTGGTGACCAGCGTGACATAGGCCCGGCGGCTCTGCGCCGGGCTCTCCGCTCTCAGCCCCTCGTTCACGAGACGGTGCGCAGCGCCCGGCCCTCGGGATCGCGCTCGACCCGCGCGCCGAGATCGCGAGTCCAGGCGGAGACGGCCGGCACGCGGCTGCGGTCGATGCGGTGCGCGTATTTCCTGGCCACCTCGACCACCTCGTCCAAAAGCCCCTCCTGCAGGGTGATCGGATCGAGACCCAGCTTCAGGAACTGCTCGTTCCTCACCACGAGGTCGTTCTCCTCGGCCTCCTTGCGCGGGTTGGGCAGGAAGGCGATCTCGGCCCCGGTCTTCTTCGCCACCAGCTCGGCCAGATCGCGCACGCGGTGCGTCTCGGTCATCTGGTTGAAGATGCGCACCCGCTCGCCCGATTTCGGCGCCTCATTCAGCGCCAGCTCGATGCAGCGCACCGAGTCCTGGATATGGATGAAGGCGCGCGTCTGCCCGCCGGTGCCATGCACGGTGAGCGGATGGCCGATCGCGGCCTGAATGAGAAAGCGGTTCAGCACCGTGCCGTAATCGCCGTCATAGTCGAACCGGTTGATCAGCTGCTCGTGGCGGCGGGTCTGGTCGGTATGGGTGCCCCAGACGATGCCTTGATGCAGATCGGTGATCCGAAGGCCGTCGTTCTGGGCATAGAACTGGAACAGGATCTGATCGAGGCTCTTGGTCATGTGATAGACCGAGCCGGGCTTGGTCGGATAGAGGATCTCCTGTTGCGCCTTCTCGCCCGTGAGCGTCTCGACCTCGACGTCGAGATAGCCCTCCGGAATCGCCGCACCGACGGAGGAGTAGCCATAGACCCCCATCGTCCCGAGATGCAGCAGATGCGCGTCGATCCCGGTCTCGACCAGTGCCGCGAGCAGGTTGTGCGTCGCGTTGGTGTTGTTGTTGACGGTGTAGACCTTGTGGCGGTCGGACTTCATCGAATAGGGCGCGGCGCGCTGCTCGGCGAAGTGGATGACCGCGTCGGGCTTTTCCTCGGCCAGCCATGATTTCAGTCGCTCGTATTCCTTGGCCAGATCGATCAGGTGGAAGTTCAGCCGCCGCCCCGTCACCTCGTGCCAGATGCGGCAGCGCTCCTGGATCGAATCCATCGGCGTCAGCGACTGCACGCCAAGCTCGGTATCGATCCAGCGGCGGCTGAGGTTGTCGAGGATATGGATCTCATGGCCCTGCTCGGACAGGTGCAGGCAGGTCGGCCAGCCGACGAAACCGTCGCCGCCGAGAATCGCGATCTTCATGTAATGCCCCCTATGGTTCATGGCCCGGACCCTGACAGGCCCATGCGACAGGACGACGACGCCCCGCGCCCCTCCGGGGCGACGATGCTCTGCCCCTCCGGGGCGGCATCATGCATGGCCCGGGCTAAAGCGCCAGCCCGCCTCGGCGGGGTTTCGCCTTACCGCGCAGCGCGTGCCCTGAGCCGGCCGACGATGCCGGTGGGAAAGAAATAGACCGAGAGGATGAACAGCACCCCGAGCCACAAGAGCCAGCGATCCGGATCGAGCAGCCGCGACAGGATCGGCATCGCCTCGCTCGCCCCCGCGGCATAGCCCATGAGGCCCTGCAGGTAGGATTGCGCCAGCACCATCAGCACCGCGCCGATCGCGGCCCCCCAGATCGTGCCCATGCCGCCGATCACCACCATCAGCAGGATGTCGAGCATGATCTCGAAGCTCAGCGTCGTGCCGGGGCCGACGTAGCGTAGCCAGATCGCCCAGAGGCTGCCCGCCAGTGCCGCGAAGCCCGCTGAAAGGCAGGTCGCGGTGACGCGGTAGCGCACCACGCGGTAGCCGATCGCCTCGGCGCGGAAGTCGTTCTCGCGGATCGCCTGCAGCACCCGCCCGAAGGGCGAATTGACGATCCTCAGCATCACGAGGAACAGAACCAGCGCGACGCAGAAGACGAGGTAGTAATTCAGGATCTTGCCCGTGACGGTGACGCCCGCGATCTCCAGATCAAGCCGCATCGCGGGGCCCAAGGCGCGCGGGATCTGGTAGACGAGGCCGTCCTCGCCGCCGGTGAGGGCGCTGAGCTGGCTCACCAGCACGGTGACGGCCGAGGCCACCGCGAGGGTGATCATGGCGAAGAAGATCGCCCGCACGCGCAGCGAGAACAGCCCGATCACCAGCGCCAGCGCCACCGCCGCCGCCAGCCCCGCCAGAGTGCCCGCCCCCAGCGCCGGGAAGCCGCGCCCTATATGTGTCGAGGCCAGCGCCACGCCGTAGGCCCCGAGCCCGAAGAACATGGTATGTGCGAAGCTGACGATGCCGGTGTAGCCCAAGAGCAGGTCATAGCTCGCCGCGAGCACGATGAAGACGCAGATCCGCGCCGCCGTCTCGAGCGCCCGCACGCCCGGAAACAGGAACGGCGCGAAAGCGAGGCCGAGACCGATCGCGATGAGGATCAGCGCGAGGATCCTCGAGCGCGGCCCGTCGCCGGAGAACAGCTGTATCATTTCGCCCTCACCACCGGCAGCATCCCCTCGGGTCGCCACATCAGGATCACCGTCATCAGGCCGATGTTGGACACCAGCGCCAGCTTGGGCGCGAGGAAGGCGACGTAGTTCTGCAACAGCCCGACCATGAGCGCGCCGATGAAGGCCCCTTCGACCGAGCCCAACCCGCCGATGATGACGACAATGAAGACGAGGATCATCATCTGTTCGCCCATGCCCGCGGTGATCACCTCCTGATACAGCCCCCACATCACGCCGCCCAAGCCCGCCAGCGCCGAGCCCGCGACGAAGGTGCCGATGAAGACCAGCCTGAGCCGGTAGCCCAGCGCCTCGACCATCTCGCCGTTCTGCACGCCCGCGCGCACGATGAGCCCGATGCGCGTGCGCCGCAGCACCAGCCGCATCGCCACGAACAGCACGAGGCCGACCGCCACGGCGAGCAGCCGGTAGGTCTCGATCGCGGCGCCGAGGAACAGCGTCGCGCCCTTGAGCATCTCGGGCCGCGTGAGAAAGATCTCGTCCGGCCCCCAGACCACGTGGATCATCTGCTCGATCACGATCAGCCCGCCGACGGTGACGAGGATCTGCCGCAGATGCGCGCCGTAGACCGGGCGCACCAGCACCCGCTCGAAGCCCCAGCCCAGCGCGCCGGTCGCGGCCATCGCCGCCATGACGGCGGCCAGCACCGCCGCCATGTTGAGACCTAGAGAAGCGGCGCCGGTCCAGTCGCCAAGCGCCGCCAGCACCGAAATGCCGACGAAGGCCCCCACCGAGATGAAGGCGCCGTGGCCGAAGTTGATGACGTCCATCAGGCCGAACACCAGCGTCAGGCCGGAGGCCATGATGAAGATCATCATCCCCATGGCCAGCCCCGAGACCGTCAGCGTCAGCCATGTCGGCACGGAGCCGATCAGCGCAAAGCCGAGGAGGACCAGCACCGGCACCAGCAGAAACGGCGCGGCGCGTGCCAACCGGTCGCGCGGCGACAGCGCCGCGATGGTCGGCCGGTGCGCGGGCGCGGCTTCGCTCTGCACGCTCATGCCCCCTCCACGCTCAGCCCCATCAGCCGCTCCTGCAGCGCCGCGTCATTCGCAAGCTCGGCCATCGCACCGGTCCAGATCACCCGGCCACCCTCCATCACCGCCGCCCTGTCGCCCAGCGCGCGCGCCACGGCGAAATTCTGTTCGACCAGCAGCATCGAGGCGCCCTCGGCCTTCAACTCGCGCAGAGCCTGCGCCATGGTCGAGACGATTGCGGGCGCAAGACCCTTGGTCGGCTCGTCGATGAGATAGAGCCTGCGCTCCTCGGCCATGGCCCGCGCGATCGACAGCATCTGCTTCTGCCCGCCCGACAGCGTGCCCGCGGGCGCGCGCCAGAAGGCGGCGAGCGGCGGGAAGGCCGCGAAGATCCGGTCGCGGCGTGCGGGGGCGAGCGGGCCCGAGACGGCGGCGAGGGTCATGTTCTCCTCGACCGTGAGATCCGAGAAGATGCCCATGTCCTCAGGCACAAAGCCCACGCCCATACGCGCGATGGCAGGGGTCGGTACTTTGGCGATGTCTTGCCCGTCGAACAGCACCCGCCCGGCCTTCGCGCGCCAATGCCCCATGATCGTGCGCAGCGTCGTGGTCTTGCCCACACCGTTGCGCCCCAGAAGCATCGTCACCTCGCCGCGCGGCACCTCGAGATCGACGCCCGACAGGATGTGATAGCGGCCAATGTCGGTCTGCACGCCATCGAGCCTCAGCATCGGTTCAGCCATGATCCAGCTCCCGGCCCATGTAGGCCTCCTGCACCACCGCCGAGGCCATGACCTCCGCGGGCGGCCCGTCGGCGGCGAGCGCGCCGTTGTGCAGCACGATGATCCGGTCGGCGAGGCTGCGGATCACGTCCATCTTGTGCTCGACCAGAAGGATCGTGCGGTCGGCCCGCGCCTTCAGCCCGGCGATGAGATCGAGCACCACCGGCGCCTCGTCGATCGACATGCCCGCCGTCGGCTCGTCGAACATGTAGACCAGCGGGTCGAGCGCGATCAGCAGCGCCACCTCCAGCTTGCGCTGGTTGCCGTGGCTGAGCTCCGAGACCGGCTGCGCGGCGAAGGGCTCCAGCCGCACCTGCGAGAGGATCGCCTCGGCCTCGCGCGCAACCTCGCGGTCCGCGCCCGCCAGCCGCAGCAGTGAGGTGCCCCGTCCGCGCTTGGCCTGCACCACGAGCCGCAGGTTCTCGAACACCGACAAGCCCGGAAACAGGTTGGTCAGCTGGAAGGCGCGGCCGATCCCCAGGCGGCAGCGCTCCGAGACGCCTCTGCGGGTGATGTCGCGCCCCTCGAGCCTTACCTTACCGGCACTGGCGGCGATCTGGCCCGAGATCAGGTTGAAATAGGTGGTCTTGCCCGCGCCGTTCGGCCCGACGATGGCCGTAAGTTCGCCCGCGCGAAAGCCGCAGGTGACGGCATCGACCGCGACATGGCCGCCGAAGCGAACGGAGAGATCCTTGGTGTCCAGAAGCGTGTCGGTCATGGTGTCCCCCGCGGTTGCGGCCGGGCCGGACAGGCCCGACCCGACCCGGCCTGGCCTGGCGCATCAGTTGCGAACGGGGATCTCCATGTCGTCGATGCCCAGCTCGCGCACGAGCACCGGCACGCCATAATCCTTACCCTCCTGTACCTCGGTGCGGAAGTGGTACATGGATTGCAGCGCTTGGTGGTCCTCGGCGCGGAACCGCATGGTCCCCTTCGGGGTCTCCCACTCCATGCCCTCCATCGCCTCGATCAGCGCTTCGGTCTCGGTCGAACCCGCCGCCCGGATCGCTTCGACCACGGCCAGCCCCGCGGCCATGCCGCCGGCGGTGAAGAAATCGGGCGGGCTGTCGAAGCGCGCCATGTGCTCTTCGACCAGCCAGTCGTTCACCGCGTTGTCGGGGATCTCGTGGTAGTAATAGGTCGCGCCTTCGAGGCCGGGCAGATCCTTGTAGGCGGTGAGCGCCGCGAGGATGTTGCCGCCCGTGGCGATCTCGATGTCATGGCGCGACGGGTCCATGGCGTTGATCTTGCCCATCGGATTGCCGCCGCCGGCCCAGATGATGAAGAGCTTCTTTTCGCCCTCGACCCCGTCCATCGTCGCAAAGATGCGCTCGGCGGCAGCGGTGAAATCGGTGGTGTCGGTCGGCACGTATTCCTCATGCGCGATGCTGGCGCCGGTGTCCTCAAGCGCCTCGCGGAAGGCCGCCACCCCGTCGCGGCCAAAGGCATAGTCCTGCGCCAGCGTGGCGATGGTCACTCCCTCGCCGCCCAGCGCCACGGCGTTGGAGATCGCGTCTTGGCTGGAGTTGCGCCCGGTGCGAAAGATGTAGCGGTTCCAGTCCGAGCCGGTGATCGAATCCGCCACCGCCGGCTCTACGATCAGGATCTTTTCGTATTCGGCGGCCACCGGCAGCATCGCGAGCGCCACGCCCGAGCTGACCGGTCCCACGGCGATGTCGGCACCGTCGTCGCCATAGGCCTCGGCAAGGACGGCGCGGCCGATGTCGGGCTTGGACTGGGTGTCCTTTTCGAGCACGACGATCTTTTCGCCGTCGATCTCCATCGTGCCGTCCGTCGCGTATTCGAGACCGAGCATCAGCCCCTCGTGCGACTGGCTGGCATAGGCCTCGAGCGGGCCGGTCTTGCCATAGACATGGGCGATGGTGATGTCGGCCTGAGCTGGCAATGCGCAGCCCAGAAGGACGGCCGTGGCCGTGAGCACTCGTGTCATCCCGGGTCTCCTCCCCCTTCGGAACATGGCCCCTTGCGGGGCCCGTCTTGTGAGGGGGAGGTTAGGCGCGGCCGCCGTCACCGGTCAAGCGCGGCGGCGGCCAAGCCTCTGCGTTGCCCAATTTTTCACCTTTTGCGTGCGGATTTTCGCGCCGAGGTCAGCGCCCCGATCAGCGCCGTGGCGCCAAGCCCGATCGTCGCGGCCGCGGCCGCCGTGCGCCACTGCGGCGGCAGCGGGCGGTAAAGATCGGCGATGCGCGCCAGCGCCGCCACCGGCGGCGCGGCCTTCCACAGATCGGCCTCGGCCCGCTTGCCCGAGCGCTGCGTGACCTCGCGCATCATGCCGATGCCCGCGGCCATCGGCTTGAGCCGGGCCGTGCTCTCGCGTTTCTTCGGCATGCGCCCCTTCGACACCGCCTCCAGCGCATCGGCGAGGCTCTCGTCATCCCCGGCCCAGAGGCCCCGATAGATGATCGTGCCTTCGCGATCGGTGAGCCAGACCGCGTTGGGTTTCTCGTCGAGCTGCTTGTGCAGCGTGCCCTGGGTGTCGTCCACCGCCACGGCCCAGGGCAGCCTGTCGCGCTCCTTGAGAATGCGGGCGTTGCGGATCTTGGCATCCATGTCGTGCGGCTGATCGAACCGCTCGCCGGGATGCGCCTCGCGCACATGCAGCATGACGAAGACCACTTGCCCGCCGTAGCGGCGGTGGAGCTTCTTCATGGCCGGGTTCGAGGCCGCGGTCATCGGGCAGGTGTAGGAGCCGGTGACGAGCAGCATCGGCTTGTTACCGGTGATCGCGTGGCTGCGGATGCGCCCGCCCGTGGCGGCGGGCAGGTCGAAGACCGGCAGCCGGTCGCCCGGCCCCGGCGTGCCGGGGCGGAACGCCATATCCTTGTTCAGGGTGCTGGCCTGGACGTGGTCATAGACGTAGTCGCTGGTCGAAGTCATGTTCGTCTCCGCGTCTGGTGTTTCATCTGTCGGGGTGACAACCCGCGAAAGCCCGAGCCGTTCGATTTCTCATGCAGATGCGTCGAGCGCCCGGTTCAGGTCGATCACCGCGCCGATCAGCCCGGCATGGGCAAAGGCCTGCGGAATGTTGCCCAGCATCTCGCCGCTGCGCGGATCGGCCTCTTCGGAAAACAGGCCGAGATCGTTGGCCTGTGCGACATTGGCCGCGATGATGGCGCGCGCGCGCTCCAGCTCGCCGCGCATCACCCAGTATTGCGCCACCCAGAAACCGGCGGCGATGAAGACCCCCTCGCGCCGGCCGTCGTCGCATTCGAGGCGGCGGTGGTAAAGCTGGCCGTCCGGGCTCCAGTCACGCTCCAGTGCCGCCATGGTGGCGATCATTTCGGGCGTGTCGGCGGCGCAGTAATCCCAGACCGGAAACAGCGCCGCGGTCACGTCGACCTCTTCCGCGCCGGGATAGACCGCATAGGCCCCTTCCGAGGTCAGCCCGTTCCTCGTCACCCAGTCGCGGATTTCGCCCGCCGCGGCGCGCCAGCGGGCGGCCTCGGCCTCGTCGGCATAGGCGGCCGCCGATTCCAGCGCGCAGGCGGCGACAACCTTGCCCGAGACATAGGGC
Organism: Limimaricola litoreus; assembly: GCF_024159025.1. Classification (GTDB taxonomy): domain Bacteria; phylum Pseudomonadota; class Alphaproteobacteria; order Rhodobacterales; family Rhodobacteraceae; genus Limimaricola; species Limimaricola litoreus. Next base: position 29,104 of record NZ_JAMYXC010000271.1, read on the forward strand.
ATGGGCGGCGTCTCCTCCCAGATGCCATGATCGTCCTGCTGCCAGTTGTCGGCGAGGAAATCGCAGATGTCGGCGACGACGTCCCAGTGGGCATGTCCGTCGGACTTGCCCTCGCGGTAGAGAAGCTTCGCCGCCAGCGCCACGTTGGCATAGGCGTCGAGCTGCAGCTGATCGGCGGCGCCATTGCCGATCCGCACGGGGCGCGAGCCGCGCCAGCCCTCGAAGGGCAGCTCGGTCTCGCGCGGTGCGGTCTCGCAATCGAGATTGGTGAACACCGCCATGGGATACTTTTCGGAGGTGCCGGTGCAGCGGCAGATGAACTTCAGGTATTGCTCGCCCTCGCTGTCCCTCTGACACAGGCGCAGCAGCGCCGAGACGATCATGCCCGCGTCGCGCAGCCAGACGTAGCGGTAGTCGTAATTGCGCCCGCCGCCCGCGATCTCGGGCAGCGATGTGGTCACGGCGGCGACGGTGGCGCCGCTTTCCTCGTGGGTGCACAGCCGGATCGCGCGCAAGGATCGGCGAACCTCATCGGCAAAGGCGCCGTCGTAGTTCACCGCCGCGTCGAGCCCGCGCCAATGGCCCAGCGTGTGGCCGCGCCAATTGTCGAGCGTCGCATGGTCGGCCCCGGCCAGCGGCGCGTCGGACAGCAGCATCCAGCCTGTCTCCCCCGCAGGAAGCTCCATCACCACGCGGTGATCCTCGATCCGCAGCGGATGCGATCCCTGCAGCCCCATCCCCTCGACCGAAACGCCCGTCTCCATCGCCTCCAGCTTCGCCGTGCCGCGCCCATAGCCGGGCCGCGCGTCGAGCACGATCCGCACATCGGCGGGGGCTGCGCCGAACTCGCGCACCAGCACCCCGGTCGGGGCCTGCGGGCCGGAGGTCATCCAGTCAAGCACGACGAGATCGCCGCCGGGCGCGCGGATTGTGGTCTCCAACATGCCGCTGCCGTCGAGATAGCGGCGCGGCCCCTGTTCCGCGCCCTCCATCTCGATCCGCCAGTCGCCGCCCTCGGGGTCGAGCAGCCCGGCAAGCAGGCTCGGCCCGTCGAAGCGGCAGGGGCAATACCACAGGATGCGGCCCATCCGGTCGATCACGGCGGCGCTGCGACGGTCGCCCACCACGCCAAGATCGCGGATCGGTGTTTCGTTCGTGGGCATCCCCGCCGCGCGGGTGGTCTCGGGGCGGGCTGTCGACATATGGGTCTCCTTCACGCATCAAACCGGTGCGCGGGAGCCGGGTTCCGACCGGACAGGAGATGTTCCTCGGTGCGAGAGAGCGCCCATGCCCGCCAAGCCGCAGGAACCCCGCCTTCGAGCCACGCGTTTTCGCGGCAGCAGAACGAGGGATTTCCATGCAGACCAAGCCCCAGCCCGGCCTCGCCGAAGCCTCCACGGCGCGCGACCTGTTTCGCGCCACCCGCGCCCGAAGCCGCGAACTCGTGGCCGATCTCGCACCCGAGGACATGGTGGTGCAGTCGATGGAGGACGCCTCTCCTACCAAGTGGCACCTCGCCCATACCTCGTGGTTCTTCGAGCAGTTCATCCTGCGCGAGCGGGTGCCGGGCTATGCCTCCCCCGACGAACGCTTCGCTTTCCTGTTCAACTCCTATTACGTGCAGGCCGGGCCCCGCCACGCCCGATCGCAGCGCGGGCTGATCACCCGGCCCAGCGTCGCCGAGGTGATGGCGTACCGCGCCCATGTCGAGGCGGCGATGGAGGATCTGCTGGCGCAGGGCCACGAGGAGGTGGCGGAGTTGACCACGTTGGGCTGTCACCACGAGATGCAGCACCAGGAGCTGCTGCTGACCGATCTTCTGCACGCGCTGTCGTTCAACCCGCTGATGCCCGCGATCCGCGCGCCGGAGCCGCGCGCGGTCTCGGAATCGATGCCGCAGGGCTGGGTTCGATTCGATGGCGGCATCCGCGAGATCGGCCATGCGGGCGAGGGCTTCGCCTATGATTGCGAGGGGCCGCGCCACGAGGTGCTGCTGCGGCCCTACGAGCTGGCGACCCGCCCCGTCACCAATGCCGAGTGGATCGCCTTCATCGAAGATGGCGGCTATTCGGATGCCTGGTACTGGCTGATGGAGGGCCATGCGCGCGCGCAGGCCGAAGGCTGGGACGCGCCGCTCTACTGGTGGAAGCAGGAGGACGAGTGGTGGAGCTTCACCGCGCGCGGGGCGCAGCCCGTGGACCCGAACGCGCCGGTCGTGCATGTCAGCTTCTACGAGGCCGAGGCCTTTGCCCGCTGGGCGGGCGCCAGGCTGCCGACCGAGGCCGAGTGGGAGGTCGCGGCGCAGGGCAGCGAGATCGCGGGCAACTTCATGGATGACGGCGCGCTGCGTCCCCTGCCCGGCCAGCCCGGTGAAGGCCTGCAGCAGATGCATGGCGATGTCTGGGAATGGACGCGCAGCGGCTTCGACCCCTACCCCGGCTTTCGTCCGCCCGAGGGCGCGATCGGTGAATACAACGGCAAGTTCATGGTGAATCAATACGTGCTGCGCGGCGGCTCCTGCGCCACGCCGCGCGCGCAGATGCGCCACAGCTACCGCAACTTCTTCCACCCCGACCGGCGCTGGCAGATGAGCGGGCTCAGGCTGGCGCGCGACGCCTAGAGCGGCACGTCGGTGGTGTTCTTGATCTCGCGCAGCGTCACGCTGGTGGAGATCGAGAGCACATGCGGCAGCTGCACCAGCGCGTTCTTCACCGTGCTCTCGTAATGCCGGATCGAGCGGGCCAGCACCCGCAGCAGATAGTCGTGATCGCCCGAGACCGAGTAGCACTGCACCACTTCGGAAATGCCTGCCACGGCGGCCTCGAACTCTTCGAGGTGCTCGCGGCTGTGGCCGTTCATCCGCACCGCGCAGAACACGGTGATCTCGAAGCCCGCCGCGATGGGATCGACGATGTGCCGCCGCTCCTCGATCACGCCGGCCTCGCGCATCCGCGCCAGCCTGCGCCAGCACGGCGTGTGCGACAGGCCGAGCCGTTCGCCGACCTCGCGCAGCGTCAGCTCCGGCTCGGCCTGCAAAAGCCGCAGCAGGCGGCGGTCGGTCTCATCGAGTGTGATCGTTTCGCCCATTGCGCCCCATCCCCGGCGGCGATCCTCTCGACCGGCGGGGGCGGCGTCAATGGGCGCGCCCGTCATGCCCAGCGCGCCGGGCGCTTTTCGAGAAAGGCGGCGATCCCCTCCTCGGCCTCGGGGCTTTCCCACGCCTCGACCAGCCGGTCGATGGTGGCCTCGATCACGGCCTCGTCGATGCGCGGCCCGAGGCTGCGGGCCAGCGCCTTGGCCCGCGCGGCGGCGCCGCGCGCGATCTTGAGATAGGGTGCCACCTCGGCCTCGACGGCGGCGTCGAGATCGGCCGCCGCCGCCGCGCGCGTCGCGATGCCCAAGCGGACCGCTTCCTCCGCGCCGAAGATCCGCGCCGACATGAAAACCTGCCGCGCCCGCCCCTCGCCCATCCGGGCGAGCACATAGGGCGAGATCGTCGCCGGGATGATGCCGAGCCTGGTTTCGGTAAAGCCGAAGCGGCACCCCTCCTCGGCCACCACCACGTCGCAGATGCAGGCCATGCCGACACCGCCGCCATAGGCGCCGCCATGCACGCGCCCGATCAGCGGGCTGGGCATGGTGTTGAGCGCATCGAGCATGCCCGCCAGCCGCCGCGCCTCGGCGCGCCGCCCCTCGCGGTCGGCCCGGATCTGCGCCTGCATCCATGTGAGGTCGCCGCCCGCGCAGAACACCTCGCCCGCGCCGCGCAGCACCACGGCACGGGCCTGCGCCCCCTCGGCCCGCGACAGCGCCGTCAGCTCGTCCATCATCTGTGCCGAAAGCGCGTTGCGCCGCTCAGGCGCGTTCAGCGTGACGGTGAGCACGCCGCGCGCGTCGGTCTCCAGCTTCAGCGTCTCATAGCTCATGCGCGCAACTCCTTGGCGAAACCCGCCGTTTCGGCCAATCGCTTCGCATCAAGCCCGGTCTCGAAGCCGCGCGCTTCCAGCATCAGGGCCAGCCCTTCGGTCGCGACGTTACCGGCGGCACCCGGCGCGAAGGGGCAGCCGCCCAGGCCGCCGATGCTGGCGTCGAACACCCGCAGGCCTCGCTCGAGACAGGTGGCCACGTTGTCGAGCGCGCGGCCCGAGGTGTCGTGGAAATGCCCGGCGAGCTTTTCGGCGGGCAGGCGCGCGAGCACGGCGTCGAGCATCGCGTCGGTGTCTTCCGGCCGCGCCCGCCCCAAGGTCTCGCCGAGCGAAATCTCGTAGCAGCCCATGTCGAGCAGCCGCGCCGCGACCTCGGCCACCGCCTCGGGAGCGACCGCGCCGTCATGGGGGCAATGCGTCACGCAGGAGACATAGCCGCGCACTGGCAGCCCGGCGGCTTTCGCGGCCTCCATGACTGGGGCGAAACGCTCCATGCTCTCGGCGATGGAGCAGCCGATATTGGCTTGGCTGAAGCCCTCGGAGGCCGAGGCGAAGATCGCGACTTCCTCGGCCTCGGCTTCGCGCGCCGCAATGAGGCCTCGCAGGTTCGGGGTCAGCGCCGCGTAGCGGATGGCGGGATCGCGCGCGATCCCCGCCAGCACCTGCGCCGCGTCGGCCATCTGCGGCACCCGCTTGGGGTTCACGAAGCTGGTCACCTCGATGCGAGTGAAACCGCAGGCCGAGAGCCGGTCGACCAGTTCGATCTTGGCCTCGGCGGGGATGATCCGCGCCTCGTTCTGCAGCCCGTCGCGGGGCCCGACCTCCACGATCTCGACGCGCTCAGTCATCCTGCGCCTCCAGCGTCAGCAGCAGGTCGCCGTCGGAGACCTGCGATCCCTCGTTTGCGAGCACCTCGGCCACCACCCCGTCGCGCGGCGCAGTGAGGGTGTGCTCCATCTTCATCGCCTCGAGGATGGCGAGCGGCTGGCCCTTCTCGACCTTTTGCCCGGCCTCGGCGCGCATCCGCTTCACCAGCCCCGGCATCGGTGCCGCGATGGCGTTGCCGCCCGCGCCCGCGGCTTCGGCGGCAGCGAGCGGATCGGGAATGGCGAAGACAAAGGCCCGGCCCGCATCCCACACGGTGACCGACTGGCCGTGCCGCGCCGCCTCGGCCCGGAAGCGGCGGCCCGCGACCGTCACCTCCAGCCCCTTGGTGTCACGTGAAACGCCCGTTTCGGTCCCCTCGCGGTGCCAGCTTCCCGGCCCGTCGCGCAGGAGCGCCACGTCGAGCGTCTCGCCCTCGCGTTCCAGCGCCACGTGGATCTCGGACGCGCCCCAGTTCCGGAACCCCCTGAGCGCGTCCCACGGCCCCTCGCCCCCGGGCGGGTGGTCGAGCCCGGAGGCCACCAGCGCGGCCAGCACCGGCACGTGATCGGGCATCGCCGGTTTGGTGGTCAGCGCGTCGAGATCCCGGCCGATCAGCCCGGTGTCGACCTCGCCCGCCCTGAAGCCCTCGTGCCGCAGGAGAGCTGCGAGAAAGCCGAGATTGGTCACGGTGCCGCCGACCTGCGTCGCCTCCAGCGCGCCCAGAAGCCGCGCCATGGCCTCCTGCCGCGTAGCGCCATGCGCGATCACCTTGGCGATCATCGGGTCGTAATGCGGGGTGATGGCGTCGCCCTCGGCCACGCCCGCATCGACGCGCAGCGCGCCCAACTCGAAGTTCGACGCGTCGGGAAAACGCAGCCGCTCCAGCCGCCCGGTCGCGGGCAGGAAGCCGCGCGCGGCATCCTCGGCATAGAGCCGCGCCTCGACCGCGTGGCCATCGATGCGCAGCTCGTCCTGCGACAGCGGCAGTTCCTCGCCGCGCGCGACCCGGATCTGCCACTCGACGAGGTCGAGCCCGGTGATCGCCTCGGTCACCGGGTGCTCGACCTGCAGGCGGGTGTTCATCTCCATGAACCAGAACCCGTCCTCGCGCAGGCCCTCCGAACCGTCGGCGATGAACTCGATCGTGCCTGCCCCGACATAGCCGATCGCACGCGCCGCCTCGACGGCGGCCGCGCCCATCGCGGCGCGGACATGCTCTGGCATGCCCGGCGCGGGGGCCTCCTCGATCACCTTCTGGTGGCGGCGCTGCAAGGAGCAGTCGCGCTCGAACAGGTGCACGACGTTGCCATGCGCATCGGCAAAGACCTGGATCTCCACGTGGCGCGGCGAGGTGACGTATTTCTCGACGAGAACAGCGGCATCGCCGAAGCTCGCCTGTCCCTCGGCCTGCGCACCCTCGAGCGCGTCGGCGAAATCCTCGGCCCGCTCGACGAGGCGCATCCCCTTGCCGCCGCCGCCCGCGCGGGCCTTGATCAGCACCGGGTAGCCAATGCGCGCCGCTTCTTCGGCCAGAACCTCCGCGTCCTGCCCCTCGCCGTGATAGCCGGGCACGACCGGCACCCCGGCCTCCTCCATCCGTTTCTTGGCCGCGTCCTTGAGACCCATGGCGCGGATCGCGGTCGCGGGCGGGCCGATGAAGACCAGCCCCGCCGCCTCGACCGCCTCGACGAAATCCGGGTTCTCGGAGAGGAAGCCGTAGCCCGGATGGATCGCGCCCGCGCCGGTCACGCGCGCGGCCTCGATGATCGCCTCCGCGCGCAGGTAGCTCTCGCCCACCGGCGCCGGGCCGATGCGCACCGCCTCGTCGGCGAGGCGCACATGCACCGCATCCGCATCCGCGTCGGAATGCACGGCGACCGTCTTCAGCCCCATCCGGCGGGCGGTGGTGATGACCCGCGCGGCGATCTCGCCGCGGTTCGCGATCAGGATCTTGTCGAACATCAGGCGAAATCCTCCACCAGCCGGAATCTCTCGCAGACCAGCATCATCTCAGGCGCCCAGCCCCCGTTGCGCTCGAAGTAACGGCGGTGGTCCGCCTGCCAGCCCTCCAGCGTCTCGTTCTCGCCCTCGGCCAGTGCGAAATCGGCATTCACGTCGCAGAAGCGGCGCTGTGTCACCTCAACCGTCTCGATCATCAGCGCCGGGCTGCCATCCCAGTTCAGCGCCACATCGCGGCGGCCGACCTTCGGCATCGGCTCGCCCGCCTCAAAATCGCGCAGCGCGCCGCAGGTCGCCCTCTTGGCGCCCGAGCGGACCAGCGCGATCAGTTCGGCGCACATCTCCGGGCCATCCCCGAAGCGGAAACTTTCGAGATCCGGATGCCGGGCCTTCAGCTCCTTCATCGTCACCATGGCCACCTCACATCCGGAAGACGCCGAAGCGCGTGTCGGGAATGGGCGCGTTCAACGCCGCCGAGAGCGACAACGCGAGCACCTCGCGGGTCTTGCGCGGATCGACGATCCCATCGTCCCAAAGCCGGGCCGAGGCATAGAGCGGGTGCGCCTGCTCCTCGAAGGTCTCGCGCAGGGGCTGCTTGAAGGCCCATTCCTCTTCCTCGGTCCAGGGCTTGCCCTGCCGCGCCAAAGCCTCGCCGCGCACCTGCGCCATGACGCCTGCCGCCTGCTCGCCGCCCATCACGCCGATCCGGCTGGCGGGCCATGTCCACAGGAAGCGGGGCGAATAGGCGCGGCCGCACATGCCGTAATTGCCAGCGCCGTAAGAGCCACCGACGATCATCGTGACCTTCGGCACTTCGGTGCTGGCCACCGCCGTGACCAGCTTGGCCCCGTCCTTGGCGATGCCGCCCGCCTCGTATTTGCGACCCACCATGAAGCCGGTGATGTTCTGCAGGAAGACCAGCGGGATCTTCCGCTGCGAGCACAGCTCGACGAAATGCGCGCCCTTCAGCGCGGCCTCGGAGAACAGCACGCCATTGTTGGCAATGATGCCCACCGGCATGCCCATGATATGCGCGAAGCCCGTCACCAGCGTCTCGCCGTAGCGCGGCTTGAACTCGTCGAGGCGCGAGCCGTCGAGCACGCGGGCCAGAAGCTCGCGGATGTCGTAGGGCTTGCGCGGATCGGCGGGCACCACGCCGAGGATCTCCTCCGGGTCGTAGAGCGGCGCCTCGACGGGACGGGTCACCACCGTCTCGGGCTTGCGGCGGTTCAGCCCCGCCACCGCCTGCCGCGCCAGCGCCAGCGCATGCGCGTCGTCGTCGGCGAGGTAGTCGGCCACGCCCGACAGCCTTGTGTGCACGTCGCCGCCACCCAGATCCTCGGCCGAAACGACTTCGCCGGTGGCAGCCTTTACCAAGGGCGGGCCGGCGAGGAAGATGGTGCCTTGTTCCTTGACGATGATGGTGACGTCCGACATGGCGGGCACATAGGCGCCGCCCGCCGTGCACGACCCCATCACCACGGCGATCTGCGGAATGCCTTTCCCGCTCATCCGGGCCTGGTTGTAGAAGATCCGCCCGAAATGGTCGCGATCGGGGAAGACCTCGTCCTGGTTGGGCAGGTTCGCGCCGCCCGAGTCGACGAGGTAGACGCAAGGCAGGTGGTTCGCCTCGGCGATCTCCTGCGCGCGCAGGTGCTTCTTGACGGTCATCGGGTAATAGGTGCCGCCCTTCACGGTGGCGTCGTTGCACAGCACCATGACCTCCTGCCCCTCGACCCGGCCGACGCCCGCGATTAGCCCCGCGCCGGGCGCGGCCCCGTCATAGAGGCCATGCGCCGCCGTGGCGCCGACCTCCAGAAACGGGCTGCCCGGATCAAGCAGCCGGGTGACGCGGTCACGGGGCAGCAGCTTGCCGCGCGAGACATGCCGCTCGCGCGCCCTCTCGCCACCACCCGCGCGGGCCGCCTCGACGGCTTCGCGCACCGTCTCCATCGCGGCGCGCTGCGCGGCCTCGTTCTCGCGAAAGCCCTCGGAGGAGGGCGACAGCGATGAGCGCAGCACCCCCATCAGCGCACCTTTGCCATCATCTCGCGCCCGATCAGCATGCGGCGGATCTCGGAAGTGCCAGCGCCGATCTCCATCAGCTTGGCGTCGCGGAAGATCCGGGAGACCGCGCTTTCGTTCATGAAGCCGGTGCCACCCATTGCCTGCACCGCCTGATGCGCCACCACCATCGCCTCCTCGGAGGCGTAGAGCACGCAGGCGGCGGCATCGGCGCGGGTCACCCTCCCTTCGTCGCAGGCGCGGGCCACGGCATAGACATAGGCGCGCGCCGAGCCGAGCTTGGTGTAGATGTCGGCGATCTTGCCCTGCATCAGCTGGAACTCCCCGATCGGACGCCCGAACTGCTTGCGCTCGGCGAGGTAGGGCATGATCTCGTCGAGGCAGGCGGCCATGATGCCGGTGCCTATCCCTGAGAGCACCACGCGCTCGTAATCGAGCCCCGACATCAGCACGGCGACGCCGCGCCCGACCTCGCCCAGCACGTTCTCCTCGGGAACCTCGACATTCTCGAACACCAGCTCGGCGGTGTTGGAGCCGCGCATGCCGAGCTTGTCGAAATGCTCGGAGGTGGAGAAGCCCTTCATGCCTCGCTCGACGATGAAGGCGGTGATGCCCTTGGAGCCGGCTTCGGGGTCGGTCTTGGCATAAACGACGAGGGTGTCGGCGTCGGGGCCGTTTGTGATCCAGTATTTCGTGCCGTTGAGCGTCCAGCCGCCATCGATGCGATCGGCGCGCAGGCTCATCGAGACGACGTCGGAGCCCGCGCCTGCCTCGGACATGGCAAGCGCGCCGACATGCTCGCCCGAGACCAGCTTGGGGAGGTATTTCGCCTTTTGCGCGTCGTTGCCGTTGAGCCGGATCTGGTTGACGCAGAGGTTGGAATGCGCGCCGTAGCTCAGCGCCACCGAGGCCGAGGCGCGGGCGATCTCTTCGACCGCAACGACATGCGCGAGATAGCCCATGTCAGCGCCGCCATATTCCTCGGGCACGGTGATGCCCAGAAGGCCCAGATCGCCCATCTCGCGCCACAGGTCGGCGGGAAACAGGTTGGACCTGTCGATCTCGGCGGCGCGCGGCTTCACCCGCTCCTGCGCCCAGCGGTGCACCGTCTCGCGCAAGCTGTCGCCGTCATCCCCCAGATCGAACTTCATAGCATGATCGAACATCCGCTCCCCCCTCATTCCGCCGCGAGCGTCTGCGGCGCATCGTCCATGATCGCGGCGCGCAGCGCGTCGCGCTTTGGCGCCGCCTGCTCCATCGCCGCCCGTTTCACCGGGCCGTAGCCGCGGATCTGGTCGGGCAGCTCCAGCAGCTTGAGGATTTCGGCGTCGCGCCCCTGCCCCAGCTTCGACAGCGCCAGATCCATGTCGTCTTCGTAAGCTGCGATCAGCCCCCGCTCGGCGCGGCGCTCCTCGGTGCGGCCAAAGACGTCGAACGCTGTGCCACGCAGGCGTTTGCCCTTCGCCAGAAGCCCGAACGCCTTGAGGATCCACGGCCCGAACTCGCGCTTCTTGGGGCGGCCTTCGGCATCCGTGCCGGGCAGGCCCGGAGGCGCGAGGTTGAAGGCGATCTTGTAGTCGCCGTCGAACTGCTTCTTCAGGTTCTCGGTGAATTCGGGCCGGGTGAACAGCCGCGCCACCTCGTACTCGTCCTTGTAGGACAGGAGCTTGGCATAGTTCTGCGCGACCGCGCGGGTGATCCTGTCGGCCTGCGCGTGGCCCTCGACGGCGGCGCGCATCCGTGCCACGCGATCGGTGTAGCGCCGCGCAAGCTTGGCGTCCTGATACGCGGTCAGATGGCCGGTGCGATGCGCCACGAGCTGGTCGAGCGACATGCTTGCCTGCGGCAGATGCGGCGGCTCGTCGGTCTCGCCCATCTCGGCGATCACCCGCGCCGGGTCAGCCGCCATGACGCGGCCCCAGTCGAAGGCGTCGAGGTTGGATTGCACTGCCACGCCGTTGAGCCGCACCGCCTGGGCGATGGCCTCCCGACCCACGGGGATGAAGCCCTGCTGCCAGGCATAGCCCAGCATCATGATGTTGACCGCGATCTCGTCGCCGCACAGCTCGCGCGCGACATGGGCGAAGTCGTGGAAATGCTCAGGCGAGCGCACGGTCTTCTCCACCGCGCGCATGACGCCCGCCGAGCGGAAGTCGAAATCGCGCTGGCGCACGAAATCCGAAGTGGGCGAGAGCTTGGTGCTCATCACCGCATGGGTCCGCTCGGGGTCGCACAGCGTCACCCCGTCCTTCGAAGCCGCCACCACGCTGTCCGCGGCGAGCAGCAGGTCGGCGGTGCCGGTCGCGATGCGCGGCGCGGTCGCGGGCCGCTCATGGGTGGAGATGCGGATGTGGCTCAGCACCGCGCCGCCCTTCTGCGCGAGCCCCGCCATGTCGAGGATCATCGGCGAGAGCCCCTCCATATGCGCAGCCACGCCCAGAAGCGCACCGATGGTCAGCACGCCGGTGCCCCCCACCCCGGTGACGGCGACGTTCCAGGGCCGGGTGATCTCGGGCAGCTGCGGCTCGGGCAGCATCGAGACATCGGGACCTTCGGCCGCCGGGCGCTTGTGCGGCTTGGCGCCGCGCAGCGTCACGAAGGAGGGGCAGAAACCCTTGAGACAGGAGAAATCCTTGTTGCAGGCCGACTGGTTGATCTGCCGCTTGCGGCCCAGCTCGGTTTCCAGCGGCTCGACCGCGATGCAGTTGGACTGCACCGAGCAATCGCCGCAGCCCTCGCAGACCGCGGGATCGATATGCACGCGCATGTCCGGATCATCGGCCTTGCCGCGCTTGCGGCGGCGGCGCAGCTCGGCGGCGCAGGTCTGGACATAGACCATGACAGTCACGCCTTCGATCTCGCGCAGCTCCTTCATCACCGCGTCGATCTCGTCGCGGTGGCGGATCTCGGTGCCGGGCGCGAGCTCGGAGGCGGAGTAGTTCTCAGGGTGGTCCGAGAGCAGCACGATCTTCGCCACGCCCTCGTGCTTGACCTGATGCGTCACCTGCTCGGGCGAGAGCGGCCCGTCGACCTTCTGGCCGCCGGTCATGGCGACGGCGTCGTTGTAGAGGATCTTGTAGGTGATGTTGGCGCGGGCCGCGACCGACTGGCGGATCGCGAGATGGCCGGAATGGAAGAAGGTGCCGTCGCCAAGGTTGACGAAGCGGTGCTTCTCCTCCGTGAAGAGCCCGATCGAGGACCACGGCACGCCCTCGGCGCCCATATGGGTGAAGGTCTCGGTGTTGCGGTCCATCCACTGCACCATGTAGTGGCAGCCGATCCCGGCCATCGCCTTGGAGCCCTCGGGCACCTTGGTCGAGGTGTTGTGCGGGCAGCCCGGGCAGTAATGCGGCAGGCGGGTGATCGGCGCCTCGTGGCCGGCCCCGCGCGCATGGCCCGCCTCGAGCCGCTTCAGCTCGGCCTCGATCCGGTCGTGCAGCCCCTCGGGCAGGTCGATGTGCAGCAGGCGGTCGGCGATGGCGCGGCCGACGGAGCCCACGGTGAGGCCCTGGGAAAGCGACAGGAAGGGGCGGTCCTTCTCGTCGTGCTTGCCGACGATGCGGGGCCGCACGTCGGCGCGCCAGTTGAACAGCTGCTGCTTGATTTGGTTCTCGATGATCTCGCGGCGTTCCTCGACGATCAGCACCTCGTCGAGCCCCTCGGAGAAATGGCGGATGCCCTCGGGCTCCAGCGGCCAGGGCATGCGCACCTTGTAGAGCCTCAGCCCGATCGCCTTCCACTCCTCGGGCCCGAGCCCCATCTCGGCCAGCGCCTGGCGCACGTCCTCATAGGCCTTGCCGGAGGCGACGATGCCGAAACGGGCATCGGGTGTGTCGATGGTGACCTGATCGACGCGGTTGGCGCGGGCAAAGGCCAGCGCGGCGAAGCCCTTGTGCTCCTGTAGCCGCTCGTCCTGCACCAGCGGCGCATCGGGCCAGCGCAGGTTGAGCCCGCCCTCGGGCATCTCGAAATCGGTGGGCAGCAGGAACTGCCGCCGCTCCTGCCCGAGATCGATCACGGTCGAGGTCTCGACCGTCTCGGAGATGACCTTGTAGCCGACCCAGCAGCCCGAGTAGCGCGACATGGCGATGCCGAGCAGCCCCAGTTCGAGAAACTCATGCACCGAGGAGGGGTAGAGCATCGGCATCAGCGCCGAGATGAAGGCGTGGTCCGACTGGTGCGGGATCGAGGAGGATTTGCAAGTGTGGTCGTCGCCCGCGATGGCCAGTACGCCGCCATGGGCCGAGGTGCCCGCGGCGTTGGCGTGTTTCAGCACGTCGCCCGAACGGTCCACACCCGGCCCCTTGCCGTACCACAGGCCGAGCACGCCGTCCTTCTTCGCGCCCTCTGACAGGGCAAGCTGTTGGCTGCCCCAGACGGCGGTGGCGGCGAGATCCTCGTTGACGCCGGGCTGGAAGCGGATGTCGAGCGGGTCGAGATGCTTGCGCGCGGCCATCAGCTGCTGGTCGTAGCCGCCCAGCGGCGAGCCGCGATATCCCGAGATGAAGGTGCCGGTATTGAGCCCGGCGGCGCGGTCGCGCCGCATCTGGGTCATCGGCAGGCGCACCAGCGCCTGGATACCGGTCAGAAAGACGTGGCCGGTCTCGGCCGTGTACTTGTCGTCGAGCGACATCTGCATCGTCATGCGCCCCTCCCCTGACTAATGACGATGAAAGCTTAGACCCGATCCGGCAGAACGCGGTCCCTGTTTTTGCATGACAAGCGACACTTCGCCGTGACGCCGTCACTCCCTGCCTCCGAGACGAGAAACGGCGTCACCCATTCGAGCGACGCCGTTCCCTTTCATCTTTCTTCAAATACACCTGCCACGACGGTCCGGCAGCGCATTGGCCAGAGCCTCATGGCCCCGGCCCGGGTCAGCCGACGCTGGCGAGCAGGCTGGCATTGCCGCCCGCCGCCGTGGTGTCGACGCAGACATGGCGCTCCAGATGCAGTCGCATCTCGATGTCTTCCTCGGACAGGAGCGGGATGCGCTTGCCCTCGCGCGCGGCGAGTGCCGCGCGGAAGGGGCGCAGGGCATCCGCGCCGCCGCGCAGCGCCACCGCGTCGAAGCCCGAGAGCTTCTCCAGCGCCGCCGGGTCGAGTGTGCCGTCGAGCGTCTGCTCGCCCGCAAGCCCCGGCGCGATGCCGATCGCGGCGTTGCCTGCGACGCGCGCCGTCTCCATCTGCGCTTGCGCCTCTTCGGCGGAGGGGCCGAGGCAGAGGACAGTGCCGCGCGGCACGACCGAGAGCCTGTTCGATTCCCCCGTCGGCCCCGGCAGGGTGACGGTGTCCCTGCGATCGGGATCGGGCATGGCCGCGTCGAGCAGCGCCTGCACCTTCTCGCTGGGCACCTCGCGGCCATTGGCCGGCTGGGAGGCGATACGCATTGGCTCGGTGAAGCGCGCGACGTAGTTCGGCCCGCCCGCCTTGGGCCCGGTGCCCGACAGCCCCTCGCCGCCAAAGGGCTGGGAGCCGACGATGGCGCCGATCTGGTTGCGGTTGACGTAGAGGTTGCCGACATGGACGCGCCGCGTCACATGCTCCACCCGGTCGTCGATCCGGGTATGCAGGCCGAAGGTCAGCCCGTAGCCGGTGGCGTTGACCGCATCGATCACCGCGTCGATCTCGTCCGACCTGAAGGTCGCCACATGCAGCACCGGTCCGAAAATCTCGCGTTCCAGCTCCTCGATGCCGCCCAGCTTGATCAGGGTCGGGCCGACATAAAAGCCCTTCTCGGGCGTCCCAAGCTGCCACATCAGCCGCCCCTCGGCGCGGGCCTTCTCGATATGCTCGACGATGCCGTTTTCGGCGCGCGCGTCGATTACCGGGCCGACGTCGGTCGAATGATGCCACGGATCGCCGATTCCCATCTCTTCGGCGGCGCCCTTGAGCATCTCGAGGAACCGCTCGGCCACGTCCTCCTGCAGGTAGAGCATGCGCAGCGCCGAGCAGCGCTGGCCTGCCGACTGGAAGGCCGAGTTGACGATGTCGCGCACCGCCTGCTCGGGCAGCGCAGTGGAATCGACGATCATCGCGTTGAGGCCCCCGGTCTCGGCGATCAGCGGCGCGGTCGGGTCCATGTTAGCGGCCATGGCGCGGTCGATGCCGATGGCGGTCTCGGTCGAGCCGGTGAAGCACACCCCCGCGATGCGCGGATCGGAGGTGATCGCGGCACCCACGACCTTGCCCGCGCCGGGCAGGAGCTGCAACGCATCGCGCGGCACGCCCGCCTCGTGCAGCAGCCGCACGCCCAGTGCGGCGGTCAGCGGCGTGGCCTCGGCCGGTTTCGCAAGCACGGCGTTGCCGGCGGCGAGAGCGGCGGCCACCTGCCCGGTAAAGATCGCCAGCGGGAAGTTCCACGGGCTGATGCAGGCGAAGGTGCCGCGCGCGGGGTCCTTCAGCTCCTCGCCGCGGGCGGCGTAGTAGCGCAGGAAATCGACCGCCTCGCGCAGCTCGGCCACGGCGTCTTTCGGCGTCTTGCCCGCCTCGCGCGCGGTGAGCGCGAAGAACTCATGCGCGTTCTCCTCGAACAGGTCGGCGGCGCGGCGCAGCGTGGTGCCGCGGGTCGAGGCCGGGGCCTGCCAGCGGCGCGCATTGGCGATGGCGGTTTCGACATCGGCCTTCGAGGACATCATCACCTCGCCCACCACGTCGGACGGATCGGCCGGGTTGGTGACGGGCAGCACCTCGGCGCCCTCGGCGGGCTCCTCGGTGGCGAGGATCGGCTCGGAGCGCCAGGTCGCGGACTTGAAGGCCGCGCGGCCCGTGTCGAACTCCTCGATCTGGTCGAGCGCGGTGAGATCCCAGCCCTTGGAGTTCTCGCGCTCGGGCTGGAACAGCGCACGCGGATCGCGCAGCTCCTTGGGGCGCGGACCGCCGAGCTTCTCGAACGGGTCGGCGGCGACCAGTTCGGCGGGCACGCTCTCATCGACGATCTGGTTGACGAAGGAGGAGTTCGCACCGTTTTCCAGCAGGCGGCGGACGAGATAGGCCAGAAGGTCGCGATGCGCGCCGACGGGGGCGTAGATGCGTAGCCGCGTCTCGCCGGTCTCGATCTGCTTGTCGTGCAGCGCCTCGCCCATGCCGTGCAGGCGCTGGAACTCGAAGTCGCGCCGCTCGCCCGCCATCTCCATGACGGCGGCGACGGAATGCGCGTTGTGCGTGGCGAACTGCGGATAGATCCGGTCGGTCATGCCCAAAAGCCGCTTGGCGCAGGAGAGCCACGCCACGTCGGTCGCGGCCTTTTCGGTGAAGACCGGGAAATCGGGCAGGCCCTCGACCTGTGCGCGCTTGATCTCGGTGTCCCAATAGGCGCCCTTGACGAGGCGGACCATGATCTTGCGATCGAGCTTTTCCGACAGCGCATAGAGCCAGTCGATCACCCCGCCGACGCGGCGGCCAAAGGCCTGTACCACGACGCCGAATCCGTCCCAGCCAGCAAGCTCGGGGTCGGACAGCACCGCCTCGATGATATCGAGCGAGATGTCGAGCCGATCGGCCTCCTCGGCGTCGATGTTGAGGCCCATGTTGCCCCCCTTGGCGGCGCGGGCGAGCTTCTGGAGGCGCGGCACAAGCTCGGCCATGACCCGCTCGCGCTGGGCCTCCTCGTAGCGCGGGTGCAGCGCCGAGAGCTTGACCGAGATGCCCGGGTTGTCACGGATGTCGCGCGCATCGGCCTCCTTCGAGATCCGCGCGATGGCGTCCTCGTAGCTTTTCATGAAGCCCGCCGCGTCACGCGCCGTCAGCGCCGCCTCGCCCAGCATGTCGTAGGAGTAGGTCACGCCCTTCTTCATCGGGCCCCGGCTGCGCTTGATCGCCTCGTCGATGTCGCGGCCCAGTACGAAGGTCTTGCCCATCTCGCGCATGGCGGCATAGGTCGCGGCGCGGATCACCGGCTCGCCCAGCCGCTTGATCGCGCGGCGCAGCACGAGGCCGAGCCCCTCGCCCTTTTCGTCGAGCACCTTGCCGGTGAGCATGAGCGCCCAGGTCGAGGCGTTGACCAGCGGCGATGCGGCCTTGCCCAGATGCGCGCTCCAGTCCGAGGGCGTGATCTTATCGTCGATCAGCGCGTCGATGGTTCTGGCGTCGGGCACGCGCAAGAGCGCCTCGGCAAGGCACATCAGCGCGATGCCCTCGCGGGTCGAGAGGCCGTATTCCGCGAGGAAGGCCTCCATGATTCCGGGGCGCGTGTCGTTGCGGATCGCCTGCACGAGTGCCGTGCCGCGCCGGGTCGCGGCGGCGCGGGTCTCGGGCGAAATCGGGTCGCGCGCCATCAGATCGGCGAGGACCGCGGTCTCATCGCGTCGATGATCGGCACGGATGCGGTGGCGCAGATCGTCAAGCTCGCTCATTGGCGGACCCCCTTGAGTAAATGTCCGGATCATCATACTCCTGAACAACTAAGGCGCGTTTCCCGAAAATCGACGGCAGACGCGCCTTTTGCGTTGATTTCTTCGTTATTGGCGGGACGAAAGATGAGCAATTCCGACACTGGCAGCCATCTGGACCGCACCGACTATCGCATTCTCGCCGAATTGGCTGCAAATGCTCGGCTTCCGGTCACCGAGCTGGCGGTGCGGGTCGGCCTGTCGAAATCGCCCTGCCAGGTGCGGCTCAAACGGCTTCAGGAAAAGGGCGTGATTCGGGGGTTTCGCACCGTGATCGACCCCGCCAAGCTCGGGCTCGATCATGTCGCCTTCGTCGAGGTGCGGCTGGCCGACACCACCGAGGCCTCGCTCGCCGCCTTCAACGCGGCAGTGCGCATGATCACCGAGGTCGAGCAGTGCCACCTGATCGCGGGCAGCTTCGACTATCTGCTGAAGGTGCGCACCCGCGACATCCGCAGCTACCGCGAGGTGCTGGGCAGTAAGATCTCGGCCCTGCCCGGCCTCGCCGGCACCTCGACCTATGTCTCGATGCAGCCGATCATCGACGACACGATGTGATCCCCCTCACCATCGCGTCATCCCGCGCCCCCGCAATGGACGCGGGGCTGGCGCGGCGCGATGATGGCTCGCCCCATCCGATGATGGTCCGCCCCAGCCAAGGACGCCTTGCATGCTCGACGCCGCCGCCCGCCGCCTGATCGACGCGCCGCTGAACCGGCTGGGCCGCGCGCTGGCCCGGCGCGGCGCGACCGCCGACGGGGTGACGCTGGCGGGGCTGGGCCTGGGGCTCTTCTCGGCCGCGCTCATTGCGCTGGGCGCGCCGGGCTGGGCGCTCTGGCCGCTTCTGGCCTCGCGGCTGGCCGACGGGCTCGACGGGGCGGTGGCGCGGGCGACGCGCAGGACAGATTGGGGCGGCTATCTCGACATCGCCGCCGATTTCGCCTTCTACGGCGCGGTGCCGCTGGCCTTCGTCCTGGCCGATCCGGCGGCCAATGGCGCGGCAGGCGGCTTCCTGCTCGCGGCCTTCTACTTCAACGGCACGACGTTCCTCGGCTATGCGATCCTCGCGGAAAAGCGTGCCATGCAGACCTCGGCGCAGGGCATCAAGTCGCTCTATTTCTCGAACGGCCTGCTGGAGGGCACCGAGACGATCGGCTTCTTCGTGGCACTGTGCCTGTGGCCCGGCTGGTTCGCGCCGATGGCATGGGGCTTCGGGGCGCTGTGCTATCTGAGCGGCAGTTTGCGGCTGATCGGCGCGCGCGCGGCCTTCCGGGGCTGAGGGGATCTGGCGCGATCCGCCGCGATCGGTTAGCCGGGAAGGATGATCTCGGACACAGCGCAGACAGGCCCCCTGATTCTCGGCGGCACCGGCCGCATCGGCCGGGCGCTGCGCCGTCTGGCGGATGACGGCCATTGGCCCATGGGGCGCGCCGCGCTGTGGCACGGCCGCCGGGGCGACTATGCCTGGGACATGCGCGAAACACCCCCCGCCCTGCCGCGCCCGGTGCGCGGCGTGGTGGTTCTGGCGGGCGTCACCGAAGGTGCGCCCGACGCGCTCGCGGCCAACACCGATCTGGCGCTGGCCGCGCTGCGGTTGGCCGCGCGCGAGAGGCTCGGGCCGGTGCTGCTGATGTCCTCGGCCGCGGTCTATGGCCGGGAGGCAGACCCCGGCCGAGAGGACACCGCCGCACCGGCCGCGCCCTACGGCGAGGCCAAGCTGGCAATGGAGCGCGCCGTCACGGCCGAGGTCAGGCGCCTTGGCGCGCAGGCCCCGGCGGCCTGCTGCCTGCGGCTTGCCAACGTCGCGGGCTGCGACCAGCTCTTCGGTGCGATGTCGGCCGGACCGGTGACGCTGGACCGCTTCGAGGCCGGGCGCGCGCCGCGCCGCGC
>NZ_JAMYXC010000245.1 GCF_024159025.1 Limimaricola litoreus
GCGCGGGGCGGGACATGCCCTGCGCCGCGCCGAGCCGCAGCACCGCGTTCAGCGCGCGCACCGCGCGGCAGGGGTCGTTGAACACGAGGATGCCCGCCTCGTCGTAGCGGTGCAGCACCTGCGGGTCTCCGAGGGCGCAAAAGGCGATGATGCGGTCGGGGTAGGCCGCGCGCAACGGGGCCATCGCCTCGAGGATGACGTCGGACATCGCCCGGCTTCCCGCGACATAGGTCAGGAAGCACAATACCGCGCCGTAGCCGCCCTCCTCCAGTGCGGCGCGGGTGAACTGTTCGAGCAAGGCGGGCTCGTTGAGCGCCTGCGCCGTGCAGTCGAGCGGGTTGGCGGCGGAGGCATAGGGAAGCGCCTCCAGCAGCCGGGCCTGCGCGGCCTCGGGCATGGCGGGCATCGGCAGGCCGATGCGCTCGGCCTCGTCGCTAATGACGATCCCCGCGCCGCCGCTGACCGTGACCACCCCCAGCGCATGCCGCTCGGGCAGCACGCCCTTGGAGGCGGCATAGGCGATGTCCATCATCGTCTCCGGATCGGTCAGCATGATCGCGCCGTGATCGGACAGCACCGCATCCGCGACCATGGCATCGCCGGTGAGCGAGGCGGTGTGCGAGGCGGCGGCGCGCGCGCCGACCGCCGAGCTGCCCGATTTCAGCATCAAGACCGGCTTTTTGGCCGCGCGCGCCGCATCGAGCGCCGCCAGCAGCGCCGGCGCGTCGTTGACGGCCTCCATATAGGTGCAGATCACGTCGATGGTGTCGCTTTCGGCCATCCAGCGGATCGCCTCGGCGACGGTGATATCGGCCTCGTTGCCAGTGGTGATGAGCATTGAGGCGCCAAGCCCCCGATCCCGCGCAAGAGCGCCCAGATGCGCGCCGAAGGCGCCGGACTGGCTGGCGATGCCGATGTTGCCGGGGCGCGGATGCCCGGTGTCGAGCGACGAGGAAAACGTGCCGAAATAGCCGATGTCCACGTTGTAGACGCCAAGCGTGTTCGGTCCCAGAAGCCGCATGTCATATCGTCGTGCCAGCGCGACCAAATCGCGCTGCGCCGCCTCGCCCGCCGCGCCCATCTCGGCAAAGCCCGCCGAGAACAGCGTCGCGGCCCGGCATCCCTTGCGGCCGAGCGCCTCGATGGTCTGTGCGACCAGCTTGGCCGGCACCGCGATCAGCGCCGCCTCGGGCGCTTCGGGGAGGGCCTCGACGCTGGCGTAGCAGGGCAGGCCCTGCACCGTGTCGCGCTTGGGGTTCACCGGAAGGATGCGGCCCGCGTAGCCCGCCCTGAGCATGGCCGCGATCGGGCGGCCGCCGATCCGGGTCGGGTCATCGGAGGCGCCGATGATGGCCACGGATTT
Source organism: Limimaricola litoreus (assembly GCF_024159025.1). GTDB lineage: Bacteria > Pseudomonadota > Alphaproteobacteria > Rhodobacterales > Rhodobacteraceae > Limimaricola > Limimaricola litoreus. The sequence goes on from NZ_JAMYXC010000245.1 coordinate 1,364, forward strand.
CGGGGCGATCAGCCCGTCGATATGCGAAAGACTGGTCACAGGACGGCCTCCGATCCGAGAATTGCGGTGCATTGGCCCGGATGCGCCTCACGGGCGGCCCGCGGCGCGGGCTTCGAAACTTCGGTGTCCGTCATTCGTCCCTCCCCTTCGTCTCAGTCTTTCCAGCCCAGAAACAGGTGGGTCTGCGAGGTCGAGCCGACGATCTTGCCGTCATCGCGCGTCAGCGTGACCTGAAGCACCACCGTGGTGCGCCCCACATGGACGGGCACGCAGCGCGCGATCACCGTATCGCCCACCTTGATCGGCCTGATGAAATTGGTCTTGGCCTCGACCGTGGTGTTGGAGATCTCGGCCGGGCTGTTGATGAAGGCCGAGGTTCCCGCCGCCGTATCGGCCAGCGTCATCAGCGCGCCGCCATGCAGCACGCCGTTGCGGTTGCCCATCGCCTCGGTCACCCGCATCCGGCACACCACCTCTTCGGGGGTGCAGGTCGCGATCTCGATCCCCAGGAGCGCCGAGAACGCCGATTGCGGCGGCATCTCGTCGATGCCGCGGGGCACATGCGCAGCCACGATCAGCCCGCCCGCTGCGACAGGGTGCGGCGCGCGATGACGAGCTGCTGGATCTGGCTGGTGCCCTCGTAGATCCGCAGCAGCCGGATGTCGCGGTAGAGCCGCTCGATATCATACTCCGCCATGTAGCCCGCGCCGCCGTGGATCTGCAGCGCCCGGTCGGCGATGCGCCCGGCGGCCTCGGTGCAGAAATACTTGGTGCAGGAGGCCTCGAGGATGGCCTTGCCCTCGCGGTCGAAGGTATCGGCCGTGGCCCGGACGAGCGCGCGCGCTGCCTGAAGCTCGGCCTGGCAATCGGCGATCATGCCCTGCACCAGCTGATGCTCTCCGATCGGCTTGCCGAACTGGCGGCGCTCCAGCGCGTAATCGGTGGCGATGTCGAGCATGCGCTGGCTCTGGCCCACCGCCATCGCGCCGACGTGGATGCGGCCCCGGTCGAGCACCTTCATGGCGGTGCGAAAGCCCTGATGCAGCCGCTCCGCACCGCCCAGGATCGCGCTTTCGGGCACGCGCACGTTCTCGAAGATCACGTCCGAGGTCTTCGTTCCGCGCTGGCCAAGCTTGCGGTCGGGCTTGGCCACCGTGATGCCCGGCGTGTCCGCCGGCACGATGAAGGCCGAGACCCCGTCGGCGCCGGGCTTCTCGGCATCGGTCCGGGCAAAGACGGTGAACACCCCGGCGCGCACGGCATTGGTGATGTAGCGCTTGGTGCCGTTGATGACGAAATCACCGCCGTCGCGCCGGGCCGAGGTGCGGATGCCGCCCGCGTCCGAGCCATGGTCGGGCTCGGTCAACGCAAAGGACGCGATCACTTCGCCGCTTGCCACGCCGGGCAGCCATCGCTCCTTTTGTGCCTGCGTGCCGTCCATGACGATGCCCTGCGAGCCGATGCCCACATTCGTGCCGATCAGCGAGCGGAAGGTCAGAGAGGCGTAGCACAGGGTCTCGATCAGCCGCGCCTCCTGCGGCACGTTCAGGCCGATGCCGCCGAACTCCTCGGGCGTGGACAGTCCGAAAAGCCCCATCTCCTTCATCTCGGTCACGATCTCCTCGGGGATCGCGTCCTCCTCCTCAACCCGGCGTTCCGCCGGGATCAGCCGCTCGCGGGCGAATCGATCCACCGTTTCCACGAGCTGCTCGAAAACGTCCTCGTCCACACCTGTCGCCATGGTTGGTCCTCCCCTTGGCACGAACTGCATCCTCCCTTGTTCTACAGATCGCATTCTGTATAGTAAATCATATTCTGATAGGGGAATAGCGTGATGCGGTCAGGTTCGATGCCTTGCCCCTTGAGAAACCACCCGAAACACCCATGAAGAACGGAGGAGATATGCCCGACATGAAACCCCTCAGTGGCAAGGTCATGCTGGTGACCGGCGCCGGCAATGGCATCGGTCGCGCCATCGCGATGGAGGCCGCGAAAGCCGGGGCGCAGGTCGTCGTCAACGACATCGGTGCCTCGCTCGAAGGCCAGCGCGAATCCAGTGCCGCCGCGCAGGACACCGTGGCCGAGATCGAGAGGTCAGGTGGCGTCGCCGTCGCCAATGGCGATGATGTCTCGGACCCCGAAGGTGCGAAGAACATGGTGCAACAGGCCGTCAGCGCCTTTGGCCGCCTCGACAGCGTCGTCAACAACGCGGGCATCCTGCGCGACTGCTTCTTTCACAAGATGACCTATGAGAACTTCGATGCCGTGGTGAAGGTGCATCTCTACGGCAGCTTCAACGTCAGCCGCGCCGCGGCGGACGTGATGCGCGAACAGGGGTCCGGCAGCCTGATCCACATGACCTCGACCTCCGGCCTGATCGGCAATCTCGCGCAGGCCAACTATTCCGCCGCGAAGCTGGGTGTCGCGGCTTTGTCGAAATCCATCGCCCTCGATCTTGCGCGCTGGAACATCCGCTCGAACTGCATCGCGCCCTTCGCCTGGAGCCGCATGACCTCCTCGATCAAGGTCGACAGCCCCGAGCAGCAGGAGCGGGTCGATCGGATGAAGGAGATGAAGCCCGAAAAGATCGCCCCCGTCGCGCTCTACCTCGCGTCGGACGAGGGCGCCGAGACCACGGGACAGATCTTCGCCGTGCGCAACAACGAGATCTTCCTGATGTCCCAGCCCCGGCCGGTACGGGCCGTCCATCGCGGCGAGGGCTGGGACATCGACAGCGTGACCCGCCACGCGATGGCATCGCTGAAATCGAGCTACGTGCCACTCGACGTCTCGGCCGACGTGTTCAACTGGGATCCGGTCTGAGCCTGCACGCCTGCGGGCGACACCTGCCGAAACCGGCCGCTCCCGCAGACCTTCTGCGGGGGCGCGCGATGTGGATGGACGTTGCTGCACATATCGGTAAAGGAGATTCACTGAGCGGGCCCTGACGGTTAGCTCGGGGGCATGCCAAAGCCTTCCCCGTCCCGCTACCGCGCGACGAACTGGTCCGCCCACAACGCGGCGCTGAGCAAGCGCGGCTCGCTGTCGGTCTGGTTCGATCCCGAGATGGTCTGGCACGCTGGCAGGAGCGGCAAGCGCGGACGGCCCCAGACCTTCTCGGACGCTGCGATCCAAACATGCCTCACCCTGAAAGTGCTCTTCGGTCTTCCGCTCCGGCAGACGGTCGGGCTGGTCGAGAGCCTGATCCAGATGGCGGGGCTCGACTGGCCGGTTCCGGACTATTCGACGCTGTGCCGTCGGCAGGCGCGGATGCCGTCATACCGATCCGCCGCAATGGTCGTGCCTGAAAAGAAGACTGTCCCGCCGCCATCGCGCGAAACGAGATCCTGCGGGCAGCCCGGCGCTTAGGCCGGACGCTCTGGAAGAAAAGGACCGGCCACCACGTCCGAACTCGCGTCGAGCCCAAGATGAACTGCCTGAAGCTCTTCGGCGAGAGGATCATGTCACGAGACCCCGACCGCCAGACCGCCGAAATCCAGATCCGCATCGCCCTCATGAACCGCTTCTCGGCCCTTAGCAGGGCCGAAATCGAAGCCGTCCGCTGAGGAGAGGCGGGAAAGGGGGCAGTCATGCCCGAGGCTGCTTTGCGCAACATCGCCCCTACGCCGCGCGCCGGCGGTGCGCGGTCGGGGATGCGACGGCGCAGGTTGGAAGCGCGCGCGCTTGAGCGAAACGGATCGCTCCGCCTTTGGCCCTCCCTTGAAGGTTGGGCAATCAACCCGCGCCGCAGAACGATGCTACGGGGAACCGCCTCGCGTCTCGGACATCGCCGAGCGGGTCTCTCAGCCAATTCAGCGATTTGTCTGTATCGCCGCCGGGCTTGTATTCAGCCCCGGGCGGAGCGTTGTAGCCGAGTAGGCGAATGATCCGGAACAGGTGCCGGAAATCGATCTCACCGTGATCCGGGGTGTCCAACGCGGCAGCGTCGCGGTCATCGCCGGGCACATGTCAGGGGGCCGCACGGGATATCGCGCAATCGCAGGATCCTACCGGCCATACCTCACAAGAACCGTGACGAGCTCTCGACTGCAGCAGGCGGTCGGAGCTTCTTCCCCCGGCGCCGGACCCCATGATAAGACCTGCGGCATGCAGTTGCGCCGCCAGATCGAAATCCTGTTTCCGGAGCTGCAGGCCTATGCCGGAGCGATCTGCGACGCGCAGCACGAAGCGCAGGATCTCGTACAGGATGCCGTCGAGCGCGCCATGCGGGCGAAGGCTCCACCGCGCCGGATCGACGAGCTGCGGCCCTGGATGTTCAGGGTGCTTCGCAACCTGCGTTACGACGAGCTGCGCAAATGGCGCGTGCGCCGGGAATATTCCGAGGCCGGGAGACGTCTCTTGGATGAGGCGCCGCATGAAAGCGGCACCGAACGGGTGGTGCTGACGAGACTGGCCTTTGCCAAGCTGCCGTCCGGATGTCGGGAGGTGCTGTTTTTGGTGGACATCATGGGTTTGAAATATCGCGAGGCGGCCGAGGTCATGGATGTCCCGACCGGGACCGTCATGAGCCGGCTGAGCCGAGCCCGCAAACAGATGCTCGATCTCGTCGAAGGCGAGGATCGCGAGAGCGCGAGGGACCTATCGGAATGACCCAGATGAGCGATCAGGACATGATCCTGCTCGGCGCGTATCTCGACGACGAGCTCGATCCCGTGGAACGAGCCGCCTTCGAGCGCCGCCTCGGGCGGGAGACGTCGCTTGCGCTGGCCCATGAAGATCTAGCCGACCTCAAGAAGGATCTGCGGGCGCTGCGCCCAATGCGCGACACCGCGCCCCCGCGCGCGGTGTCGATCAGGCAATGGGCCGCGGCAGGCGCCCTCGCCGCCGGTCTGGCCATCGCCGCTCTTCTGGGGGTCGGGCAGGTTGATCGCAAACCCTCCGCGACCGAGATCCATGCCGGGTTTCTGACCGACGCGACGGCCTCGATCGGCGATGAGATTCAGGATGCGTCCGTGTCGTCATCCGCCGAACTTCCCGATCTGGGGGTGGCGGGGCTGAGCCTCGTGGCCGAGCGGAGGGTCGGTCGCGTCAGGGCCGGTCACTATGTCGGACGCAACGGGTGCCGCCTCACCCTCCTTGTCGGAGAGGCCTCGATCGACGACCCGGATCCGGCGTCGATGCAGGCCGCGTGGCACAACGGCGCCACGCCTCATGTGCTGGTGGCCCGCGACATGGACCCCCGCCGTTTCGAGACCATCACCGCCTATCTGCGAGAAGGCATCGGCACCGGGGGTGAAACCATCCTCGCCAGTCGCCTGCAGGACGCCCGCGCCTGCGGGTGACCGCGTCACGCCCGGCCCCCGGGGGCTGGCCGTGACGCGCCTGACGGATCACGAGGCGTCGGCGCCCCCGGGCGTCTCGGCCAGATCCGATGCGCCCTCTTGCGGCACTGCCGAGCCGGTAGCCGCCGCGACATAGGCGGAGATGGCTTCGATCTCCTCTTCGCTCAGGTCTTCCGAAAAGGCCGGCATGATGCCGATGCCGCTGGTGACGGCCACGCGCACCTGGTCGATGGTCGGGGCAAAGACGTCGAGGTCGGGGCCGACCGCCCCTTCCGCCCCGGCATCGGCGAGGGCGTGGCAGGCGCTGCAGGGCATGAAGGCATTGTCGGTGAAAAGATTGCGCCCGAGGTCGTGATCCGGGTTCGCCGCGGCGGTGCCGCCCGCAACGGCCGCGAAAGCGAGGCCGGCAAGCGGCGTCTTGAAGGTCATCATTCGGTATGTCCCTGAAATTGGTGATCCCGACCGCGCCCCATCGGCGGTCGGGAGGATGGTATTGCGATCAGAGGACCGTCAGATCGACGGCATGGGCGCGCCAGCCGTTGTGGCCATAGCCGCGCTCATTAGGCTCGAAGGTCTCGGGCTGCACCTGCCCGTCGACCGTGCTGGCCCGGCTGGCGAGCACATGCGACCCCTGCCCCAGATCGGCGATCACGACGAAGGGGCGCCAGGCATAGGGGCCCATGTCCGGCCCAAGAAACTGCGCCTGCGTCCAGCTCTGCCCGTCATCGGTGGAAACCTCGACCTTCTCGAGCGCCGTGATGCCGCCCATGGCCACGCCGTGGATCTGCACCTTGCCGGTCCCGGCCTCCTCGAGCGGGCCGGTGATCCAGGATTTCACGTTCATCTCGAACATCGAGGGCTGCGAGGGCGCGCCCTTCTCGCCGACCGGGCGGATCCGGTAGCTGGTCTGCTGGATCTTGTTGGGCGACTCCTCTTCGGTGAAGGCCAGCCGCTTGAGATACTTCACGTTGTTGACCCCGTAATAGCCCGGGATCACCAGCCGCAGCGGCCCGCCATGCGCCAGCGGAATGGGCTGCCCGTTCATGTCCCAGGCGAGAATGGCGCGCTCCATCGCCTCCTTGGGCACCGAGCGCTCCACCTGGATCGTCTCCTTCGGCACGCCGTCGGGGATCTCCTCGCCGCCGGTGCCGGTCAGCCAGTCCAGCCCTTCGGCCACGCCGCCCATGGCCGCCACCACGTCACGCACCGGCACACCGGTCCAGACCACGTTGCCCGCGGCCCCGACCGACCACTGCGTGCCGCTGGTCTCGTGCTCGAAAAAGGCGCGCCCGTTGCCCGAGCATTGCAGGACGCAGGCCACGGTTTCGACGCCGATCGTCTTGAGATCGCCCAGGGTGATCGCGCGCGGCTCGGCCACGCCCTCGACGCTCAGCTCCCAGGCATCGCGATCCGCTACGATCTCCTCTGACGGCGCGGGCAGGTTGTTGCGGATGTAGAGATCCTCGCTCGGTGTCACGAGACCCGAGCCGATCGCGCCGCGCTGGGTCTCCAGCGTCTGTTGCGAATGGACGATGAGGTCGTCGGCATCCTTCCAAGCCACGTAGTCCGGCAGCGCCTTGCCTTCCTGCGCCATGGCCGGAAGCCCGGCGGCCGCGCCGACGATGCCGCCGGTGCTCGCGAGCAGGAAATGACGTCTCTTGATCCTCGGTAGCACTGTCATGATCGTTCCTCCCTCGATGACTGCGCCTCTTGCAGGGCAGCTCCGATGGAAAGACGGATGGGACAGGCGTTTTATTCCAACCCGGGATCATACCGTTTCGCGCACTCCTGTCCGGTCGAGACAGGCTCCGATGCCGCGCCCCGAAGGTGTGGCGCGCCCGGGAACGATCAGCGTTTTCATTGTCAGGGAACCACGCATCCTCAGCGCCGCGTTACGATCAGACCGGTGTCTGGTCTTGTAGCTCCGCGGCTTGGATCTGCTGCTCAGGCGCGCCCGCCATCATGCCGCTTGCGCAGCCGTCCCCCATGCGGTGCAAGCCACGTCATCTCCCGGTCCAGCCAGATCAGCAGGAAGCCTGCGCCTGCGCAGCGCCGCGTTGTGGGCGGACCAGTTCGTCGTGCGGTAGCGGGCAGCCATGGGCTACGTCCCGTCGCCCATCTCAGCAGCTGCATCGCCATGTGAACCGGCGAGCGGAAAGCTCTGCATCAACGCCGGCAGGGATGACCGCCCCGAGTTGTCTCGCCCACATGTCCCGAACCATCGGGATGCCTTCGAAACGAGGCATCCACGCCATCAGCAGACCCCGTCCACGACGGTGCCACAGGCCTCCAGATCCCGGGTCAGAAGGGTGATCGAGGCGCGCTGCCCCGGCGCGATGCGCCCAAGATCGGCCCCCAGCCCGAGCGCCTCGGCCGGGGTGGTCGACGCCATCCGCAACGCCTGGGCCCGGCTTGCCCCGCCCAGGCGGCACATGTTGCGCACGGCCTCGTCCATCGCCAGATGCGCCCCCGCCAAGCGGCCTTCGGCATCGGCAAGACGCCCGTCCTTCTGGGAGATGGTCTTGCCGTTGACCGTGAAGCTCGCCTCGGGCGCATCCAGCGTCGCCATCGCGTCGGTGACGAGGTACAGCCGCCGCTCCGTCATGACCCGCAGCGCCAGCCGCAGGTTCGCCGGATGCACGTGGATGTCGTCGGCGATGATCCCGGCAAAGAGCCGGTCGTCATCGAAGAGCGACCCCACCACGCCGGGCGCGCGCCCCATGATCTGCGACATCGCGTTGAAAAGATGCGTGCCGCCGCTCAGCCCTTCGTCCGCCGCGCGGCGCATCGCGGCGTGATCGGCCTCGCTGTGGCCGGCAAAGACCCTGAGCCCCGCTCCGACCAGCCGGGCGATCGCGCCCGGCGGCGCCTCTTCCGGCGCCAGGGTGATCAGGAACGGCCCCCCCACACCCTCGCACAGCGCATCGAGATCGGCCTCCGACAGCCGTTGCACCGCAGAGGGCGGATGGATGCCCGGCCGCGCGGGCGACAGGAAGGGCCCCTCGAGATGCAGGCCGAGAATGCCCGGCTCGGCTTCGGCCAGCGCCTCGCGCACCGCCTGCATCGCGGCGAGATAGGAGCTGTCCGGCGCGGTGATGAAAGTCGGCAGGATATGCGCCGTACCACCGCGCCGCGCCGCGCGCGCCATGCGGCGCAATGTATCGCGCGTCGGCGCGTCGTTGAACATCACCCCGCCGCCGCCATTGATCTGCAGGTCGATGAAGCCCGGTGCCGCCACGGGCGCGCGCAGCAGCCGGCCCGGCGGCGCATGGGCGGCTTTGGTGACGTCATGGATCCGCCCTTCGCGGATCACGATGGCCCGGTCGGCAAGCGGCGCTTCCGCCTCGCCGTCGAACAGCGCCTCGGGCAGAACGATCAGATCATCCGCATCAGTCAAGCATCACCTCCTGCCCTTTCGGGTGAACCGTCTCGTAATATTGCCGCAGCTCCAGCTCGGCGGCGGCTTCGGTG
>NZ_JAMYXC010000036.1 GCF_024159025.1 Limimaricola litoreus
AAAGTGCCGCAGCGCCACGATGCACAGCGAGACCGGCGTCGTGCCCTGCGCATAGAGGCGGCGCAGCAGCGCCGCGATCTGCGGCGCGCGCCCCTCGGCCACGACGGCGAGCAGCGCATCCGTCTCGGCCTCGGTCGAGCGGGGGGCCACGGCGGTGATGTCGGCGGCGGTGGTCGGGCTGGCGTCGCCATGCTTGTAGAGGCCGAGCTTTTCCACGGTCATGCGCAGAGCACCGGGATCGAGGGCGCGGGCCAGTTCCGCCAGAAGCGTCCTCCCGTCGAGATCGGGCTCGGGCACAGCGGCTGCGGCGAGCATGGCGGCGATCTCCTCGGGCCCCGGCGGGTCGTCATAGATGCCGATCGAAACCACGAGGGGGCGCGCCTCGAACAGCTTGCGCAGCGCCGATTTCGCGGCGAGCTGCCCGGCAGTGGCGAGGATCTGCGCATCGCCCGGCACCCAGTCCTTCAACGCAGTATCGAACAGCGGGGCCAGCCCGTCGGTCGCGCCCTCGACGAAGACCACGCGGGGGCCGGGGAAGAAGCCCTGCGCCTTCACTGCGTCGAGCAGCGCCGCCCCGTCGCGGCGCAGATCGGCGGCGGGCAGGCGGCTGAGCCGCATCTCGGCCTCGGCCTCGGGGCCGGCGAGCCTGGCGATCAGCTCCTTGCGCTTTTGCGCCACGCGCATCGCGTCCTCGCCCCAGATCAGGACACCCGCCACCTTGGGGTCGGGCTGGCGCAAGAACGCCGCTGCATCGCGGGTCGAGAGCTTCATTCGGGCAGCTGCAGCGCCAGCAGCCGGGTCATGATCCGGTCGCCCAGCAGGATGGCCAGCCGTTCGCGCGCGTCGCGCGCGGCCGCCTCGGAGGCGACGGTGCCCAGCGTGGCCGAATAGCCGGCAAAATCGGACACCGTGCCCTGCGCCAGATCCGTATCGGCGCCTCGCGCGCGGAGCCTGTATTCGGCGCGGCCCAGCAGCCTGTAGCGCAGCACCGCGCCATCGGCGCTGATCGCGGCCTGCTCGACCTCTTCGGAGATGTCGAGCGACAGCACATAGCGCGGCTCTGCCGCCGGGCCGAGCCGGTCGAGCAGGCGGGCGCGCAGCAGGTAGCCCGCAAAGGTCGCAGGGGTCTCGACGCGCACCATGCCGCGCAGCCGCGCGGCATCGCCCCCGGGCCCGTAGGCCGGGGTGAAGCCGCAGCCGCCCAACGCCAGAGCGCCCAGCAGCACGGCCCGGCGGCCTGGCTCAGACGACCACATTGACGATCCGGCCCGGCACCACGATGAGCTTCTTCGGGGCGCCGCCGTCGAGCGCCTTCGCCACGGCCTCGTCTGCCAGCACCAGCGCCTCGATCTCGGCCTTCTCCATCGCCTTCGGCACCGAGATCTCGGAGCGGCGCTTGCCGTTGATCTGGATCGGCAGGGTGACGCTGTCCTCGACGAGGAGGCGCTCCTCGGCCACGGGCCAGGGCGTGTTGGCCACGAAGCCGGTCCCGCCCAGAAGCGTCCAGATCTCCTCCGCGAGATGCGGGGTCATGGGCGACATCAGCTGCGCCAGAACCTTCGCGGCCTCGCGTCGCGCGCCTGCGCTCGCCTTCGATTTCGCCAGGACGGAGGTGAAGGCATAGAGCTTGGCGATCGCGGCGTTGAAGCCAAAGCTTTCGAGCCCCAGCGTCACGTCGCGGATCGTGCGGTGCAGCTGGCGCATCAGCTCCTCGTCGGCGCCCGCATCACCGCCCTCGGCCTCGGCGGCCTCGGCAGCGATGCGCCAGACGCGGGCGAGGTGCTTGTGCGCGGCCTCGGCACCCGAGGCGGTCCACTCGACATCACGCTCGGGCGGGCTGTCGGAGAGCACGAACCAGCGCGCCGTGTCGGCGCCGTATTGCGCGAGGATCGCGTCGGGATCGACGACGTTCTTCTTGGATTTCGACATCTTGGCCGAGGGGATGATCTCGACCTTTTCGCCCGTGTCCTTCAGCGCGCCGTTCTCGACGCTTTCGGGCAGGTGATAGACCGGGCGGCCATTCGCGTCGCGCGTCTGGTAGATCTCGTGCGTGACCATGCCTTGGGTGAAGAGCGCGTTGAACGGCTCGATCGCGCTCGCGGGCAGGTGGCCGGTCGCGTGCATCGCACGGGCGAAGAAGCGCGAGTAGAGCAGGTGTAGAATCGCGTGCTCGATGCCGCCGATGTACTGGTCGACGTTCATCCAGTACTCGGCCTCGGCCAGATCGGTCGGCGTTTCGGCGCGGGGCGAGGTGAAGCGCGCGTAGTACCACGAGCTGTCGACGAAGGTGTCCATCGTGTCGGTCTCGCGGCGGGCGTCCTTGCCGCAGCGCGGGCAGGGGGCGTCGCGCCATGTCGGATGCCGGTCGAGCGGGTTGCCCGGCACGTCGAAGCTCACGTCGTCGGGCAGGCGAACCGGCAGGTTCTCCTTCTTTTCGGGCACGGCGCCGCAATCCTCGCAATGCACGATGGGGATCGGGGTGCCCCAGTAGCGCTGGCGGCTCAGGCCCCAGTCGCGCAGGCGGAAGCGGGTCACGCCGCGCCCCACGCCATTGGCCTCGCAGAAATCGATGGCGGCATCGATCGCCTGTTCGCCGGTCTGCTCGGTCTCGCCCGCGAAGCCCTTGATGTAGATCACCAGCTCGGTCTTGGGCGGCACGTAGGCCGCGCCGCCATCCTCGGCCAGCGCCTGCCCGTCGTCCTGGGCGGGGGCGAAGGTGGAGATCACCGGGAGTGCGTATTTGCGCGCGAAGTCGAGGTCGCGCTGGTCGTGGCCCGGGCAGCCGAAGATCGCCCCGGTGCCGTAATCCATCAGCACGAAATTGGCGATCCAGACGGGCAGTTCGCGGCCCTGGTCGAAGGGATGGCGCGCCCTGAGGCCGGTGTCGAAGCCCAGCTTCTCGCCGGTCTCCAGCGCCTCTTCGGTGGTGCCGCCGCGCCGCGCCTCGGCGCAGAAGGCGGCGACGTCCTCGCGCTCGGCCTCGAGGCTGCGCGCCAGCGGGTGATCGGGCGAGATGCCGATGAAGCTCGCGCCCAGAAGCGTGTCGGGCCGGGTGGTGTAGACCTCGACCCGGTCGAACCCATGCGTCTCCTCGGTCAGGCCGAAGGCCATTTCCAGCCCCCGCGAACGGCCGATCCAGTTGGCCTGCATCAGCTTGACCTTGGTGGGCCAGTCGTCGAGCCCGTCGAGCGCCGAGAGCAGCTCCTCGGAATATTCCGAGATCTTGAAGAACCACTGCGTCAGCTCGCGCCGTTCGACCTCGGCGCCGGAGCGCCAGCCCTTGCCGTCGATCACCTGCTCGTTGGCGAGCACGGTCATGTCCACGGGGTCCCAGTTCACCACCGCGTTCTTGCGGTAGACGAGGCCCTTTTCCAGCATGTCGATGAAGAGCGCCTGCTGCTGGCCGTAATACTCCGGATCGCAGGTCGCGAATTCGCGGCTCCAGTCGATCGACAGGCCCAGCGGCTTCATCTGCGCACGCATGTCGGCGATGTTGTTGTAGGTCCACTCCTTCGGGTGGCCCCCGCTCGCCATGGCGGCGTTCTCGGCTGGCATGCCAAAGGCGTCCCAACCCATCGGGTGCAGCACGTTGTGCCCCGTGGCCAGCTTGTGACGCGCGATCACGTCGCCCATCGTGTAGTTGCGCACATGGCCCATGTGGATCCGCCCCGAGGGGTAGGGGAACATCTCCAGCACGTAGTATTTCGGCTTGTCGGCGCTGCGCCGCGCGGTGAAGAGGCCCGCCTCGTCCCAGGCGGCCTGCCATTTGGCTTCGATCTCGGCGGCGGTGTAGCGCGACATGTGTGGTCCCTCGGATGGTCTGGCACGGCTCGGATCGGGCCGCTCGGCCCGCTGGCGGTGATACTGCACATCGATCCGCTGTGCCACTCCCGCACGCGCAATTGCCGCCCCGCAAAAGCGAAGGGCGGCCCCGAAGGACCGCCCCTGCCTGATGTCGTGATCCGAAAGGATCAGAACTCGAAGGAGACCTCGACGGTGGTACCTTCCTGGTACTCGGGATCGCCGATCTCGTCCTCGGAGTCGCGGTCGTCGTCCTCGGCGTAGGAGACGAGCAGCTGCGCGCCTTCGGCCAGATCGTAGGTGCCAGCGACGTAGTAGTCGTCGCCCGCGTCGGAAACGCCGGCGTAGGCGTTCAGGCCCATGCCGAAGTCGTAGCCGGCTTCGATCGCCCAGTCCTCGTCGCCTTCACGAACTTCTTCGTAGGCGGTGGTGACGGTGAGCGCGCCCGAGACGTAGTCGGCCGCGACGCCGAAGCTGTCGCCATCGTCATCCGACTCGGAGACGTAGAAGGCGCCGAGGGTGACGGGGCCGATCGGGTAGGCAACTTCGATGCCGGTCGAGGACTCGGAGTCGCCCGAGGCGTCTTCTTCGCGGGCATAGGCCACGTCGACGTCAGCACCGGCGAAAGCCGCGCCGACCGAGATGCCGAAGATCTGGTTCGGGTTGAAGTCGTCGCCGCCGAAGTCGAAGTCGCGCTCTTCTTCCTGGTAGGCTGCGCTCATCTGGAACGCGCCGATGGTGCCAGCCACGCCGACCGAGTACTGGTCGAGGGTGTCGCCGGAGCCGTCGAGGCCGGTGGTGTCACCGTCGAAGGTGTCGTCCACGAGGGCCGAAACCGAGACGTCGAGGCCGTAGGCCATGAAGTCGCCGCGCAGCACGGTCTCGCCGTCGGTTTCGGAAAAGCCGTCATGGGCCATTTCCGAAACGCCGTCCCAGCGCAGGTTGGCGGCCATGTCGGTGTCGCCGAAGAACAGGGCGGCGGTCTCGGAGGTCAGCGACAGCACGAAGCCTTCGGCGAAGATGTCGCCTTCGAGCTGGTTGTCGACGACGTCGGAGGTCACGGTCGCGGCAGCGACGAGGCCGTTGTCGAGCTCTTGCGACATGGTGATGCCGAGCTCACCGCTCCAGTAGAAGCCGGTGTCTTCATCACCAACGGTGAGGTTGCCGGCGGCGTCTTCGTCACCGTCGAGAGCTTCGGTGTCGTTGTAGCCGAGCACGGCTTCGCCGGAGAAGCTGATTTCAGCGGCGGCAGCGCCGGCAAAGGCCACGATCGAGGCCGAGGCGAGCAGGATGCGTTTCATGATATTCCCTCGTATTTGCATTCCCGAGAATGCCAGTCGAGCCAGCATTGAGGTTTTCATTGCGCAGGGGGGGCTTCACACTCAAGAAGATTGGCTTGGGCCCAAGGTCCTGCCCCAGAATTGATGCAACCGGGTCACACAGCCGCCAACCGGCCCGAATGGCCCCCGCAGGAGACACGCATGTCGCTCGACCGGATCAGAAACGGCGTCGCCGCCGCGGCGCGCAAGGCGGGCCGCGACCCCGCCGGGATCACTCTCATCGCCGTCTCGAAGATGCAGCCCGAGGCGCGGGTGCTGCCTGTTTTGCAGGCCGGACAGCGCGTGTTCGGCGAGAATCGGGTGCAGGAGGCGCAGTCGCGCTGGGGCGCGCTCGCGCCGCGGTTCGACGGCGTCCAGATCCACGTGATCGGACCGCTGCAGACCAACAAGGCCCGCGCCGCGATGGAGATCGCCCATGCGATCCACTCGCTCGATCGCCCGAAGCTGGCCGAGACGCTGGCCCGGCTGGCGCAGGAGCGCGGCGCCTGCCCGGAGCTCTTCGTGCAGGTCAACACAGGCCGGGAATCGCAAAAGGCGGGCGTTCTACCCGAGGACGCGGATGGATTCGTGGCGCGCTGCCGCGATCTCGACCTGCCGGTGGCGGGGCTGATGTGCATTCCCCCCAGCCACGAGGATCCGGCGGCACATTTCGACATGCTGCGCGAGATGGCCGCGCGCAACGGGCTCTCGGGGCTGTCGATGGGCATGAGCGGCGATTACGAGACCGCCATCGCCCATGGCGCCACCCATGTGCGGGTCGGCTCCGCGATCTTCGGCGCGCGCGACTAAGCCGGTGTCATGGCGGGGGCGCGCCGCTCGCGAATCGGCAGATGCACGATCGCCGAAAGCGCGCCCACCCCGACGCCGATCCACCACACCGCCTCGTAGCTGCCATAGGCGTCGTACATCCGCCCCCCGAGCCAGACGCCCATGAAGCTGCCCAGCTGGTGCGAAAAGAAGACGATGCCATAAAGCGTGCCCATGTAGCGCAGCCCGTAGAGATGCGCGACGAGGCCCGAGGTGAGCGGCACGGTGGCAAGCCACAGGCTGCCCATCACGCCCGAGAAGATCAGCACCGTCGCGGGCGTCATCGGCGTCAGGATGAACCACGCCGCCGCGATGGTCCGGCCCGTGTAGATCCCCGCCAGCAGGTATTTCTTGCTGTAGCGCTTGCCCGCCCAGCCCGCCGCGATGGTGCCCGCGATATTGGCCAGCCCGATGATCGAGATGGCGACGGCGCCAAGCCCCGCGGTGGTGGTGATTCCCATCGAGGCCAGCACGCTGCCCGCGGCGATCGGCGCGCAGATCTCGGTCACGAAGGCCGGGAAATGCGCGGTGATGAAGGCCAGCTGGTAGCCGCAGGAGAAGAAGCCGAGGAAGATCAGCGCATAGGAGGGATCGCGCGCCGCCCGGCCCAGCACGCGCGCCATGCTCTCCTGCAGCTCCGCCGTGGAGGCCGGGGCGGGGGAGCGCATCATCGGCAGGGCCAGGAGCGTGGCCAGAATCATCCCCGCGAAGACGAGGAACACCGATTGCCACGTCATGTAGCCCAGCAGGATCTCGGCCAGCGGCGCGCCGAAGACCTGCCCCGCCGATCCCGCCGCCGTCGCCACGGCGAGCGCCATGGAGCGGTTGTCGTCGGAGGCGGCGCGGCCCACCACGGCTAGGATCACGCCGAAACCGGTGCCCGCGATGCCAAAGCCCACGAGGATCTCCAGCATCTGGTGCTGGATCGGCAGGCTCGCGCCCGACGACAGGATCAGCCCCGCCGCATAGGCCAGCGCGCCCAGCACGATCGCCTTGCGGTCGCCCAGCTTCTCGGCCATCGCCGCGAAAAGCGGCTGGCCGATACCCCAGGCAAGGTTCTGGATCGCGATGGCGAGGGAGAACTCCGCCCGCGGCCAGCCGAATTCCTCGGCGATCGGGATCTGGAACACGCCAAAGCTCGCGCGGATGGCGAAACCGGTCATCACGATGATGCATCCGGCGATCAGGACGGGGGTGAAGAGCGGCTGGCGTGTCATGCGCGATCTAGATGCTGGCGGCCAAGCCCTGTCAACGCATGCGTGTGCAGGGGGCGTCGTCGGGGGCATGCTTGTCCCGCCCGCTCAGAGCTTCGGCGCCATGTCCCACAGGTAGAGCAAATCGGTGATCTCGGCCTGCCCGATCCGCTCGGCACGGCGCTCGGCCAAGCGCGCGCCTGTGGCCTCGTAGAATCGGCAGGCGCGGTCGTTCCCCTCCAGCACCATCGCCGAGAGCCGCCCCGGCGCGGGTCCGAGGGCGGCGGCAAAAAGCGCGCGGCCCAGGCCCCGCCCCTGCGCCGCGCGGGTGAGGTAGAGCGCGTAAAGCTCCGTGGCGACGCCGCGCGCCGCCAGCGCCGCCTCGCGCTGCGGACCGACTTGGGCAAAACCGGCCCCCGGCGCGATCATGACGCGGCATGTCCCCTTGGCGATCTGCTGCTCCCATTGCCGCAACCGCAGCGCCCGGTCGTAGCGCGCGATCTCCTCGGCGGGCACGAGGCCGGTATAGGTCTCGTCCCAGCAGGTCACATGCAGCGCGGCCAGGTCGGCCACGTCGTCGGGCAGGGCGGGACGGATCTCCATGGGCAGGAGACTGGGCGGCGCGTGCCGCCTTTGCAATGCGCGAACCGGCGGCTATGTCGCCTCACCATGAGCATCGAAGAAGCCTATCGCGCGCGCATCGCCCAGGGCGCGCTGACCCCCGACCCGGCGCAGGAGGCGGTTCTGCCCGCGCTCGACCGCGTCGCCCGCGACCTTGCCCGCCAGCCCGAGCCGCAGCGCGGTGGCTGGTTTCGCAAGCCTAAGCCGCCGGAGCCGGTGCAGGGTCTCTATCTCTGGGGCGGGGTCGGACGCGGCAAGTCGATGCTGATGGACCTGCTCCACGACGAGGTCGAGGTGCCCAAGGCCCGCTGGCATTTCCACGCCTTCATGCAGCGCGTCCATGCCGACATGAACAAGGCCCGCGCGCGCGGCGTCGACGACGCCATCGCCCCGGTGGCCGAGGATCTGGCGGGCGAGCTGCGATTCCTTGCCTTCGATGAGATGCAGATCACCGACATCACCGATGCGATGATCGTGGGGCGGCTGTTCGAAAAGCTGTTCGAGCTGGGCGTCACCATCGTCACCACCTCGAACCGGGTGCCGGACGACCTCTACAAGGACGGCCTGAACCGGCAGCTCTTCACCCCCTTCATCGACAAGCTGAAGGCGCGGATGGAGGTGCTGGAGCTGGCCAGCCCCACCGACCACCGGCAGGGGCGGCTCAAGGGCTCGGAAAGCTGGATCATGCCCAATGATTCGAGCGCGCGTGCCAAGCTCGACGCGATCTGGGAGGGTCTGGCAGGCAACGCGGGCGGTGAGCCGCTGGTGCTGCAGGTCTCGGGCCGCGAGGTGACGATCCCCGAGTTTCGCAACGGCATCGCGCGCGCCGGCTTTCACGAGCTGTGCGGCCGCCCGCTCGGGGCCGCGGATTACCTCGCGCTGGCCGAGCAGGTGAAGATCCTGATGATTGACGGCATCCCGCGGCTGTCGCGCTCGAACTTCAACGAGGCCAAGCGCTTCGTCACGCTGGTCGATGCGCTCTACGAGGCCAGGACGCGGCTCGTCGCCTCCGCCGCGGCGGCACCGGCCTATCTCTACGTCGAGGGCGAGGGCAGCTTCGAGTTCGAGCGCACGGCAAGCCGGCTCGAGGAGATGCAGGCCGAAGGCTGGGGCCGAAGCTGAGATGAGAGGGCCGAGACGGGCTGGTTTGGAGGGAATGGAAGGGGGCCGCTTCCCAGGGCCCCCTTCGGTCTTGCCTGCTGTGTCTGCCTCGAAGGTCCCGATCTTGTCCGCCGGGATCCCTCTATCGTTCTCCTGACCCCAAATGGTCAGCCGGGGCGCGGGGGGTCAACCGAGGGGAGAGGTTCCGTAACGTCCTGAACGTACTGGGTGAAACCTCTGTCGTTACGTCATTTTACCTGTCGCGGAGGCAGCCGGGCGGGCACGATAACCGGCAGCGTCGTGATGACGCGACGTCTTTTTGGCAGGGGAGCGCCCGAGCCTAGCGGGTGCGCTCCGACAGCAGAATGTTTTGCCGGCAATCGGGGTTGACCGGTTCCGGCGTGGCCAGAAGCGGCGTGGACCATGGAATCGTCGATTCTGTCACGAATCGGCCGTCGACGCAGATGTCCTGCCCGCCGTTGCCGGCGTTGAAGCCAAAGCCCGGAGTTCCGCAATCCGAAACGCCGCCATCGGCGTTCCAGGCCTGGAACACGCCCATGCCGGGCATGAGAAATCGCATCTCCCGGGGGGCGAAATTCAGCATCCAGCTCGTCTCGGGCGTCAGCGCCGCGAGGCTCCAGCTGCCAAGGCGCTCTCCCTCGTGCCATCCGGTAATCTCGAAGCCGGTCACATCCGCCTCATCGAGGCGGGGGGCATCGAGCAGCGCGTCGGGAAAGCGCATCGTACCGGTCATCGAATAGCCCGCCGCACCCTGCCAACAGAAATACAGCTCGACCGCCTGGGCGGGCAGGGCGAGAAGCGCGGCCAGCGCCGCGATCGGCACCGGCCCGCGCCTCATCCGTTTTCGCGCAAGACGTGGCCCGCAAGATAGAGCGAGCCGCAGATCAGGATGCGGGGCGAAGGCGCCTGTGCGGTGATCTCGCCGATCGCCTGCGCGACGTCACCGGCCTGCGTCACGGTTTCAAAGCCCGCCGCCCGGGCCGCGCGGGCGGTTTCGGCGGCGGGAACGGTGTTGGCCTCATCGGGGATCGAGACCGCGTGCAGCGCCTGCGCCGCGCCTGCGAGCGGGCGCAGGTAGCCCGCGATGTCCTTGGTGTTGAGCATGCCGCAGACGAGGTGGGTCGGGCGCGCCGGCAGCTCGCCCAGGCTGCGCGCCAGCGCGGCACCCGCCGCCGGGTTGTGCCCGCCGTCGAGCCACAGCTCGGCCCCGCCCGCCAGATCGACCAGCGGACCCTGCGT
>NZ_JAMYXC010000002.1 GCF_024159025.1 Limimaricola litoreus
GGCGGGGCCTGCTGGTCGTGGGCGGCGAGGGGTTGCGCCCGGCGCCGGGCGCGGAACCGGTGCTGCGCTTTTACGCGGCCTCGGTCGCGCATCATTTCGAGCCCACGCGTCTTGCCGCGACGGCGCCGGATCTCAGCCTTCCGCCTCCGGTGCGCTGAGCGTGAAGGGCGCGGCGGGGGCTGCGAGATCATCGGTGCCGAGGCTGTTGCCGGGCTTGGCCAGCATCGAGCGCACCACCCAGCGCAGTTCGCGCTCGGCGCGGGTGATGGCGACATAGGCCAGCCTCTTCCACAAGGGCTGCCCGGCCTCGACCCGGCCCATGCGCGAGGCGATCTCGATGTCGGGGGCAAAGACCTGCACCGTGTCCCATTGCGAGCCCTGCGCCTTGTGGATCGTCACCGCTGCGCCGTGCAGGAAGGTGGCGCCCATCCGTGCGGCATAGGGAATGAAAGGTTCGGCATCGCCCTCCTGTTCGATCCGCACGATCGAGGCGGCCGAAAGCTGCGGCTCGGGCGCGCCCATGACGTGCAGCCGCGAAAACCCCGGCTTGCGGCCGGGGCCCATATAGACCACCTGCGCGCCCTTGATCAGGCCGCGCGCCTCCAGATCGAGCCGCTTCTTGCGGTGCTTGAGGGGCAGCTCGATCCCGTCGCAAATGAGCGGCTCGCCGGGCAGAAGATCGCCCTCGGGCGCGCCGTAAGCTGCGCGAAATGCGTGGATGAGCCGGATGCGCGTGGCGTTGCGCCACACCAGCACCGGGCTGCGCGCCATCAGCTCGGCCTCGACCCGACGGGCCATCACCACGCGTTCATCGCGGTTCGCGGCCTCCTGCACCAGCCGCTCGAAGGCGTAGAAGTCGACCTGGGGGTCGGCCAGCGCATGGGCAAGGTCGAGGATCGGGTTGTCGGCGTCCTGCCGGTGGATGCGGTGCAGGACGTGCTTGTCGGCGTCCTTCATCGTGTCGAACACCATGCCGCCCGAGGACTGAACCGGGGGCAGCTGCGCCGGATCGCCGAACAGCACCAGTGTCGGGAAGATCTCTTTCAGATCCTCGACCTGCTTTTCATCGAGCATCGAGGACTCGTCGATGAAGCCGATGTCGAGCGGCTCCTCGCGGCGCTTCCAGCCGGTGATGAAATCCGAGCCCCTGAGCCCGGCGGCGGCCAGCGCGGCGGGCACCGAGCCATGGGTGGCGAAGGCGTTGGCGGCGCGGGCCAGCGCCTCTTCGGTCAGGCCTTCGATATTGGGCTTTTCGCCATCGCCGCCGAGCCATTCGGCGATCTTTTCGTATTCGGGGTCGTAGACCGGGGTGTAGAGGATGCGGTGGATCGTCGTCGCAGGCACGCCGCGATTGCGCAGCACGCTCGCCGCCTTGTTGGTCGGCGCGAGAATGGCCAGCGTGCGCCGGTCCTTCTTCTTGCGCCCCTCCCAATCGCCCGAGACGATATCGACGCCCGCCTCCTTGAGCTTTCGCGTCAGTTCCGCAAGCAGCAGGGTCTTGCCCGAGCCGGCCTTGCCGATCACGGCGATGGCGCGGCGGGCATCCGAGGCGGGCGCGCTCAGAAGCTCGTCATCAAGATCCACGCCGGTCGAGCGCAGAAGCTGCGTCACGGCATCCCAGGCTTCGGCCTGGTCGGAGGAGAAGGTCACGGCGGCAGGAAGGGTCATGGCGCGACCCTATCCGCGCGCCGCGGCGGGGGCCAGAGGCGGGGCCGCGCCTATTCGGCGCGGTGCGGCGCCTGGCCGGGCTCGTCGGGGGGGGCGGCCAGCTCGCGCGCGGCTTGGCCCGCGGCCTCCGACAGCCTCTGGGCGAATTGCGGCAGCCCGTTGCGGCGGGCATAGGTTTCAAGATCGGTCAATACGTCGAACATCCAGCGATGGGACATCGGTGCTCCTCTTCGCCTGCAACCGCTCACCCGGATCAACCTAGCATGGCGCGGCCCCGCGGCGGGAGGGGCGGAATAGCGGGGATTTTAGCGGCCTTCAGCGGCGCCAGCCGGCAAAGGCCGCCGAAGCCGCCCAGCCCGCCGCGATCGCCAGCAGGAGCGACAAGAGCCCGTAGAGCGCCGCGCGTTCCTGAGCGAAGTCGAACAGCCAGCGCTCGATGCCGACCTTGTGCACGCCGATCACCGTCTCGTAGCTGTCGATCACCTTTCCGCCGCGCGTCAGGAAGATGCGGGTGGTGTAATTGCCGGCGACCAGATCGGCGGGCAGGGCCAGCGCCGTGCGGAACAATGTCTCCTGCTCGAGATCCACCGCCCCCTCCTGCAGCCGATAGATCCCCTGCGCCTTGCGGATCCGCACCAGGGCCGCGACGTGGTCGGCCGTCTCGAAGGCGCGGTTGCCCGCCGCGCGGATCGCGCGAGAGGTCGAGATCGCCAGCCGCAGATCCTCGGTGATGCCCAGCACCTCGCCCAGGGGCCCGGTGGTGGCGACGGCGTAGAAGGTCGGCGCGCCCTCGATCCTCACCGGGTCGGTGTTGACCCAGATGCCCGCGCGCCGCTCCTTGCGGTGCACGATCGCGGTTTCGGAGGGGCCCGCCACGGTGACCACCACCTCGAGCGGATCGGCGTTCACCGGCGGCGGCGCCTCGCGGCGGACCGCGCCGAAGATCAGGATGTCCGAGCCGTCGAAGGTCGCGGTGATGGCGACCTGATCGCGGCTCAGCCCGAGCACGATCTCTTCGGCGCGCGCGGGCGATGCAAGCGCCAGAAGCAGGAGCGCCAGCCGAATCATTGCGCCGCCACCGGCTGGATCTCGTAGAGCTCCGAGGGCTCCAGCACCAGCCCGAGCGCCAGCTGGCCGCAGACCGCCAGCACCAGCAGCGCCAGAAGGATGCGCAGCTGTTCGGCCTTCATCCGCGCGCCGATGCGCGTGCCCAGCTGCGCGCCGATCACCCCGCCTCCGATCAGCAGCAGCGCCAGCGCGATGTCGACCGTCTGGTTGGTCACCGCATGCAGCATCGTGGTGAAGGCGGTGACGAAGATGATCTGGAACAGCGAGGTGCCGATCACGACCTTGGTCGGCATGCCCAGAAGGTAGATCATCGCCGGCACCATGACGAAACCGCCGCCGACCCCCATGATCGCCGCCAGCACACCGACCGACAGCCCGACGAGCAGCGGCGGGATCGCGGAGATGTAGAGCCCCGAGACCCGGAACTTCATCTTCAGCGGCAGGGCGTGGACCCAGTAATGCTTGCGCCGCTTGGGCCGCGCGCCGGGGCGGCGCGACTTGATCAGCGCGTTCAGGCTCTCGATGAACATCATCGCGCCGACGGTGCCGAGAAAGATCACGTAGCTCAGCTCGACCAGCAGATCGACCTGGCCGCGCGCCTTGAGCCAGTTGAACACCATGATGCCGAGCGCCGACCCCATCAGGCCGCCCGCGAGCAGCACGGAGCCCATCGCGATATCGACGGTGCGCCGCCGCAGATGGCCCAGGAGCGCCGAGAAGGAGGAGGCGACGATCTGGTTGGTCGAGGTGGCGACGGCCACGGCAGGCGGAATGCCCGCGAGAAACAGCAGCGGCGTGATCAGGAACCCGCCGCCGACGCCGAACATGCCCGAAAGCACGCCCACGAGACCGCCGAGGCCGAGGATCAGGAAGATGTTGACCGAGACTTCGGCGATGGGGAGGTAGAGCTGCATGGCGGGCCTTCTGCGACAGGGCGATTAAGTCAGCCCCCGGAGGCTTTTCCAAGCCCCCGGCGCAAAGAATGCCGCAGCGCGGCGCGATCAGCTCATGTCGCGCAGCATCCGCCGCAGCACCTGCTCGAGCTTGGCCGCGCCCAGCGGGGCCATGGCCTTGGTGTGCTCATGGCCGATGTTCTCGTCGGACATGCCTGCGGCCATGTTGGTGATCGCCGAGACGGCGAGCGCCCGCAGCCCCATGAAGCGCGCGAGGATCACCTCGGGCACGGTCGACATGCCGACCGCATCGGCGCCCAGCGTGCGGATCGTGCGGATCTCGGCCGGGGTCTCGAAGGAGGGGCCGGAGTACCAGGCATAGACGCCCTCGTGCATCTCGACCTCCTCGGCCTTGGCCGCCGCACGCAGCAGGTCGCGCAGATCGGCGTCATGCGCATCGCCCATCGGCACGAAGCGCCGATCGGTCTGCTCGCCGATCAGCGGGTTCATCCCCGAGAAGTTGATGTGATCCGACAGCGCCATGATCGAGCCTGTGGGCATCTCCTGGCGCAGGGAGCCTGCGGCATTGGTCAGGATCACCGCCTCGGCGCCGAGTTCCTTCAGCACTTCGAGCGGCAGGCGCATCTCGTTGGGGTTGCCGCGCTCGTAGTAATGCGCACGGCCCCCGAAGACGGCGACGCGCTGGCCTTCGAGATCGCCCACGGCGAGCACGGGATTATGGCCCGACACGCCCGCATGGGGAAAGCCCGAAAGCTTGTCATAGGGGATGGTGACGCCGTCCACGGCGCCCGCGATATGGCCCAGCCCCGAGCCGAGGATCAGCCCGTATTTGACGGGCTCCGATCCGGCCTGGGCCTTGATCAGGCCCGCGAGTTCAACGCTCTTTGACATAGGGTTCGCCTCCGGCGCGGGGCGGGATCGCGCGGCCGACGAAGCCTGCGAGGATCACCACCGTGAGAATATAGGGAAGGGCATCGAGGAGCTGCACGCCCACTTCGAAGCCGAGCGTGCCCTCGATCACGTCCGGGCGCAGGGCGATCGCCTGCAGGAAACCGAACAGCAGGCAGGCGCCGAGCGCGTACCAGGGCCGCCACTTGGCGAAGATGAGGGCGGCGAGCGCGATGTAGCCGCGCCCCGCGGTCATGTCCTTGACGAAGCCCGCCTGCAGACCGGTCGAGAGATAGGCGCCCGCGAGGCCGGTGAGCAGGCCGCAGATCGCCACGGCGGCAAAGCGCAGCCCCACCACCGAGACACCGGCGGTGTCGACGGCGGCGGGATTCTCGCCCACCGCGCGCAGACGCAGGCCGAAACGGGTGCGAAACAGCACCCACCATGTCAACGGCACCGCCAGCATGCCGACATAGACCAGAAGCGTGTGCCCCGAGATCAGCTCGGCATAGATCGGGCCTAGGATGGGAATGTCGCGCATCTCGGCGGCCAGCGGCAGGTCGATCGTCTCGAAGCGCGCATTGCCCGAAAGCTGCGGCGTGCGGCCGCCCTGTCCGAACCAGCTTTGCGCCACCACGACCGTGAGACCGGCAGCGAGGAAGTTGATCGCGACGCCCGAGATCAGCTGGTTGCCCCGGAAGGTGATCGAGGCGAGGCCATGGACGCCCGAAAGCGCCAGCGCGGCCCCGATGCCCGCGAGTGTGCCGATCAGCACCGAGCCGCTGGCCGCGGCCACGGCGGCGGTGAGGAAGGCCGAGGCCAGCATCTTGCCTTCGAGGCCGATGTCGAAGATGCCCGCGCGCTCGGAGAAGAGCCCCGCGAGACAGGCCAGAAGCAGCGGCGTGGCGAGGCGGATGGTGGTGTCGAGCACCTGCAGAAGGGTCAGGAAATCCATGGGCTCACTCCGCCGGTTCGGTCTTGCGGGCGGGCTTCGGCGCGGGCCGCAGCCTCAGGAACATCGCCTCCAGCGGCATGCGGACCATGTTGTCGAGCGCACCGGTGAAGAGGATCACGAGGGCCTGGATCACCACGATCAGCTCGCGCGGGATCGAGGTCCACAGCGCCAGCTCGGCGCCACCCTGGTAGAGAAAGCCGAACAGGAGAGCGGCAAGCAGCACGCCGAAGGGATGGCTGCGCCCCATCAGCGCCACGGCGATGCCGATGAAGCCCGCGCCTTCGACCGCGTTGAGCACGAGCCGTTCGGCTTCGCCCATGACGTTGTTGATCGCCATCATGCCCGCGAGCCCGCCGGAAATCAGCATGGTCACCACGATGATCCGGGTGGGCGAGATACCCGCGTATTTCGCCGCCGATTCCGACTGGCCGAAGGCGCGGATCTCGTAGCCGAGCCGGGTGCGCCAGATCAGCGCCCAGACTGCGACGCAGGCGATGAGCGCCACGAAGAACGACACGTTCACCGGCGCGCCGCGAAACAGCGCCGTCTCGGCCGTGGAGAACATGTCTTGGAAGGTCGGCAGATGCGTCGCCTCGGGGAAGCGGCCGGTGGCGGGCTCCATCGAGCCCGAGGGCTTGAGCGCGCCGATCAGCAGGTAGTTCAGAAGCGCGGCGGCGATGAAGTTGAACATGATCGTGGTGATCACGATGTGACTGCCGCGCTTGGCCTGAAGCCAGGCCGGGATCAGCGCCCAGGCCGCGCCGAAGAGCGCGGCTCCGACGGCGCCACCCAAAAGCGCGAGGGTCCAATGCGGCCAGGG
The DNA here is from genome assembly GCF_024159025.1 of Limimaricola litoreus. Lineage (GTDB taxonomy): Bacteria > Pseudomonadota > Alphaproteobacteria > Rhodobacterales > Rhodobacteraceae > Limimaricola > Limimaricola litoreus. The sequence goes on from NZ_JAMYXC010000002.1 coordinate 6,314, forward strand.
GATGTAGAGCGCGATCAGCGCCACGCCCAAGCCGCCCAGCATCGCCTGGCCCTCACCGCCGATGTTGAACAGCCGCGCATGGATGGCGATCGCCACGGCAAGGCCGGTGAAGATGAAGTTGGTCGCGTAATAGAGCGTGTAGCCCCAGGCGTAGGTCGAGCCCATCGAGCCATCGACCATCAGCTTGAGCGCGGCCCAGGGGTTCTCGCCGATGGCGAGGATCACCAGGGCCGAGAGAAGGGCGGCGAGGAGTAGGCTGATCAGCGGGATCAGCACCACATCCGCCCATTGCGGCATCTTCTGCATCTCAGGCCTCCTTCGCGGCGCTGGCGCGCTTCTTGGCTAGGTTGGCCTCGATCTCGGCCTCGCTATGCGGTTTGTCGGTGTCGGTGATGCCCGCCATCAAAAGGCCCAGCTCGCGCTCGTCGGTCTCGGAGGGCAGGCGCTCGCCCATGATCTGGCCGTCGAACATCACCGCGATGCGGTCCGACAGCGACATGATCTCGTCGAGCTCGACCGAGACCAGCAGCACCGCCTTGCCCGCATCGCGCAGGGCCACGATCTGCTCGTGGATGAACTCGATCGCGCCGATGTCGACGCCGCGCGTCGGCTGGCCGATCAACAAGAGGTCGGGATTGCGCTCGATCTCGCGCGCCACGACGATCTTCTGCTGGTTGCCGCCCGAGAAGTTCTTGGCGGCGAGGTTGGGGTTGGGCGGGCGCACGTCGAAGCGCTCCATCTTCGCGGCGGCATCGGCCTTGATGGCCGCGTTGTCCATGAAGATGCCTTTGTTGAACTCCGGCTTGTCGTGATAGCCGAAGGCCACGTTCTCCCACGCCGCGAAATCGAGGATGAGCCCCTCGTGGTGCCGATCCTCGGGGACGTGGGCGATGCCGCGTTTGCGCCGGGTGCCGGCGTTGGATTTCGAGCCGGACAGGTCGATCTCCTTGCCGTTGAGGCGAATGCGGCCCTTGGCCTTGCGGTAGCCGCCCAAGACTTCGAGCAGCTCGGACTGGCCGTTGCCCGCCACGCCCGCGACGCCGAGGATCTCGCCCGCGCGGATCTCGAGCCCGATGCCGCGCAGCCGCTCCACGCCCTTGCTGTCGACCACCGTGAGGTCTTCGACCTCGAGGATCGTCTTGCCGGGGGTGGCGGGGGGCTTTTCGACCTGCAACAGCACCTTGCGCCCGACCATCAGCTCCGCGAGCTCGGGCGGCGAGGTCTCGGCGGTCTTGACGGTGGCGGTCATCTCGCCGCGGCGCATCACGCTCACCGTGTCGGTGCTTTCCATGATCTCGCGCAGCTTGTGGGTGATCAGGATGATCGTCTTCCCCTGGTCGCGCAGGCCGCGCAGGATGCGGAACAGGTGGTCGGCCTCGGCCGGGGTGAGCACGCCGGTGGGCTCGTCGAGAATGAGGATGTCGGCCTGCCGGTAGAGCGCCTTGAGGATCTCGACCCGCTGCTGCATGCCCACGCCGATATCCTCGATCCGGGCATCGGGGTCGATGTTGAGCTCGTATTCCTCCGCCAGTGCCTTGAGCTCGCGCCGCGCCTTGGCGAGAGAGGGGCGCAGCAGGCGGCCGTCCTCGGCGCCCAGCACGACGTTTTCGAGCACGGTGAAGTTCTGCACCAGCTTGAAGTGCTGGAACACCATGCCGATGCCGGCGCGGATCGCGGCCTGGCTGTCGGGAATCTCGGTGCGCTTGCCGTTGATGAAGACCTCGCCGGAATCGGCGCGGTAGAAGCCGTAGAGGATCGACATCAGCGTCGATTTGCCGGCGCCGTTCTCGCCGATGATGCCGTGGATCGTGCCCGGCATCACCCGGATCGAGATGTCCTTGTTGGCCTGGACGGGACCAAAGGCCTTGGAGATGTCCTTGAGCTCGATCGCGGGGGTCTGGTCGGTCATGGGATGTCCGGTCCTCAACTGCGAAACGGGGCCGCGCTTTGCGGCGCGGCCCCTCGTGTCATGCTTTGCGGGGCGATCAGAAATCGAGCGAGGGGCAGCCTTCGTCGCTCATGTAATCATGCACCTCGATCTCGCCCGAGGCGATCTTGGCCTTGGCATCCTCGACCGCGGCGGTCATCTCCTCGGTGACGAGCGCCTCGTTGTGCTCGTCCACGGCGATGCCCACGCCCTCGTTGTTCACACCCATGACATTGATGCCGGTCTCGATCTCGGTGCCCGCCTCGAAGGCGTCGTAGACCGCGTTGTCGACGCGCTTGACCATCGAGGTCAGCACCTTGCCCGGCTGCAGGTAGTTCTGGTTGCTGTCGACGCCGATCGACAGGATGTCTTGGTCGGCAGCGGTCTGCAGCACGCCGATGCCGGTGCCGCCGGCCGCGGCATAGATCACGTCAGCGCCCTGGGAGATCTGCGCCTGGGTCAGCTCGGAGCCCTTCACCGGGTCGTTCCAGGCCGAGGGCGTGGTGCCGGTCATGTTCGACAGAATGGTGATGTCGGGGTTCACCGACTGCGCGCCCTGGGCATAGCCGCAGGCGAACTTGCGAATGAGCGGGATGTCCATGCCGCCGATGAAGCCGACGGTGCCGTTCTCGGAGGCCATCGCCGCCATCTGGCCGACGAGGTAGGAGCCCTCGTGCTCGTTGAAGATCACCGAGCGGACGTTGGGCTGATCGACCACGCCGTCGATGATCACGAACTTGGTGTCGGGATAATCGGTGGCGATCTCCTCGAGCGGCGTCATGAAGGAAAAGCCCACGGTGACGATCGGGTTGTTGCCGGCCTCGGCGAAGCGGCGCAGCGCCTGCTCGCGCTGGGCGTCGGACTGCAGCTCGACCTCGGCGTAGGAATTGCCGGTTTCCTCGGCCCAGCGGGTCGCGCCGTTGTGCGCGCTTTCGTTGAACGACTTGTCGAACTTGCCGCCCAGATCGTAGATCAGCGCCGGGTCGGCCAGGGCGGCGCCCGCCGAGATGGCGAGGGCTGCGGTCGCGCCGAGGAATTTCGCGAGATGGGTCATCAATAGCTCCCTGTCAGGTCACGGCGCCGGGTGAGAGGTCACACAGCGCCTGCCGGTCATGCGCCGGCTCATGGCAGGATAAGGCCTTGTCAGGGCCTCGGGGGTCAACTGATTTTTCCCTGATTTGCGCCAAGTCACCGCGCCGTCTGACGCTGCGTGCCTCTCATTTCGGCGCCTGACCCAAGGGCATCTTGGCCCAATGCGCGCGTGAGGATCAGCGCCGCGACCGAAGCGCGCCCCTCGCGTGCATAATAGCCCGGCCTGCGCCCGGCCTGCGCATAGCCCTGCGCCGCATAGAGCGTGCGGGCGGCGGCATTGTCCTCGGCGACCTCCAGAAAGGCCATGCGCGCGCCCGCGGCATGGGCGGCGGCATGAAAGGCATCGAGGGCGCGCCTGGCGTGGCCGCGGCGGAGATGGTCGGGATGTGTGGCCAGCGTCAGGATTTCGGCCTCGTCGAGCGTCACCCGGCCCAGCACGAAGCTCTTCGCATCGCCCGAAAGGATCGCGCCGGGGGCCGAGACGAGCCCCGCGAATTCCTCCGCGCTCCAGCCCCGCTCGCCCTCGAAGGCCGCGGCATGGGTGAGGGCCAGTGCGGCGGGCACGGTCATCCGATCAGCACGGGCGCGGGATCGCGCGGCGGGGCGGCATCGGCGGGGCGGACATAGAGCGGCGCCGGGCGCGGCTGCGGCGTCGCGGCGCGGTCATGGGCGATCTCGG
>NZ_JAMYXC010000259.1 GCF_024159025.1 Limimaricola litoreus
GCCATCGCAGCACTCGCCGCATGGATCGCCGGGCGCGGCCCGGTGCGGATCGACGATGCGCTGCACGGCCTCGCCTCCGCCGATCTCGCCCGCGCGCGGCTCGGTCAGTGGCTGGCGCATGGCGCGACGGTCGAGATGGAGGCCGGCGACAGCCGCCGGATGACCGCCGACTGGCTGGCCGAGCTGATCCACGAGGAGATCGTGGCGCTGGTCGAATGGCTCGGCCCGCACAGCTTCCACCGCGGCCGCTACGCCTCTGCCGCGCGGATCGTGCAGGAGGCCGCCTGCGCCAGCCCGCAGCCCGACCACGTCGCCCGGCTCGCGGCGCCGCTGCTCGACACGCTCGATTGATCATCACGCGGGGGCCACCGGCCTCCGCCCCCCTCCGGTATACCCACAAGGACCAACCACATGACCGACATGACCCCTCCCGCCCGCAAGAGCTACGCCGAGCGCCGCGCCATGCTGCAAACCCGCTTTCCGAACGGCGCCGCCGCGGGCGGCATCGGCATCGACGACATCCTGCAGCTTCAGATGCAGAACACCTACAACACCCACCTCGACATCGCCCGCGACATGGCCAAGGTCATGCGCGCCGACATGGCCGCCTATGATGCCGATCCTGAGCATTTCACCCAGAGCCTCGGCTGCTGGTCGGGCTTTCACGCCCAGCAGATGATCCGTTCGGTCAAGCGGCTGCGCGGCACCACCAAGGGGGCTTACGTCTATCTTTCCGGCTGGATGGTCGCGGGGCTGCGCAACCGCTGGGGCCACCTGCCCGACCAGTCGATGCATGAAAAGACCGCCGTCGCGGATCTCATCGAGGAGATCTACGTCTCGCTGCGCCAGGCCGACGAGGTCGAGCTCAATGACCTGTTCCGCGCGCTCGACAAGGCGCGCGAGGCGGGGGATGCCGAGGCCGAGCGCGCCGCCGTCACCGCCATCGACGGCTTCGAAAGCCACGTCGTGCCGATCGTCGCCGATATCGACGCGGGCTTTGGCAACGAGCACGCGACCTACCTTCTTGCCAAGGAACTGATCAAGGCGGGCGCCTGCTGCCTGCAGATCGAGAACCAGGTCTCCGACGCCAAGCAATGCGGCCATCAGGACGGCAAGGTCACCGTCCCGCGCGAGGATTTCATCGAAAAGCTGCGCGCCTGCCGCATGGCCTTCGAGGAGCTTGGCGTGACCGAGGGCGTGATCGTCGCGCGCACCGACAGCCTCGGCGCGGGGCTGACGCAAAAGCTCCCCGTGAGCCAGAAGCCGGGCGATCATGCGAGCGAATATCTCAAGTGGATCGAGACCGAGAGCTTTGAAGGTCAGCCCACCGAGGGCGAGATCGCCATGTGGCGCGACGGCGGATGGGCGCGGCCCGCGCGGCTGCCCAACGGTCTCGTGCGCTTCAAGGAGGGCACGGGCCGCGCGCGCGTCATCGAGGATTGCGTGGCCTCGCTCAACGACGGCGGCGCCGACCTGATCTGGATCGAGACGGACACGCCCAACGTGGCCGAGATCGCGGGCATGGTCGACGAGATCCGCCGGGAGGCGCCGCAGGCCAAGCTGGTCTACAACAACTCGCCCTCGTTCAACTGGACGCTCAACCTGCGCAAGCAGGTGCGCGAGGACTGGATCGCCGAGGGCCGCATCGCCGAGGCCGACTACCCGGAGGGCACCCAGCTCATGAAGGCCGATTACGACGACACCGATCTGGGGCGCGAGGCCGACGCGCGGCTCAAGCGGTTCCAGTACGACATCTCGACCAAGGCGGGCGTGTTCCACAACCTGATCACCCTGCCGACCTTCCACCTCACCGCCAAATCGGTGGACGAGCTGTCGCGCGGCTATTTCGGCGAGGACCGGATGCTGGCCTATGTCGCCACCGTGCAGCGCGAGGAGATCCGGCGCGGCATCTCGGCGGTCAAGCACCAGCACGAGGTCGGCTCGGATCTGGGCGACAGCTTCAAGGTCATGGTCGGCGGCGAGCGCGCGCTCAAGGCAGGCGGTCACGCGAACACCATGAACCAGTTCGCCGCCGAATGATTGCACGCTGACCTGATGCACGGACCGTGCGTTCCGACCGGGCCTGGTCGGGACGCACGCCAGATGACGCGGCCCCTTGAGCAGGGGTCGCGTCGCGAGGTTTGGAGAGCACGTGCAGGTCAAGGCCGCAGGGGATGCGGCGCGACCTGCGGCAAAGGTGCGCGGTTGGCGAACCCGGACTGGCGTCAGCTGAAGACGAAGCAATCCACGTCGAAGGCCGGCACTGCTGGGATCGAAGGCGCGGCCGGCAACTGCGGCGCGCGCGCAGATGGCCTATGGAGCGGCATCCGGGCTCTGGCCATCGGATTTTCATCCCGGTTCCGCACCGCCGGCATGATGGGAGGCAAGGCCTTGTGTTCGATCGCCACCTTGGTGGAAAGGTCTTTCACCTCGGGGCAGAGCGAAGGCGCAGCCTGACTTTGCGGCTCTGGCATATCGAACATCATCTGCTCGATCGCTATTGCGATGTCGTCGAGACCGGCTTCCGAGGCTGGGTAATGATACATGACCGTCTCCTCCGGCATCCTGCATTCCCGTGCGGCGGGTTGCGCCGCGACCCGGCCAACCGACTTCTGTATCAAGACCGAAAATGGCGTGAAAAGGGCGAAACTTCGCAAAATCCCGGCTCTGCCAACGTATTACGCGCCAGCGGCCAGCGGCTCGATCCACACGCATGACGACACGCGCCCGCTCAAGCCGAGAAACGCCGTGACCATGTCAAGTTCGCGCGGAAGGCGCAAGCAATCGGCCGACCGAGATGGGGATTTCCGCCGAAGGGCTTTGCGAGGCCCGAATGGGAAACATCAGGTGCGCAGCGCGTCGTTGGTCTTGCCCCGGTTGCACCGGACACTCGGACGACCACCGAGGTGCTGGCGCCGTGGCCGACCGTGCGAAGACATCCCGTACGACGAAGAAGGCCGAGGAAAACCGCGCCATGGAATGCAGCGGTCGGCGCGGGTCAGGCGGAGATCACCCGCCTTGCGACCGTGGGTGCAGGAAACTTCGAGCTATCGGTATAGTGACACCTTCGAGAGCGGGTGCTAAGCAAATGCCTGTTATTTTGACCGTCATGGATTACAGATGCTTATTGAGAAAACCGCGTTGCCGGGCGTGCTCGCCATGACGCCCCGTCGATTTGGCGACCACCGCGGCTATTTCTCGGAGAGCTGGTCCAGGGCCGCCATGTCGGACGCCGGAATCGAGATCGATTTCGTGCAGGACAATCATTCGCTTTCGGCCACACCCGGCACCGTCCGCGGCCTGCATTTCCAGGCGCCACCCCGCGCCCAGCACAAGCTGGTGCGTTGTGGACGCGGTGCGCTGCTCGACGTGGCGGTCGACATCCGCCGTGGCAGCCCGAACTACGGGCGCTGGACTGCGGTGGAATTAACGGAACAGAACGGCCGCCAGTTGCTCGTTCCGGCCGGGTTCGCGCATGGGTTCATCACCCGCCTGCCCGACACGGAAATCGTGTACAAATGTTCCGACGGCTACGCGCCCGAAACCGAGGGTGCGCTCTTGTGGAACGATCCGGACCTGGGGATTGACTGGCAGCTCGATCAGTTGGACAGCCGCACGGAGGCGGTCTTGTCGGAGAAAGATGCGATGGCCGCGCGTTTCGAGGGCTTTGAGAGCCCATTCAGCTATGACGCGCCGCTGCCTTGGGAGACCCCTTCGTGAAGATCCTCGTCACCGGCGGCGCCGGCTTCATCGGCTCGGCCGTGGTGCGGCTTGCGGTCTCGCGCGGCCATAAGGTCGTCAATCTCGACGCGCTGACCTATGCCGCCTGCCTCGACAACGTGGCCTCGGTCTCGGACAACCCGCTCTACGCCTTCGAGCAGGCCGACATTCGTGACCGCGGCGCACTCGACCTGATCTTTGCCGCCCACGCCCCCGACGCGGTGATGCATCTCGCCGCCGAGAGCCATGTCGACCGCTCGATCGACGGGCCGGGCGATTTCGTCGAGACCAACATCACCGGCACCTACAACATGCTCGAAGCGGCGCGCAGCCACTGGGAAAGCCGGGGTCGCCCCGAGAGCTTCCGCTTTCACCACGTCTCGACCGACGAGGTCTTCGGCTCGCTGCCCGCCGACCCCGCCGTGAAGTTCACCGAAGACACGCCCTATGACCCGCGCTCGCCCTACTCGGCCTCGAAGGCGGCCTCGGACCACCTCGTGCGCGCCTGGCACGAGACCTACGGCCTGCCGGTGGTGCTCAGCAACTGCTCGAACAATTACGGCCCCTACCACTTCCCCGAAAAGCTCATTCCCGTTGTGATCCTCAATGCGCTGGCCGGCAAGCCGCTGCCGATCTACGGGCGCGGCGAGAACGTGCGCGACTGGCTCTATGTCGAGGATCACGCCGATGCGCTGCTCACCGTGGTGGAGCGCGGCGCGGTGGGCCGCAGCTACAACATCGGCGGCGAGAACGAGCGCAGCAATCTCGAGCTGGTGCGCACGCTCTGCACCATTCTCGACGAGCTGCGCCCCGCCGCCGCGCCCTATGCCGAGCAGATCGCCTTCGTCGCCGACCGGCCCGGCCATGATGCACGCTACGCGATCGATCCCTCGCGCATCCGCGAGGAACTGGGCTGGCGGCCCTCGGTGACGGTCGAAGAAGGGCTCAGGCGCACGGTGCAATGGTATCTCGACAACGAGGACTGGTGGCGGCCGCTGCAGGCGCGCGAGGGCGTGGGCCAGCGGCTCGGCACCGCCCGGGCCGCCCAATGAGGATCCTGGTTCTCGGCCGCTCGGGGCAGGTCGCGCGCGAGTTGGCCCGTCTGTCCGGCGCGGGCCACGAGATCCGGCTCATGGGCCGCGACGCGGCCGATCTGTCACGGCCCGAAGCTGCCGCCGAAGCGCTGCGCGGTGTGCTGCTCGACTTTCCCGCGCAGGCGATCATAAACGCCGCCGCCTGGACCGGTGTGGATGCGGCCGAGACGCAGGAGGCCGAGGCGCTGGCGGTGAACGGCGCTGCCCCCGCCATGCTGGCGCGGATCGCCGCCGAGGCTGGCCTGCCCTTCGTGCATATCTCGACCGATTACGTCTTCGACGGCGCGGGCGAGACGCCCTTCGCGCCGGATGCGCCCGCCGCACCCCTGGGCGCCTATGGCCGCACCAAGCGCGAAGGCGAGATCGGCGTGGCACAGGTCGGCAACCCCGCCGGTTGGGTGGTTCTGCGCACCTCGTGGGTCTTCTCGGCGCATGGCGCGAATTTCGTCAAGACGATGCTACGGCTCGGCGCCGAGCGCGAGGCCCTGCGCGTGGTGGCCGACCAGATCGGCGGCCCGACGCCCGCAGATGCCATCGCCCGCGCCTGTATGACCATCGCCGAAGCGCTTGCCGCCGACCCGTCCAAAAGTGGCATCCACCACTTCTCCGGCGCGCCGGATGCGAGCTGGGCCGATTTCGCGCGTGAGATCATGGCGCAGGCCGATCTGCCCTGCCGGATCGAGGACATTCCCTCCGCCGAGTACCCGACCCCGGCGCCGCGCCCACTCAACTCCCGGCTCGATTGTCAGAGCACGACAACCGTCTTCGGCCTGTCGCGCCCCGATTGGCGCGAGAGCCTCGCCCGTGTCCTTACAAATCCTGGAGCCAGAGCATGACCACGACCTCTCGAAAGGGCATCATTCTTGCCGGAGGCTCAGGCACCCGGCTCTACCCGATCACCATCGGCCTATCGAAGCAGCTTTTGCCGATCTACAACAAGCCCATGATCTACTACCCGTTGTCGGTGCTGATGCTCGCAGGGATCCGCGAAATCGCCATCATCACCACCCCGCAGGACCAGGAGCAGTTCCGCCGCACGCTTCAGGATGGGTCGCAATGGGGCGTTGAGCTCACCTATATCGTGCAGCCAGAGCCCGAAGGACTGGCACAGGCCTATATCCTCGCGGAAGAGTTCCTGAACGGCGCACCCTCGGCGATGGTCCTGGGAGACAACATTTTCTTCGGGCACGGCCTGCCCGACATGCTGGCCGAGGCGGATGCCCGCACGACCGGCGGAACGGTCTTCGGCTATCATGTCTCCGATCCCGAGCGCTATGGCGTGGTCGATTTCGACGCCGACGGTCGCGCACGGGCCATCATTGAAAAGCCCAGGGTGCCGCCGTCGAACTATGCTGTCACCGGGCTCTACTTCCTCGACGGCACCGCGCCGGCCCGCGCCCGCAAGGTCACGCCATCCGATCGCGGCGAACTCGAGATCACGACCCTGCTCGAGAGCTATCTCGGAGAGGACGATCTGCGGGTCGAAAGGATGGGCCGCGGCTATGCCTGGCTCGACACCGGCACCCACGGCTCGCTCCTTGACGCCGGTAATTTCGTGCGCACGCTCGAGAGTCGCCAGGGCATGCAAACCGGCAGCCCCGACGAAATCGCCTTCCAAAAAGGTTGGACCGATGCCGCCATTCTGCGCAAACAGGCGCAGCTGTTCGGCAAGAATGCCTATGGCGCCTATCTCAAGGACGTCTTGGAGCAGGAGTGAGCAAGCTGCCAAAGAGTTGAAAGATGCCGCTATTCGTTATCGGATCCCTCCGCGTGTATTTCGCACACTGCCCCAAAGCGGGTGGCTCCAGCCTTGAAAGCTTCCTCTCTGCGCATTCAGAGAGCATCAAGCTCTTGGATCGGGGATGGAACAAGGAATGGCGACAAAAAAGCATATCACGCGTTGATGGAAGTAGCTCTCCGCAACACCTGTCGTGGGAGGAGGCATCTGCGCGCATCGGTACACGCCCCGATATCATGTTCACCGTGGTCAGAGACCCTGTGGAACGGATCATCAGCGAATACAGATATCAGCGCGCCAAGAAACACCTCTATCCACGCCTACGATTTGGTTCCTTTTCTTCATGGCTGGAAATTGTATTGGCGGCATCCCGATACGCTCCGAACTTGTGCGACAACCATATACGGCCACAGGTCGATTTCGTGCCAGATGCCAACATCGAAGTCTTCAATCTGGAGGATGGCTTCGACCATGTTTTGGCATATCTCTCGCGCACTGTAGGGACACCCAGAAATGGGACAATTCCACATGAGTTGAAGTCGACCAAGGTTTCACGCCCTTTGATAACCCGCCAGGATGCGCAGCTTATTCACGAATACTATCAAGCGGACTATCGAAGGTTCGGATATTCGCCGCCCGATCTCGGTACGCTGCCAAACGACCGAAAAAGAGGTGCCCGCAAGATCGCTGCAAAGTTCCTTGCGCGCCCGATAGCCGCTCTTTATCAGGCAGGCCGTCTTTAAATTTCTCTGCAATTCAAATAAAACGTGCCGCTGGCGCTGACCTGTTTGGATTGCAAAAAATAAGTCCTTAGAATTTGCGGCGCCTTCTCGAAGTACCCACCACCCGCTTGAACATCCCCAACATGTTGCGAAGGTTTCCCTTCACGGTGTTGCTCCGGGCCATCTCGGCGAGCCTCAAACCACGGTAGCGTGGGATCGGGCGGCCCGCGAGGCGCAGGCCTGCCAGCCGGGCCAGAACCGCGCGGCGGCGTCCCGACTGGCCGGGCTGCATGCGGTCCAGCGTGGTGACGTCGAAGCCTTCCGTCGTCAGCGCCCCCGCTGCCTCGGCGCCCGCCATGAGGTCGCGGCCGAGCGGGGTGCGCGCCACGACGAGGCTGACGCCCTCCTGTTCGGTGAATAACGGATAGCCCCGCGCGTCGGACTGCCATGCATCCGCGCAAACCAGATCGGCCTCCTTGCCGGTGCCATCGGGGCAGATCTTGCAACGTCGCTGCACATGGCCCGAGAGGATCTTGCCCCAACTGTCGTGATAGCTCATCGAACGGGCCGTGCCGTCGCGAAGCGTCGCGGTCGCCTCTCCGGGCCAGCCGTTGCCGCGGTAGCGGAACCCGCTCACCTGATCCGGCGTCGTGCCAAGAGCGGCGAGCACCGCGTCCGCTCCTGCGAGCGAAGGCACGCCGGCGCAGAAGAACGACAGCATGACCGGAAAACACGCGTCGATCCGCGCGTCCTGCCGCGCGAGGGCACGAAGGGCCACGATATCGCATGGCTTGCCCACGAAGGCATAGCGCCCGCCTCGTGCAATGAGCGAGCCGAGCGCCGCGAGCGGGGCCGAGGGCGCATAGCGCGAGCCCGCCGCCGCCTTGATCTCGGCAGCGTCGCGCGAGACGGTGACACGGTTGGCCGTGGGCCGGTCAGAGTCCGCGGCCACATGCACCGCGGCCTCGACCTTTCCGCTTTCGATCAACCAGCCGAGCACCGCCGACAGGGCGCCGCCCGAAGAGGCGGCGTGGCGCAGCTCGGGCGCGCTGGCCCAGCCGGTGCGCATCTCTTCATAAGGACCCCAGAGCACGTCGTCATGCGTGGCCTGCCGGTCAAGCGTCTGGCCCAAGCCGGGACAGATCGCCGCGATGCGACGGTCGGTCTCCTCCGGGATCGCGGCGCGCTGGACCGGGCGCAGAAAGCCCGGCGCACTAAGGCCCATCTCGATCGCACCCTCCGAGGCGAGCGCGCAGCCACCGCAGCCGCTGCACAGATCACCGCGCTCGACACGCGTCAGAAATTCCGCTTTCGATGTCACGCCGCCTCCGAACCCCGCCCGCCTCACCGGCGGTGCGGTCGATCCCCACTTGCCCCCCCTCATGCCGGACAGGGCTTGCGACCGGAAGCCCCAACTTGCATTGCTTTGTCAATCGCCTGTCCCGTTCCCGTATCGGAGCCGTTACGTGCCCAACTCCTCTTCCCCGCCGCTCAAGGTCACGATCGGCCTGTTCTGGCATTCCATGAACTCCGACAATCTCGGTGTTGGCGCGCTGACGCTCGCCAACATAGAGATACTGCGCCGCGCGGCGCGGACCGCCGGGCGCGAGGCGCATTTTCTGATTTTGGGCTGGCGCGATCCGCGGCCCGATTACCTCACCGCCCCGGATATCGAGCATCGCCCGTTTCGCACGCGTCACCTGATGCGCCCCGGTGGCCAGGTCGCCGCCGACATCGCGCGCTGCGACATCGTCTTCGACATCGGCGGTGGCGACAGCTTCACCGACATCTATGGCTTCAAGCGGTTCCTGACGATCTGGCTGAGCAAGGCGCGCAGCCTCGCGGCGGGCAAGCCGCTGGTGCTGTCGCCGCAGACGGTGGGGCCATTCGACAAGTGGTGGTCGCCGCCGCTGGCGCGGGCCGTGATGAACCGCGCGGCCTTTGTCACCAGCCGCGACGCGCCCTCAACCGCTTTTCTCGGGAAGCTCGGCCTGCAGGCCGAGATTCTCGAAACCACGGATGTCGCGATGGGCCTGCCCTATACCCCGCCTGCCTTGCGCGAGGATGGCAAGATCCGGGTCGGGCTCAATGTCTCGGGGCTGCTGTTCAACGGCGGGTACACCCAGTCCAACCAGTTCGGCCTCAAGGGCGACTATCCCGGCCTGATTCGCGAAATCGTCTCGCGGTTTTCGACCCGTGAGGGGGTGGAGCTGCATCTTGTCGGTCATGTTCAGTCCGAGCACATTGCAGTGGAGGACGACCAGAGGGTTTCGGCCGAGCTGGCCAAAGAGTTTCCCGGCACGGTGCTGGCTCCGGTCTTTGCCTCGCCGATCGAGGCAAAGAGCTACATTGCGGGGATGGATTTCTTCATGGGCGCGCGGATGCACGCGACCATCGCGGCCTTCTCCTCGGGCGTGCCGGTGGTGCCGATGGCCTACAGCCGGAAGTTCGCCGGCGTCTTCGGCACGCTTGGCTACGACCACGTGGCCGACTGCAAGACCGACAGCAACGACGAGATCCTTGCCCGGATCGAAGCCGGCTTCGCCGATCGCGATCGGCTCGCGCAGGAGATGGCGCAGGCGATGCGCGGAGTGGACGCGCGGCTCGGCGCCTATGAGGCGCGGGCGGCCCAGGCGATCGCTGCCCTGTCCGCCACTTCGCCGCGCCGGGCCTAGCGGCCCCGAAGCCGCTTGAGCGTGGCGCGGCGCCAC
>NZ_JAMYXC010000147.1 GCF_024159025.1 Limimaricola litoreus
AAGATGATGCGCGCCAAGCCAGGCCAGCGCGGGGCCGTGCGGCGCGGGATCGATGCCCGCGAAGGAGGCGCTGCCAAAGAGCAGCGTCGTCCGCTCGGCCACGACAATCCGGGTCAGCGCCGCCAGCGCCATGCGCAGCGCCGCGCCGTCGCGCGCCTCGGACGCGGTGCAAAACCGCCCGATCTCCAGAAGCCGCCCCGGCCAGCGCGACAGCGCCGCGAGATCATAGGCGTCATGGCTGGCGGCCCGGGTCACCTCGCCGGGATCGAAGGCGCGCCAGCGCAGCGTGCACAGCGCCCGCTCTTCGCGATCCTCGACAATGAGGTGACGGCAGGACGCGTCATGGCCGTCGGCCTCGCGCAGGGCACCGCCCTCGCCCTCGAAGCAGCGCGCGCGCAGCGCCATGGCCCGCTCCAGCGCCGCTCCTTCGGCCTCGCGCGCGATCAGCCCGCCGTGGCGCAGCATCAGCCCGCGCTCTGGCGCATCGGCCATGGCTGACTACATAGGGGGTCGAGACCATGGAGGACCGAATGGACAAGATCACCAAGACCGATGCGCAATGGCGCGAGGAGCTGTCCGAGCTCGAATACAAGGTCATGCGCAAGCACGGCACCGAGCGCGCCTTCAGCCACGAGGATTTTCCGAAAGGCCCCGGCACCTTCACCTGCAAGGGCTGCGGACGGCCGCTCTTCGATGCCGAGACCAAGTTCGACAGTGGCACCGGCTGGCCCAGCTTCTACGCGCCGCTGAGCCCCGAGGCGGTGGGCGAGAAGACCGACCGCAGCTTCTTCATGAAGCGCACGGAGGTGCATTGCGCCGCCTGCGAATCGCATCTGGGCCACGTCTTTCCCGACGGCCCCGCGCCGACCGGGCTGCGCTATTGCATGAACGGCGTAGCGATGGAGTTCAAACCGGCCGCCCCGGACGAGAGCGCGGCCTGAGCCCTGGCTCATTCGTCGTCGATCAGCGCGCTCGGATCGAAGTTGCCCGCCGCCCCCGCCAGTTGCCGCAGGAAGGTGCCGTTTTCGACGCTGTCCTCGGTGACCCGGCGGGTCAGCGGCACGATGCGCCCGTCGCTGAGGTCGAAGCGTTCGACGTTGGAGACGCCGCCCGAGGGCGCGAAGCTGATCGCGACGACCTCGCGGTTGACCTCCTCGGGGGCGAAGAAACCGTAATGGCGAAACACCGAGCGGACATAGTAGATGTCGTCGCCGAGCGCGCCGGCGGTGGTGGGCTGGCCCGCTTTTTCGATCACCGCCGCGCGGTTCTCGCCAAGCGCGATCGTCTCGAGCGTCGCCGCGTCGGGCACGTAGCCGTGGTAACGCTCGGTCGGGCTACAGGCGGCAAGCCCCGCCAGCCCGAACAAAGCGACGCCGCGGCGCATCCCGCGGCCGATCCTGTCGCGGCCGGTATCCATGCCCATCTGCGCCTGCCCCTGCTCTTGCCTCAAGCCTTTGCGGCTTCTAAAGCCGCTTACAACAACCCCATACCACTCTTCAAGGAAGGAAGCGGACCATGGCCGAGGCTACTCCTCTCCCGCGTCAGGTGATCCGGCTTTCGGATCTGTCGCACAAGCGCGGCACCGAAACGGTGCTCGAACCCGACGCCCCGGCCCGCGCCGCCGTGGCGCGCGAGCTGGGCATTCCCGGCGTGCGCAAGCTGCGCTTCAAGGCGGTGCTCGCGCCCGAGGGCAGCCGCGGCTGGCGGCTCGACGCCGATCTCGGCGCGACGGTGGTGCAGGACTGCGTCGTCACCCTCGATCCGGTGGTGACCCGGATCGACGAGAAGATCACCCGCCGCTACCTCGCGGATGTGACCGAGCCGGGCGAGACCGAGGTCGAGATGCCAGAGGACGACACGATCGAGCCGCTGCCTTCGGCGGTCGATCTCGGCGCGGTGATGATCGAGGCGCTGGCCCTCGCCCTGCCCGATTACCCGCGCGCCGAAGGCGCCGGTGCGGGCGACATGAGCGTGACCGAACCCGGTGCCACGCCGATCACCGACGAGGACGTGAAGCCCTTTGCCGCGCTCAAGGGGCTGCGCGAGCGTCTGAAAGGGGACGAAGACGGGGCCGAATGACAGGCGGCACTTGCTTTTTGCCGCGACCGCAGTATTTTCGCGGCCTCTTTCCATTCCACGGCTCGACAGCCCGTCTCTTATCGCCTAAGAGCGGCCGGACGTCGCGGGATGGATCCCCTGACCGGGGCCATGTGCCCACCCGCCAGCCGGGCCGGACAAGATCTCCGCGCCCACTTAGACTAGAGCCAGATTACTTCGAGGTTGTGACATGGCCGTTCCGCAGAACAAGATTTCCAAGTCGCGCCGCAACCAGCGTCGGGCCCACGACGGCCTGACCGGCGCGAACCCCAATGAGTGCACCAACTGCGGGGAGCTCAAGCGCCCCCACCACGTCTGCCCGTCCTGCGGCAGCTATGCCGATCGCGAAGTGATCGCGCAGGCCGCCGAGACCGAGCTGGACGACGACGCGGCGTAAGCCCGTCGCCGGGCCATGGCGCGGGACGGGCCTCGGCCCGGACCGCGCCGCCCCTCGGGGCGCTTGGCCCGGAAGTCTGCCGCAGCGAGACCGGCGCGCGCCGACACCGACCGCGCCCAGAGTATCGGGGCCGCGATGACGGGCATGTCCCAAGACCGATCCATCACGCTTTCCGTCGACGCCATGGGCGGCGACCAGGGCCCGGCCGTCGTGGCCGCGGGCGTGAGCAAGTTCCTTTCCTCCGATCCCGCCGCGCAGGTCCTCCTGCACGGCCAGCGCGAGATCCTCGCGCCGCTCTTCACCGATGCGGAGATCGCCGCCCGGGTCGAGATCGTCCATGCCACGGACGTGGTCGCCATGACCGACAAGCCCAGCAACGTGATGCGCAACGGCAAGGCCACCTCGATGTGGTCCTCCGTCGAGGCGCTGCGCGACCGCCGCGCCGAGGTCTGCGTCAGCTGCGGCAACACCGGCGCGCTGATGGCCGTCTCGATGATCCGGCTGCGCAAGGCCGAGGGCGTCAACCGCCCCGCCATCGCCTGCCTGTGGCCCTCGCGCAATGCCCAGGGGTTCAACGTCATGCTCGACGTCGGCGCCGACATCCGCGCCGATCAGGACGACCTCCTGGCCTATGCGCTGATGGGCGCCTCCTATGCGCGCAACGGGCTGGGGCTGGCGCGACCGCGCGTCGGCCTGCTCAATGTCGGCACCGAGGAGCACAAGGGCCGGGCCGAGCTCAAGGTCGCCTCCGAGATGATCGCGGCCGCCGCCGACAAGGGCGATTTCGACTATATCGGCTTCGTCGAGGGCGGCGACATCCCCTCCGACCGGGTCGACGTGATCGTCACCGACGGCTTCACCGGCAATGTCGCGCTCAAGACCGGCGAAGGCACCGCGACGCTGATCTCGGGGCTTCTGCGCGAGGCCTTCCTGTCCTCGGCCATCTCCAAGATCGCGGCGCTGCTGTCGCGCGGCGCGATGGGCCGGCTCAAGACCCGGATCGACCCGCGCCAGGTCAATGGCGGGGTGTTCCTCGGGCTGAACGGCCTGGTGGTCAAGAGCCATGGCTCGGCCGATGCCACCGGGGTCTGTGCCGCGCTGAGCCTCGCCGCGCGCCTCGCGCGCTCCGATTTTTCCGAAAGGCTGGCCAACCGCATCGCCGGCGCTTCGGCCCTGCACCAAGACGCACCCAAGGAGATCAAGGCATGACCATTCGCGCCGTCGTCAGGGGAACCGGGCACTACCTCCCCGAACGGGTGATGGAAAACGCCGAGTTCGAACAGCTGGTCGACACCTCCGACGAATGGATCCGCTCGCGCTCAGGCATCGAACGGCGCCACATCGTCGCCGAGGGGCAGACCACCTCCGACCTCGCCACCCGCGCCGCGCGCGCCGCACTCGCCGATGCCGGGGTCGAGGTGGATGACGTCGATGCGATCATCCTCGCCACCTCCACGCCCGACTTCACCTTTCCCTCCGCCGCCACCATGGTGCAGCGCGAGCTTGGCATGACCCGCGGCTTCGCCTTCGACGTCCAGGCGGTCTGCGCAGGCTATGTCTATGCGCTGACCACCGCCAATGCGATGATCCTGACCGGCCAGGCCCGGCGCGTGCTGGTGATCGGGGCCGAGACCTTCAGCCGCATCATCGACTGGACCGACCGCGCCACCTGCGTGCTCTTCGGCGACGGCGCGGGCGCGGTGCTCCTTGAGGCCGGCGAAGGCGATGGCAGCACGGCCGACCGCGGCATCCTCGCGGCCGATCTCAACTCGGACGGGCGGCACAAGGACATCCTGCATGTCGACGGCGGCGTCTCGACCGGCACCACCGGGCATCTGAAGATGGAGGGGCGCGAGGTGTTCCGCCACGCGGTCGAGAAGCTGGCGCAGACCGCGCATCTGTCGCTCGAAAAGGCCGGTCTCGGGGCCGAGGACATCGACTGGGTCGTCCCGCACCAGGCCAATATCCGCATCATCCAGGCCACGGCCAAGAAGCTCGGGCTTTCGATGGACAAGGTGGTGGTCACGGTTCAGGACCACGGCAACACCTCCGCCGCCTCGATCCCGCTTGCGCTTTCGGTCGGCCGGGCACGTGGTCAGATCAAGAAGGGCGATCTGGTGGTCACCGAGGCGATCGGCGGCGGGCTGGCCTGGGGCTCGGTGGTGCTGCGCTGGTGATCGGCGTGACGTCGCTGCAACTGTGCCATTTATCCACTTGAGATTGACTTGAAATTGCCCCTGCCCTTAAGGTTGCGGCAGAGCAGGGAGATCAAGATGGCGGACAAGACATTGACGCGAATGGATCTCGCCGAGGCCGTTCACGAGGAGGTCGGGCTGTCGCGCAACGACAGCGCCGAGCTGGTCGAATCGGTACTCGGCCATATTTCCGACGCGCTGGTCGCAGGCGAGCAGGTGAAGATCAGCTCCTTTGGCACGTTTTCGGTGCGCGACAAGGCCGCGCGCATCGGCCGCAACCCAAAGACCGGCGAGGAGGTGCCGATTCACCCCCGCCGGGTGCTCACCTTCCGCTCCTCGCATCTGATGAAGGACAAGGTCGCCTCGGGCAACAAGGGCTGAGGCGGTATAAATGGCAAAATCGGCCCATGCCTTCCGCACCATCGGTGAGGTTTCCGACGCGCTCGACACGCCCGCGCATGTGCTGCGTTTCTGGGAGAGCAAGTTCGCGCAGGTGCGCCCGGTCAAGCGGGCCGGCGGGCGGCGCTATTACCGCCCCGAGGATCTGGCGCTCTTGTGCGGCATCAAGGCGCTGCTGCACGACCAGGGCATGACCATCAAGGGCGTGCAGAAGCTCTTGCGCGAAAAGGGCGTGCGCCATGTCGCCGACCACGGGCTGCCGCCCGCCCCCGCCACGCCGCCCCGGCCCCGGCTCGTCTCCGACAGGGCGGAGGTCGAGGATGCAGTACTGGTGATGGAGCGCGAGCCCGTGACGGCCCCTGCCGCGCCGCCGGTGCAAGACACCGAAATCTCGCCGATCTCGGCCATTCTCTCCGCCGATCGCGCGACCCTCGCGGCGCGCGCGGACCGGATCGCCCCGCTGCTGGAGCGGCTTTCGGCGCTGCGCGCCCGGATGATCGCCGCGCGCCGGGATCGCGGCTGAAAACCTCATCTTTTTTGCTGAAATCGGCTTGCCCCCGCCCGCCACATAAGGCATTAGCAGCCTCAGTCGGGCTATAGCGCAGCCTGGTAGCGCGTCCGTCTGGGGGACGGAAGGTCGCAGGTTCGAGTCCTGCTAGCCCGACCATTTATGACCGCCCGCCGCCTCAAAGCGGCGGGCGTCGTCATGTCTAGAGGAGCCGCCGTGACCGGAGTTCTGCCCCGCCAGGGGATCGCCCAGATGATAGAGGCCGGTGCCATATCGGCGGCGACCCCGATCGATCCCGCCCAGATCCAGCCCGCCAGCCTCGATTTGCGGCTCGGCCGCGTGGCCTACCGGGTCAGGGCCTCGTTTCTTGCCGGCGAAGGCCGCCGCGTGGCCGACCGGATCTCCGAATTCGAGATGCACCGCATCGATCTCGACGGGGGCGCCGTGCTGGAAAAGGGCTGCGTCTACCTCGTGCCGCTGATGGAGCGGCTGGCCCTGCCCGAGGGCATCCAGGCCGTCGCCAATGCCAAGAGCTCGACCGGGCGGCTCGACCTGCTGACCCGTCTCATCACCGACGGAGGCACCGAGTTCGATCGCATCCCGCCGGGCCATGACGGCCCGCTCTATGCCGAGATCTGCCCGCGCAGCTTCTCGGTGCTGGTGCGGCCCGGCATGCGGCTCAACCAGGTGCGGTTTCGCGCGGGCCAGGCCCTGCTCGACGATGCGCAGCTGGCCGAGCTGCACGCGCGCGAGCCGCTGGTGGACGGCCCGGCGCTAATCTCCGACGGTCTGGGCTTTTCGGTTGATCTCTCGCCCGAACTGGCCGCCTGCGCGGGCTACCGGGCCAAGCCGCACACCGGCGTCGTCGACCTCGATCGCATCGGCCATTACGACGCCTCCGAGTTCTGGGAGGTGGTCCCCGCCGCGCAGGGCCGGATCATCCTCGATCCCGGCGCCTTCTATATCCTGGTCAGCCGCGAATCGGTGACCATCCCGCCCGCCTATGCCGCCGAGATGGCCCCCTATCTTGCCATGGCGGGGGAATTCCGCGTGCATTACGCCGGTTTCTTCGATCCCGGCTTCGGTCATGCCGAGGCGCAGGGCAAGGGCGCGCGCGGCGTGCTCGAGGTGCGCTGCCACGAGGCGCCCTTCGTGCTCGAACACGGGCAGGTCGTGGGGCGGCTGGTCTATGAGCGGATGGCCGAGATTCCCGATCGCCTCTACGGCGCGGGCATCGCGTCGAACTACCAGGGCCAGGGGCTCAAGCTTTCCAAGCAGTTCCGCACCGGCTGAGCCGGGTCACCCCTCCACATCCGCCGCGCGCCGCGCCTTGCCCGCCTTGCACGTGGCGGCTTGCGCGGGTGACGGGGCCGGCAGGCAGGGCTCGACCCGGTTGCGCCCCGCAGCCTTGGCCCGATAGAGCGCCGCATCGGCGCGCGAGATCGCCGCATCGATCGAGGTTTCGCCCGGCAGAAGCTCGGCGCAGCCGATCGAGGCCGTGACCGGCGCCGAGCCGTCGGGCAGCGACAGCCGCTCCTCGAAGCAGCCGCGCACCCGCTCGGCCAGGGCGATCGCCCCGGTGAGCCGCGTGGAGCCGAGAATCAGCAAAAATTCCTCGCCGCCCCAACGCGCGGCAAGGTCCGAGCGGCGCAGCCAGCGCGGCAGCAGATGGCCGACCTCGCTGAGCAGCCGGTCGCCCGCGGCATGGCCGAAGCGGTCGTTCACCGTCTTGAACTTGTCGATGTCGATCAGCACCACGGCGAGCCCGGTGCCCTCGCGCTCGGCGGCGGCGACGACGCGTTTGGCAAAGACGTCGCAGGCGCGCCGGTTGGCCAGCCCGGTCAGCGCGTCGGTGACCGAGAGCCGCTCGAGCGCGGCCTGCTGAAGCTGCCTCGCGTTCTCGGTCCCCGCCAGCATGGCCACGGTCGACATCAGCCCCGCCACGGCGAGGACCAGCATCACGGTGGTGAACAGAGGCGCCACGGTGGTCCATTGGCCGGGTTGCAGCTGCAGCAGGAGCAGCCCGCCGATCCAGAACCCGCCGAGCGCCAGCCCCAGCTGGCGTCGCAACATGCGCGAGACCGAGCTTTCGGCCATGAGCAGGCGCAGCGCCAGCGGGTTCATGTGCCGCCCCACCGTGGCGAGCACGAGCAGCAGGGTGATCAGCGTGGTGACGGGCGACATGCCGCCGGCATTGGGCTGCAGCGCGTAGCTGTAGGCGACGATCACCACGCTGCACACCCCCGCCGCCGCGGCGAGCGCGGCCATGCCGAGGACCGAACGCCGCTCGACCAGCAGCGCGGCGGCGATGGCGGCGAGCGCGATCAGCGAGTTCAGCCCGGTCATGGTGTCGGGATGGGTGGTCGGGCTGAGCGCCAGCGCGCCGAGCCATTGGCCGATCGGCAGCGGCGTCGCGGGCCAAAAGAGCTCCACCCCGCGCAGCGCGAGCAGGAAAAGCACCGACCCGGCCAGCGTGCGTTCGGCCATTCCGCCCCGCCCCATCCGCGCCAGCGCCAGCGCGAGCGCCGCTAGAGCCGTCAGCGGATGCGTGCCGCCGCCCTCCGCCACGGGGAGGTAGAGGGCGCGCAGGTCGAAGACATAGCCTGCGACGGCCAGCACGCACAGCGTTCCCGCCGTGAGCGACAGCCAGTTGCGAAACCCGTCGATCCACCGGATGATTCTGATCGCGTCGCGCACCTCGCCGAAGTTGCGTGCCGAGAATTGACGAGCGCTGTCGAGCGGCATGATGTTGTCCCGAACCTGTCGCCGACACGCTGCAGGGCGCAACGTCAGCCGGATTGGGACAAGATGGACCAAACCACTTAAGGGATTGTTGATGCCGGCTTGCCCGTCAGCTTCCGAACAGGCTGTCCTGGTCGGGCTGCGCTGCTTCGGACCCTTCGGCGCCCGGCGGCGGGCGGTTGTCGAGCAGCCCGGCCGCGCGCAGTTCGCGCAGCCCCGGCAGATCGCGCGGGCTCGACAGGCCGAAATGATCGAGAAAGCCCTCGGTGACGACGAAGGTCACAGGCCGGCCCGGCGTCATCTTGCGCCGTCCCAGCCGCACCCAGCCCATCTCGATCAGCTGGTCGATCGTGCCACGGCTCACCGAGACGCCGCGGATCTCCTCGATCTCGGCCCGGGTGGCGGGCTGGTGATAGGCGATGATCGCCAGCGTCTCGGTCGCGGCGCGGCTGAGCTTGCGGGTCTCGACGGTGTGGCGTTCGAGCAGGTGGCCCAGATCGGGCGCGGTGCGAAAGGCCCAGGCCTCGCCCACGCGGCGCAGCTCGACGCCGCGGCCCTCGTAGCGCGCGCGCAGATCCTCGAGCGCGGCCCCAAGTTCGGCCCCCTCGGGCAGCCGCTTGGTCATCTCGGCGGTGGAGAGCGGCTCGGCGCTGGCAAACAGCATCGCCTCGATCATGCGGGCGACCTCGGCCTGCGGCGGCGCGTCGAACTGGGCGGGAGCGGGGCTTTGGGTCATGCGCGGTCCTTCCGGCGGATCTGGATCGGTGCGAAGCTCTCGCCCTGGCGGATCTCGATCCGGCCCTCCTTGGCCAGCTCCAGCGAGGCCGCGAAGGTCGCCGCCGTGGCCGAGCGGCGGCGGCGCGGGGCCTCCTGCCAGTCTTCGGGGAAATAGGCCGAGATATCGGCCCAATCGGCCGCCTCGCCCACCATGGCGCGCAGCCGGTCGAGCGCCTGCTCCATGGTCATCAGGTCACGGCGGTCCATCACGAAGGGGCGGAACTCGTCGCGGGTCTTCACCCGCGCATAGGCCTGCATCAGGTCCAGCAGGCTCGCGTGATGCACCGCAGAGCGATGCACCGTCACCGCCTCCGCCGCGCCGCGCGCAAACACGTCGCGCCCCAGCCGGGGCCGGGCCATCAGCGTCTGAGCCGCCTCGCGCATCGCTTGCAAGCGCTCCAGCTGGAACGCCAGATGGGCGGCGAGATCCTCGCCCGAGGGCTCCTCGCCCTGCGGATCGGGCGGCAGGAGCAGGCGCGATTTGAGAAAGGCGAGCCAGGCCGCCATGACGAGATAATCGGCCGCCAGCTCGATCCGGAGCACGCGGGCCTGCTCGACGAAGACGAGATACTGCTCGGCCAGCGCCAAGATCGAGACCTGCCGCAGATCGACCTTCTGGCTGCGCGACAGCACCAAAAGCAGGTCGAGCGGCCCCTCGAACCCCTCGACATCGACGATCAGCGCCTCTGCCGCGCGCCGCGCCGCGACACCCTCCGGCGTGGTCTCCTCGCGGGTCTCCATCACGCGCCCTCGCCCAGAAGCGCGGCCAGCTCGGCGCGCAGCGCCGCCGTATCGGCCAGCTCGGGCATGCGCCGCTGGTCCAGCGCCGCCTCGGCC
>NZ_JAMYXC010000021.1 GCF_024159025.1 Limimaricola litoreus
GAGACTTCGATCGCCAGACCGCCGAGCTTCAGGTCCGCATCGCGATCTTAAACCGCTTCACCGCACTCGGCATTCCCGTCACAGAACCCGTCGTCTAAGCCGCTCGGGGTAAGGGGAAACTCAGCCTTCAGGTATTCCGTGCAACAGAGCCCCTGACGGCCGACGATCTTCTGGACCATCTCGCCACGGGTTGTACCGAGCGCGGCGAGATCCTCGTCGCTCATCTCGTTGAAGCGGCTGAACTGCTGCACGAGCGGGCGGGCTTCGGCGATCGCCGTGCGGAAACGGCCGATGGCGGCGAAGGGCGCGGAAAGGGTGCGGGCCAGCGAAGGTCCGGTGACCAGGTTCGGGGTCTGGGCCATGTAAAGAGCTTTCCGTCTGATGCCTGCCGGTCTCGCCCCAAGACATGCACCCTGACGCGGAAGTAGACAGCCGACAGTTGGGTCTGGCCGGATTGCGCTGAATGCAAGGCTGGCCGAGGGGGTCCGATGCGCCATCGCCTTGAGGACCCGCCCCTGCGCGACCCTACAGGGCGAAACATACGGCGTGGCGCGGCCGCGGCCGGATCAGGTGTCCCAGACCACGCGGAAGCCCTGATGCGTGGTGGTGGAGTCCGGCGTGTTGCCGCTGCGCGCGGCGATGCGGTAGCGGAAGCAGTAGCTCTTGTGGCACAGATGCGAGCCGCCCTTGAGGAGGCGCTCGCCCCGGCGCGACAGCTGATGCGCGCGCGCCGTCCGCCGCAGCGACCGCACCGCGAAGGGCTCGGCTGTCCACTCCCAGACATTGCCTACCATGTTGTAGAGCCCGTAGCCGTTGGGCGCATAGGATCTCGCCGGGGCGGCGAACAGGTGCCCGTCGAGGCCGAGGTTGTCGTGCGGGAACCGGCCCTGCCAGATGTTGCAGGGGAAATGCGCGTCGTCGTCGGGCTCCGCCTCGCCCCAGGGAAAGCGCACGTCGCCCAGCCCGCCGCGGGCAGCATGTTCCCATTCCGCCTCTGAGGGCAGCCGCCCCCCGGCCCAGCGGGCATAGGCCTGGGCGTCGTTCCAGGAGACATGCACCACCGGGTGATCGGGGCGGGCGCGCGCCGCATCCTCGCCCGCGCCGTCGATATCGCGCCAAAAGGCACCGTCGACGCGCCGCCACCATTCCAGCGCGGCCACGCCTTGGGTTTCTCCCACCCGCCCGGCGACCTGGCTGTGGAACACGAAGCTCCAGCCGATGCGCTCGGCCTCGGTCCTGAAACCGGTCTCGGCGACGAAGACCGCGAATTCGGCATTGGTGACGGTGCCCGCCCCCATCCGGAACGGCGCCACGCGCTTGTGCCGCAGCGGGCCCTCGCCGTCATCGGGAATGACCGGCCGGCGGGTGCCGACCAGCGCCCTGCCGCCAGGGATGTTCACCGCACCCGCATCGGCGCGCGGCACGGGCGATGGCGCGATCTCCATCGCAGACGGTACGGGCCCATGGGGGGCCGAGGGCGCGCAGCAGGAGGCTCGTCTGGTGTCGGATGGGTGCGTCATTGGATGGGGATCGGGGTCCGTCTGTCTCAGCCTGCGGCCTGGTCGGGGCTTGGCCCGGCACCGGCCACCCTTCTTAGAGCATCGAAGCGCGGCGCAGTACAAGCCGGCCGGTCGCGCCGGGCAAGGGGGCCTTCGGTCCAAGGACTGCGGGACGCAGCGTGGCACCGCTTGACAAGGGTCGGACAACGTCTCTCGATAAAAACCAATTCCGGAATTTGTAATACCAGATATGGAATGAGCATGGACCCGACGGAGGAGGAAAAATCCCGTGGCAGGCCCCTCCTTCGGGAGGTTCTGGCAGGCTTCAGCACCCGTCACGATATGCCGCCTTCTTGGGCCACATCACCCATTTCCAGCCATAGCTCCGGACGGCGGCCTCGGGGTGCGGACAGGATGCAACTCGCTGTCGGGACAGTGAGCATAGGACAGCACGGCCCTACGCTCGACGGCCGGGGCGCGGTGCGGATGCCGTGCTTCGAAACGTTGACGAATCGGGAGCACCGCATGATCGAGGCGCTGGCGAGCGTGACCGCCGCGCAGATCGACAAGACGGGCGCCCTGATCCTGCCGAACCCCGAGGGTGACACGATACCTGCCCGACGCTAGGGTCGGGTATCTATCCCGCAGCCCTCGCCCCGGCCAAGGCGGCAATGGTCCCGCAGGCGGTGGAGGTCGCTGGGCTCCCAGTCCTCGATGCCCAGAACCGCCACCCAGGCCGTGATGTAGTCCTCGGCGATGTAGTTGTGCCCGTGCCCGTCCGGCACGGACGTCGCGATGGCCATGTCGAGCGCCAGCTGAAGCATCGTCACCACCGGGATCCACCGCACCAGCGGCGATACGCCCTGTCCGGGCGGCTCCTTCATCCATTCGGGTTTGCGGAACGCAGCACCGGGTTCGTAAAACACGATGGGGTCGGATGCGTATTGCAGGAACACGACCCGCATCGCCCCCCATCCTTCAGAGGATATCGCCTCGCGCTGATCGACGAACCGGACCAGCCTACCGTCCCCGACCACCGGGAGCACATAGGGGGAACCGGGGTCGCGCCGGGCGGTCGCGTTCTGCCATAGCCGGGACGGGAAGGGCGGACCGGCCCATAGGGCGCCGTCGATCGGATCGTTCACCATTTCGAAGAGATCGACCGCTTGCATCGACGACCACGCGCCTAGCGACAGGCCGTGCAGGAACAGCCGAGGGCGCGTGTCAGGATCGAGATCGCGCCAATACCCCGTCACGGCGCGCATCAGGGCAACGGATTGTTCGGGTCCGCTCTCGGTCTCGAAGATCAAGGCCAGGGGCGAGTTGAGGTAGGAGTACTGGACGGACACCGTCGCGATATCGCCGCCTAGCAGGTATTCCAGCGGGGCCGTCGCGCCGGGATCAAGCCAGCCCGTACCCGTGGGCATGGCGATCACCATGGTCGCACGATCGAACCCGCCCACCCGGATCAGTTCGGCCAGCGCCACGGCGGCGCGCTCCTGCGGCGTCTCTGCCTGTTCGCGACCGACATAGACGCGGATCGGTGCCATGGCCGGGCGGCCGGTGAACGCGGCGATCCCGTCCCGGTCCGGTCCGCGCATGACGAAATCGCGTCCCTCGACGCCCATCGCCTCCCAGTCCACGAGCGAGGCGGTCGAACCGGAAGCCAGAACCCCGGGCGGGGGCGGCACGTCCGCGTCGAAGAAGGCGGCCGCTTCGGCGAAGGCCTCGTCAGCGGAACGTAGAAGGAAACCCACGACCCCGTCGCGCGTGATCACCAAAACGAGGAACGCCACCAGCACCGCGCCCGCCACGTTCGCCACCCGCACGGGCATGATCGGAAAGAGTCGACGGCGGATCGCGTCGAAGGCCCACAGGACCGCACGGCCGACGCCAAGGAGCGTGGCGAACAGCAGGACCGCCAACCCCAGGATCGTCCATCCATGCGTCGTGTCCACCGGCGTCATGCCGACCGCCTCGCGGACGGAAGATTGCCATCGGGCAACGGAGGCCAGGCACCAGAGCAGCAGGACGGCCGCGGGCGCCAGGACCGAAAGGCGCAGGATCGCCAGACGCCGGGCCCCGGCATGAGGTAACCCGAGATAGGCCCACGCGGCCAGCATCACGACCCCCAGGGCGTACCCGACGCCCATGACGATCCCGCCCAGCACCCCCTGAAGCACCGCCCCGCGCGGCATCAGCGACGGCGTGAGCGACGCGGCGAGAAACGCGAGCGCGAGCGACAGGGGAAGTGCGCGCAGTCCGGTGCCGCGCAGCAGGAACCCGAAGTATTGCCGGAACGGCGCGCGGCCCTGGGTCGGCGTATCGCCGGAACGCGAGGTCACGTCCGATCACCTGTCGCCCCGGTGTCGTTTCTCGACCCGACCAGTCCGGTGTCCCCCAGCACGTCCTCCACGTAGAGCATCCGCACGAGCACGATCACCACCAGCAGCAACGGCGTGGCCACCACGATGCCCAGGAACCCGAACAACGCGCCGAACGCCACGATGGCCAGGATCGACAGGACCGGCGGAAGCGCGACGGCGCGCTTTTGGATGATGGGCATGAGGACGTTGCCCTCGAACTGCTGGACGGCCACGAAGATGCCCAGGGCCCACAAAGCCTTTTGTTGGTCGTCGGCGAAGGCGATGGCCACGGCGGGCACGGCCGAAAGGAACGGCCCTATGAAGGGGATGAAGTTCGTCACCCCCGCGATCAGGCCCAGCGTGATGGCCAGGGGCACGCCCGCCAGCCATAGGCCCACCCCCGTCAGGATCGCCACGGCGGCCATGTCCACCATCTGCCCCAGAAGCCAGCGCCACAAGTTGCGATCCAGCGCATCCAGCACTTCACCTGCGCGCCCGCGTCGTGCCGGAGCCACGAGATGGAGGAGGCCCATGCGGTAGAGCTTTGGATCGAGCGCCAAGAAGATCGAGACCGAAACCAGCAGGACGATCCCGGTGCCGATGCCGATCGCCGTCGTCAGCGTGCCGCCGATGGTCCCGAATATGTTGAAGTCGATGCCATTCTCGCGGTTGACCGGAATGGCGTCGATCATCAGCCGGCCCCAGGCGCGGTCGGCGAGCCATCGCTCCGCAGTCTCGAAGGACGAGGGG
Source organism: Limimaricola litoreus (assembly GCF_024159025.1). Classification (GTDB taxonomy): domain Bacteria; phylum Pseudomonadota; class Alphaproteobacteria; order Rhodobacterales; family Rhodobacteraceae; genus Limimaricola; species Limimaricola litoreus. Next base: position 4,616 of record NZ_JAMYXC010000021.1, read on the forward strand.
AAGACGTCCAGAATGCGCGTGAACTCACGGCCGATCCGGGGACCCAGGGTGCGCACGAACAGATAGATCAATCCGGCCAGCAGACCCACGATCACCATGACGCCTGCCTTGGCCGGCAGGGGTGTCAGGCAGGCGATGGCCTCGCCACCCCGGCGCAGCAGGATCGCCACGAGGAGGGCGGCGAAGGTCAGCAACAGGGCATCCGACAGGGTCCATGCCCCGAGCACCAGCAGGGCCACGACCCCCACTGCCAGCGCATTGCGCGTTCCGTATTCGAAGAGCGTGCCCGGCGGGCGTCGCGGTCCCTCGGGCTGTGAGGTCTTCATATCATGGCCTTTCGGGGGATGGGGCGTTCGGCGCATCGAACCGTCGTATCCTCCACTGGTTCCGGTTCAGGCCATTTCCGGCAGGCCCCATTTCCGGCAGGCCTCGGACCCTCGCTGCGCCGTTCGAGGTCGTCGAGCTGCATCCGCGCCTTCAACCCAGCACCAGCGTGGCGATCGTGAAATAGACCAGAACGCCCACGCCGTCCGATATCGTGGTCACCAGCGGTCCGCTGGCCGTCGCCGGATCGAGCTTGAACCGGCTCAGGAGGAACGGAAGCGACATGCCGACGAGCGAGCCGAGCAGCACCAGCACCATCATCGTCGCCGCCACGACCAGCGCCACCTCACCCCCGCCGCGCCATAGGCCGAGCGGTGCCACCACAAGCGCCATTGTCACGCCGAGCCCGGCCGCCACGGCCAGTTCCCGCAGCAGGAGGCGGGTCCAGTCCGATATCTCCACCTCGCCCGTCGCCATCGCCCGTACCATCAGCGTGGCCGACTGCGCGCCCGCGTTGCCCGAGCTGTCGATCAGCAGAGGCAGGAAGAAGACCAGCGAGACATAGGTGAGGATCATCTCCTCGAAATACGCCAGCCCCGCGCCCGAGAAGAGGTTGCCGAACACCAGAAGGGCCAGCCACACGACGCGCTTGCGGTAGAGCAGGCCGATCCCGGCATCCCGGATCGTTTCGGAGATCGGCAGGACGGTCGAAGTCTTCTGGAAATCCTCGGTGGTTTCAGCGGCCAAGGCGCGGGCCGCGTCGTCGTGGGTGATCACGCCGACGAGACGGCCATCGTCTTCCACCACGGGCAGCACGGGCAGGTCGTAGCGCGCGACCAGCCGTGCGGCCGTTTCGCGGTCTTCGCCCACTCCGACATGGATCGGCGCCGCGTCCATCAGCTCGCCCAGGCGCGCGTCGTCGGGGGCGAGAATGACGTCGCGCAGTGGGACCGCCCCGACGAGACGGCCCTCATTCAGGACGAGGACGCGCTGCATCGCTGCCTCCTCTGGCGCTTTGCGCCGCAGGGAATCGAGAGTCTCCAGCGCCGTCGCATCCGCTTCGAGCGCGGCGTAATCGGTCGTCATGATCCCGCCCGCCGTGCCGGCCGCATGCGCGATCAGCCGTTCGGCGCATGCACGCAGTTCGGGGTCCAGATCGGCCAGGAAGATCGCTCTGGCCTCCGCGCCCAGCAGGCCCGCGAGGTCCGCCAGATCGTCGGGAGCCATCGCCGCGCCGAGCGTCGCCAGATCGTCCCGAGTCATCGCCTCTGCGAGATCCACCTGCAATCGCGGGGTCAGCCGGGAGAAGACCGCGGCACGACGGTCGACCGGCAACGAAGCGATCCTCTGGCTCACCTCGTCCCGGTCCATTCGGCCCAGCCGCACCGCCTCGTCGACCGCGTGCATCGGCCAGTCTTCGAGGCTGCCTGCGGCGGCGGTCACGGCTGCGACGACGCCAGCGTTTTATCGATCCGCTTCGACGGGCCCGCGCGGACGTCGTCGCCCACCCCCTCGCCCGACGCACGCAGGTAGGCCGTCTTGTCGTCGCGCCATGCCTCCGGCAGGCGGGTCTTCTCGTCTCGCCCGAGGGCCTCATCGCCGAGGATGTCCTCTGGTGCCTCGTATTTTCCATCGCAGGCCATTGCAGTCCCTTCCTTCGTGGCGGCGCGGCGGCACCCTGCCCGGATGCCGAGGCGGAACCGGTCGGACATCTGAACGCGCGCATTTCCGCCAGCCGAAATCTGAAAAATACAATGACAAGTTCCGTTCGCCTCGTCACCATACCTTCCAATGGAAGTGCGCACTGGGGGAGGTGGCCTATGCTGCTGAGCATGCACGAACAGGAACGGCTGATGGTCTACACGGCCGGCAAGCTGGCGCTGGAGCGACGCGAACGGGGGCTGAAGCTCAACCTGCCCGAAGCGACCGCGCTGTTGACCTCCTACCTGCTTGAAGGCGCGCGTGACGGCGAGACGGTGACCGATCTGATGGAATCGGGGCGCAGCGTGCTCGGCCGCGACGATGTGATGGAGGGGGTGCCCGAAATGCTGGCGCAGGTGCAGGTCGAGGCAACCTTTCCCGATGGCACCAAGCTGGTCACCGTGACGGATCCGATCCGATGAGCCGCCTCAACCCCTTTGCGCAGTTCGCTGCCGACAGCGCCGCACGGGCCGAGGGCGCGCGCGGCAGTCACCCGACCGACGATCCCGGCCGTGACTACGACCGGACCAGCACGGACGCGCCCGAGCAGACGCGATCCTCGGGCACGAGCAGCCCGAGCGAGCCGCGCCGCCCCGGCGGCGGCACCCGGCAGGCGCCCCGCCGCCAGTCCGAGATGCCTCTCGATCACGCGGCCGACCCGATCGTGCCGGGCGAGATCCTGTTCGGCGACGGCGACGTCGTCATCAACGAGGGGATGGAGGTGACCACGATCCGTGTCACCAACACCTCGGACAGGCCGATCCAGATCGGGTCGCATTACCATTTCGCCGAGGTGAACCCGGCGCTCGAGTTCGACCGCGACGCGGCTTGGGGCAAGCGTCTCGCCGTGTTGTCCGGCGGGGCCGAACGGTTCGAGCCGGGTGCGGTCCACGAAGTGGATCTGGTTCCGATCATGGGACGGCGCATCGTCCTGGGACTGCGTGGCGACTGCAAGGGAAGGCTCGACGATGCAAAGGATTGATCGCCGCGAATACGTCGCGTCCTACGGGCCCACCACGGGCGACCGGATCAGGCTGGCCGATACCTGCCTGACCATCGAGGTCGAGGAGGATCGCTCGGGCGGCGGCGACGAAGCCGTCTTCGGCGGCGGCAAATCGATCCGCGAGTCAATGGGTCAGTCGGCGCATACCCGGGCCGAGGGGACGCCGGACCTGGTCATCACGGGGGCGGTCATCCTCGACCATTGGGGCGTCATCAAGGCCGATATCGGCGTGCGCGACGGGCGCATCGTGGGCATCGGCAAGTCGGGCAACCCCGACACGATGGACGGTGTGGATCCGGCTCTGGTGATCGGCCCCTCGACCGAGATCATGGCGGGCAATGGCCTGATCGCCACGGCGGGCGCCATCGACACCCATGTTCATTTCGTCGGCCCGCAGATGTTCCAGGTCGCGCTGGCCGCGGGCGTCACCACCGTCACGGGCGGTGGCACCGGCCCGACCGAGGGGTCAAAGGCCACGCTGGCCACGCCCGGCGCGTGGTGGATGGAGCGCATGCTGGAGGGGATGGACCCCTGGCCCCTCAACGTCCTCTTCCTCGGGCGCGGCAATACCATGTCCAAGGAGGCGATGTGGGAGCAGCTGCGCGGCGGGGTCGGCGGCTTCAAGGTCCACGAGGACTGGGGCGCGACTCCGGCTGCGATCGACGCCTGCCTGTCGGTGGCCGAGGACTCCGGCGTGCAGGTGGCGATCCACTCGGACACGCTCAACGAGGGGGGCTTCAAGGAAGACCTGCTCAAGGCCGCCGCGGGCCGCACGTTCCACGCCTTCCACACAGAGGGTGCCGGCGGCGGCCACGCGCCCGACATCATCTCCATCGCGGGCGAACGCAACGTCCTTCCCGCCTCGACCAATCCCACCCGACCCTTCACCCGCAACACCGTGGCCGAGCATCTCGACATGGTAATGGTGGCCCACCACCTGAATCCGCAGGTGCCCAACGACCTCGCCTTCGCCGAAAGCCGCGTGCGCGCGGGCACCATCGCAGCCGAGGACATCCTGCAGGATATCGGCGCGATCTCGATCATGTCGTCCGACGCGCAGGCCATGGGCCGCATTGGTGAGACGGTGATGCGGACGTGGCAGACGGCGCACCAGATGAAGCTGCTTCGCGGCTCGCTTTCGGGGGACGACCGCGCCGACAACCACCGCGCGCGGCGCTACGTCGCCAAGTACACGATCTGCCCCGCCGTGGCCCACGGGCTGGAGCGCGAGATCGGCTCGATCGAGGTGGGCAAGAAGGCCGACATCGTGATGTGGCAGCCCGCGCTCTTCGGAGTACGCCCGCATACGGTATTCACCGGCGGCATGGTGGCGACGGCGGCACTCGGGGATCCCAACGCCTCGATCCCCACGCCTCAGCCGGTGATGGAGCGTCTGGGCTTCAACGTGGGCACGCCGGCGGCGGGCGCCACGGCGGTCGCCTTCGTGTCGCAGGCGGCAATGGACGACGGGCTGCCCGACCGGATCGCCACGCGGCGGCGCTTCGTGGCCATCGAGAACACCCGCGGGCGCGGCAAGGAGGACATGCCGGAGAACACGGCCCTGCCGGAGATCGTCGTGAATCCCGACACCTACGAGGTGAAGATCGACGGCGAAAGCGCGGATCACGCGCCCGCGACCGAGGTGCCGATGGCACAGCGCTACTTCCTGTTCTGACCGTGGACGGGATGGGGGGAACGGCGGCGCTGTTGCTGCTGGCGGACGGACGTCTGCCCGCGGGTGGCTACGCCCATTCAGGCGGGCTGGAGCCCGCGGTGACGGCGGGGCGCGTGCACGATATAGCCGATGTGGAGGCGTTCCTCGTGGGCCGCGCCGAGACGGCGGGGTTGATCGCCGCCGCCTTCGCCGCGGCCGCCTGTGCGCAGGCCAGCCGGGAGGATCTCGGGACGCTGGACGACCTCGATGCGGAGCTGGACGCACGCATCCCCTCGCCCGAACTGCGCAAGGTGTCGCGCGACCTCGGGCGCCAGCTGCGGCGCGCGATGTCCGCCGTGCGGCCGCATCCATACTACGACCGGCTGGGGCGCGCGCCGCATCAACCCCTGGTCATG
>NZ_JAMYXC010000140.1 GCF_024159025.1 Limimaricola litoreus
AACTCGGGCCAGCCCCTGCTCGACCGCTGGCGCGAGCGCGAGGAGGGCGGCGCGCCCGACGCGCGCGTGGCCGACCGCATCCGCGCCTGGGGCCAGGGATCCTGACCGCGCGTTCCTGACCGCGCTAGCGGCGCTCGCGGTTCCAGATATAGGCCCCCGCCGCGATGATGATCGCCCCGCCCAGAAGCGTCCAGGCCGTGGGCCATGTGCCGAAGACGAGGATGCTCGCCAGAGAGGCGAACAGGATCTGCACATAGACCACCGGCGCCAGCAGCGAGGCATCGGCAAAACGGTGCGCCACCGTGGCGAGGATGTGCCCCACCCCGCCAAAGAGCCCGATCGCCACCAGCATCACCCCCTCCAGCAGCGTCGAGGGCCATTGCCAGACCGGCAGCGCCAGCGGCAGGATCACCAGCGTCGACAGCCCGCTCGACCACAGCTGGCTCGTCGCCGTGCTCTCGGCCCCCGCGAGCTTGCGCGTCAGCACGAAATAAAGTGCCGCACAGCTCAGCGCGCCCAGCGACAGGATCATCGCCGGGTGGAAGGCCGCGCCCCATGGCTGCACCACCACCAGCACGCCCGAAAAGCCCACGATCACCGCGACGAGGCGGCGGATGCCGACCTTCTCGCCCAAGAGCGGGATCGACAGCAGCGTCACCGCGATGGGGCCCGCGAACATCACCGTGGTGGTGACGGTAAGGGGCAGGTAATTCAGCGCCGTGAAGTTGAGGAACGTGCTGCCCAGAAGAAAGGCCGAGCGCAGGAACTGCAGCCCGGGCCGCACCGAGCGGAACCGCGCCAGCCCGCCGCTCGGCATGTAGAGCGCGAGCGAGAGGAGAAGATGCCCCGCGTAGCGCGCAAAGACCACCTGAAGCGCCGGAAACCCCGCGAGGATCAGCCATTTGGCCGAGGTGTCGATGCAGGTGAAGAAGGCGACCGCGCAGCCCATCAGCACCAGCCCGAAGCCGGTCCGGTCCTCGCGCGGGCGCACCGCCTCCATCAGGCCCCGCCGCCCCGAAGGCGGGCAGAGAGGGCGCCGCCGCGCCCTCCCCCCTGTCGCGTCCCCTGGCTCACAGGAACACCGAGACCAGCGGCGGCCAGATCAGCAAGAGCGACAGCGCCACCAGCTGGATCGCGATGAAGGGCAGAAAGCCGCGGAAGATATCGGTGAGCGAGATATCGGGCGGGGCCACCGACTTGAGGTAGAAGGCCGCAGGCCCGAAGGGGGGCGAGAGAAAGCTCACCTGCATGTTCATGCAAAACACCACCCCGAACCAGATCGACAGATGCGACGGGTTCAGCTCGCCGAACAGCCCGATCTCCTCGATCGGCAGGCGCAGGATGATCGGCAGGAAGACCGGGATCACCAGCAGCACGATCCCGACCCAGTCCATGAAGGCGCCGAGCACCAGAAAGATCGCCATCATGATCAGGATCACGCCCATGGTCGGAAGATCGCTTCCCACGATGGTCGAGGCGATGAAGGTCGGCCCGCCTGCGATTGTGTAGGCCCCCGCCAGCGCCGTCGCGCCGATCGTCACCCAGATGATCGTGCCGGTGGATTTCAGCGTCCTTTTCAGCGCCTCCCACAGCAGGTTGATGCTCATCTCACCGCGCAGCGCCGCGATCACGCCCACCGCGATGACGCCCATGCCCGCGGCCTCGGTGATGCCGGTGATGCCGCCGTAGATCGACCCCAGCACCACGCCGATCACCACCATCGGGCCGACCAGCCCCTTGCCCATCGACCAGGAGGTGCGGAACCGCTCGCGCCCCATCACGCCGAAGATCAGGCCGAGGGCCGCCAGCACCACCACCCCGAAGATCGCGACATGGGCGGGCGTGCCGAAGGCGATCGCCTCGACCCCCTCGCGCGCCGTGTTCTGCCCCGTCAGGGTCAGAAACAGCGCGCGCAAGAACAGCGCCGTGGCGAAGCCGCCGATGATGGTCAGGAGGAAGGTGCCGAAGAGCTTGCGCTTCTCGGCCAGCTCCGGCTCGCCGATCTCGGGCTCGGGCAAGGGTGCCAGCGCGGGGTTCAGCCGGGTGCGCACCACGATGTAGAGGATGAAGAACGAGGCGAGGATGAAACCCGGCAGGAAGGACGCGGTGAACAGCGCCTTGATCGAGGTTTCCGTGATGAGGCCATAGATGATCAGCACGATCGAGGGCGGGATCATCGTGCCCAAGCTGCCGCTGGCGCAGATCGTGCCGATGGCGAGGTTGCGGTCATAGCCGAGCCTGAGCATCTGCGGCAGCGCGATCAGGCCCAGAAGCACCACCTCGCCGCCGATGATGCCGGACATGGCGGCCATGATCACCGCCATGATCGAGGTGACGATGGCGATGCCGCCGCGGGTGCGGTTGAGCCAGACATTGAGCGAATTGTACATCTCGGCGGCGATGCCGGAGCGTTCCAGCAAATTCGCCATGAAGATGAACAGCGGGATCGAGATCAGCACGTAATCGGTGAGCAGACCGTAGATCCGCTGCGCGAGGATGTTGAGCGGCCCGGTGCCGAAGCTGGAAAAGAGAAGGTCGGGGCCGAACTTCATCACCAGCACGCCGACGGCGAGGATCGCCGAGGCAAAGCCCAGCGGCATGCCGATCGCCAGAAGCCCCAGCATGGCGAGCAGCAGCAGGGTGGAAATGGTTCCGATATCGAACATCAGTCGTGTCTTCCCTGTTCATGCTGTGCGCGGGCGGTCTGGATCATTTCCTCGACCTCGTTTCCGTCGATCACCCCGTGGCTCTCGGGGCCTTTGCGCCAGTCGGCGACGAGGTTCGCCACCGCCTGCAGCGCCACAAGCACCATCACCAGGAGGATCAGCGGCTTGAGCGTCGCGGGGATCGGCGGGTCGAAGGCGGTGCCGAAGGTCTCCCAGCGCAGGAACTTGTCGCGCGCCTCGTTCCACGAGCCCCAGATCATCGCCGCCGCAAAGAGGCAGATCAGCCCGGTCGAGATCACGTCGCAAAGCCGCTGCACGCCGCGCGGCAGCACGTCGTAGAGGAGATAGATGCGGATATGGCTGCGCTGCTGCATGGCGTAGAGCCCCGACAGCAGGAAGATGAACCCCGCCATCCACAGGCTCATCTCGTTGGCCCAGAGCGTCGGCCGCTCGAAGACGTAGCGCAGCATCACCTCGTAGGCCATCACCGCCACCAGCACCACCACCAGCAGCATCGTCACCCGGCCCAGAAACAGGCTGAGCCTGTCGACCGGCGTTTCGATCACGCCCTCTCCGGCGGTGGTGCGCGTCGTGCGCAGCCCCATGACCAGCGCCGCCACCGCCCCGAGCGCCACGACGATGTCGAGCGCGCCGGCGGTGAGATAGCCCGATTGCAGATTGTCGTTCGCCAGCCCCGCGAGGATGATGAAGCGTGGAAAATACCAGACCAGCCAGGCCATGCAGGCGGTGAACGCCGCAGGCCAGATCATGTCCCTCAATGATGTCGCAGCTTTGCTGACCACGGCCCTCTCCCTGTCGGCGTGTCGGTCGTCCCTCACGCGCAGCCCCCGGACGAAACCGGGGGCTGGCGGTCTTTCACGTCGCGCGGATCACTCCTCGGAGATCAGCCCGAGCTGCGTCATGAAGGCGGTGTGGCTGTCGACCAGCGCCTTGGTCTCGGGCGTCTTGGTCGCCCAGTCGGCCCAGGCCGCCTGCGCCGCGTCGCGGAAGGTCTTGCGGTCCTCGTCGGACCAGTCGTAGAGCTTCACGCCCTTTTCGCGCAGCTCGGCGGCCGCCTCGTTGTTGGCGACCTCGAAGGTGAGCGCGGTCTGGAAGGCGAGCTTTTGCATCGCGGTGTCGATGATCCGCTGATGCGCCTCCGACAGCCCCTCCCACTTGTCGAGACGGCAGGCGAGATGGTCCGAGGGCATGGAGTGAAAGCCCGGGAAGGTCGCGTGCTCCACCAGATCGTAAAGCCCCAGCCCGACGTTGTTGGCCAGACCGCTCGCGTCGGCGCCATCGATGATGCCCGTCTCCAGCGCGGTGAAGATCTCGGTGAAATCCATCACCACGGGCGAGGCGCCGAGATTGGCGAAGATCTCGGTCTCCATCCCCGGCGGCGAGCGGAATTTCCAGTCCTTGAGATCCTCGGGCCCGGTGAGCGGCTTCGACGAGGACATGGATTCCTGGCCGTAGATCCACCAGCCGACGAGCTTCATGTTGAAGTCGCCGTAAAGCTCGTCCGCGGTCTCGAAGCCGCCGTTGTAGAGCCAGGCATATTGCTGCCAGGGCGTGTCGTAGCCGCCCATGATGTCGCCCACGAACTGGAAGGCGGGGTTCTTGCCGGTCTGGTAGGCGCCGCCGGTCATGTCGCAGTCGAGAATGCCGTTGGCGGCGGCGTCGAAGGCCTCCACGGTCTTGACCACCGACGAGGAGAAGAACATCTCCACGTCGATCTCGCCGTTCGACATCACCTCGATGTCGTCGGCGAATTGCTGGGCCAGCCGGCCCGACTCCGTCTCGGGTGCGTAATGCGTCTGGATCCGAAGCGTCTCCTGCGCCATGGCGGGCAAGGCCATCGCCGCCACGAGCGCCGTGGAGAGACATAGGGTACTGGTCTTCATCGCTTTCCTCCCTCGGCGGTCCTCCCCGCCAGTTTCGCGGCTCGCCCCTCTTTTCCCCCGAAGATGGTATACCAGCCGTGACGTCACGCTAGCGAGGGGTTGCTCGACAGACAAGAAATTTTTGGTATACCAGATATACGCGCCCGCTCTTTCCCAAGCCCGCCCTTTTGCACAAGGCCCCAGATGACCGCCTCCCCCCTGCCCGAACAGATCGCGCTCAGGCTGCGCCGCGACATATTGCGCGGCACTCTCGCCCCCGGCGACCCGATCAAGGAGCGCGACAACGCGCTCGAACTCGGCGTGAGCCGCACGCCTCTGCGCGAGGCGGTGCGCATCCTCGCCAAGGAAGGGCTGGTGCAGCTGCGCCCCGCGCGCAGCCCGGTGGTGGCCGATCCCTCGCTCAAGGAGGTGCGCGACGCGGTGGCGGTGTTGCAGGCGCTTGAGATCCTCTCGGGCGAGCTGGCCTGCCGCGAGGCCTCGGACGCCGAGATCGCCGAGATCCGCGCGCTGTCCGAGCGGCACCTCGCGCTGAGCGAGACCGCCGAGGGCGAAGGGCTGATCGAGCTGTTCGAGATCGACATGGCGTTCCATACCGCCATCGCCCGCGCCTCGCACAACCCCGCGCTGGCCGAGACCCACGCCGCCTATCTCGCGCGGATGTGGCGGCAGCGCTACCTCTCGGCGGTGCAGCGCCGCGCCCGCGAGCGGGTGCGCACGCAGCACGAGAACATCGTTGCGGGGCTCGAGGCGCGCGACCCGGCCCGCGTCGCCTCCGAGATCAACGCCCATCTCGCGGCGCTGATCACCAATCTCACCCGGCTGTTCGAGGCGCGCGAGGCCGGGCGCGACCTGACCACCGACGAGACGGGCATCGAATGATCGGCGGCGCGGCTTCGGGAGGAGCCGCGCCGCCGGGGCCGCCGCTTCAGTTCACCGGCGTCGGCAGCGCCTTGCCCGCGAGGAAGGCCGCGACATTGTCGCGCTGCAGCTGCCCCATCGCCGCGCGCGTCTCCTGCGTGCCCGAGCCCTGGTGCGGCTGAAGCACCACGTTGTCGAGCGCATGAAACCGCGGGTCCACCTTCGGCTCGCCGTTGAACACGTCGAGCCCCGCGCCCCCCAGCCGCCCCGTCTCCAGCGCCTCCAGCAACGCGGCCTCATCCACCGTCGAGCCGCGCGAGATGTTGATCAGCACCCCCTCCGGCCCCAGCGCCTCGATCACCTCGCGCGAGACGTAGTTCTCGGTCTCCGGCCCGCCGACCAGCGCCACGACGAGGTAATCGACCGAGGCCGCCAGATCGACGGGATCGGCGTGGTAGCGCCAGCCCGGCGTCTGCTTTTCCGAGCGCGAATGGTAATGCATCTCCATCTTGAACGCCGCCAGCCGGTCGGCGATGTCGCGCCCGATCCGGCCCAGCCCCATGACGCCCGCGCGCCGCCCCGAGACCTTGCGGTTGAGCGCAAAGCTCTCGCCCCCGGCCCAGGCCCCCGAACGCACATGCGCATCGCCCTGCCGCATCCGCCGCTGCTGCATCAACAGCATCGCCACGGCGAGATCGGCCACGTCGTCGTTGAGCACGTCGGGCGTGTTGGTCACCCGCACCCCGGCGGCATCCGCCGCGCCGACGTCGATCGCGTCGTAGCCCACGCCGTAATTGGCGATCACGCCGAGCGCGGGCAGAAGCGCCATCTCCTCCGCCCCGAAGGGGTGATGCCCCTTGTAGGCCACGGCGCGCACATCGCCCCGCTCGGCCTCGGGCAGGTCGCGCATCGCATCGAGGCTCGCGATCACCCGCGCCCCCATTTCGCGCAGCCCCGCCATGTCGGTCTCGGTATAGCTGCCGATCGCCAGTATCTCGCTCATCTCGCTCCCCCTGCCCGCTCTTGCGGAAATGCGTCCATCCATGAAAGCCCCTCCTCGGTGCGCCCCGAGCGTGGCCTGTATTCCGCGCCAATCGGCGCCTCCCAGCCCATCTCGCGCATCGCCGCGATCAGGTTGGGGTAATGCAGCTCGCCGCCATCCGGCTCGCCCCGGTCCGGCACGCCCGCGATCTGCACATGGCCGACCATGCCGCGATGCGTCTCGAACCGGCGGATCAGGTCGCCCTGCATGATCTGCAGGTGATAGCAGTCGAACATGATCCTCAGCGCCGGATGCCCGACCGCGGCGCAGGTCTCGGCCGCCTGTTCGACATGGGCGAGGTGATAGCCCGCCACGTCGCGCCGGTTGATCGGCTCGATCAATATGCCGATGCCCTCGGGCGCGGCGAGCTCGCAGGCATGGGCGAGGTTGGCGCGAAACGCGGCCTCGGCCGCCTGGCCACCATCCGTGCGCCCGGCCATGACATGCACGTTGCGCGCGCCGATCGCGGCGGCATAGTCCACCGCCTGCGCGATCGCCGCGCGCGCCGCATCCTCGCGCCCCGGCAGGGCGCAAAGCCCGAACTCCCCCGCGGCGGCCTCGCCCGGCACGGTGTTGAGCCCGAGCATCTCGAGCCCCGTCTCATCGAGCGCCGCGCGCAGGTCGTCCACCGGCGTCGCATAGGGAAAATGGCACTCCACCGCGCCAAAGCCGTGGCGTTTCGCGGCGCGCACCGCGTCGGGCAGCGCCAGATCGGTGAACAGAAAGCCCAGATTGGCCGAAAACATCAGTCCCACTCCACGTCGAATCTCGTCACCACGTCTTCGATCTGCGCCGCGCTCAGCATCCGCGGGTTGGCCCCGCGCAGCAGCATGGCGAGCTTCGCGGTCTCCTCCAGCTCCTCCATCGCATAGACCGCCGCCTCCAGATCCTTCGCCGCCACGACGGGGCCGTGATTGGCCAGCACCACCGCCGAGCGCCGCCCCGCCAGCCCTCGCACCGCGTCGCCCATGGCCGGATCGCCGGGGCGGAAATAGGGCAGCAGCTTCACCTTGCCCAAGCGCATGATCGAATAGGCAGTAAGCGGCGGCAGCATGTTCTCGGGGTCGGTCTCGGGCAGCATCGACAGCGCGACGGAATGCGTGGAATGCAGATGCACCACCGCGCCCGCCGTGCCCCGCGTCTCGTAGAAGGCCGCGTGCAGCGGCATCTCCTTGGTCGGCCTGTCGCCGCCCACGTGCCGGCCCTTTGCGTCGAACCGCGCCAGCCGGGCGGGGTCGAGGTTGCCGAAGCTCGCCCCCGTGGGCGAGACCAGCAAACCGCCATCCTCGCAGCGCGCCGAGATGTTGCCAGAGGCGCCGCCGGTCAGACCGCGCGCAAAGATCGACGCGGCCTGGGCACAGATCGCCTCGCGCAGCCGGCTCTCGCTCATGCCCCCTGCCCCAGCATCGCATCGGCTTCGGCAAAGAAGTCCGGCCCGCCGAAATTGCCCGATTTCAGCGCCAGCACCAGATCAGGCCCCGCCCGCAGGCAGGGCACGCCCGGCGCGATCTCCGGCCCGATTTCGAGCGTATCGCGCGCCAGCGCCTCGACCACCGCGCCCGAGGTTTCGCCCCCGGCGGTGATCAGCCGCGCCACCCCGCCCTCGACCAGCGCCCGCGCCGTTTCGGCAAAGAAATCCTCGACCCGCCCCGCCACGGTCTCGCGGCCAAAGCGCTCCTGCGCCGCGCGCACCACCTCCGGGTCGGCCGAGGAATAGACGAGCGGCAGGCCCTCTTGTGCCAAGGCCCAGCCCGCCGCCTCGCGCGCCGTGATCTCGCCCGCCATCAACGCCTCTGCCGTGATCTCGAGGCGCGGCCCCTCGTGCCGCGCCACCTGCGCCCGCGTGGCGTTCGAGCAGGAGCCCGACAGCACCGCCGCCCGGCCCGACTGTCCGCGCCAGCCCGCCGCCGCCTTCGACAGGCGGCCCGCCTTGCGGAAGTTCTCCGGCAGGCCCATCGCGATGCCCGAGCCACCGGTGACGAGCCGCAGCCCCGCCGCCGCCGCCCCGAGCGCCATGAGATCCGCGTCGCGGATCGCGTCGCAGACAATGAGCCGCGCGTCGGTGGCATCGAGCCGCGTGCGGATCGCCTCCGCGCCGTCGAAAACCACATCGGCGGGCAGATGCCCGACCGGTCCTTTCACCTGCCGCGCCAGCCAGCGGCGCAGGTCGGGGTCGGTCATCGGCGTCAGCGGGTGGTTCTCCATGCCGCTCTCGCTCAGAAGCCTGTCGCCGACGAAGAGATGCCCCTGGTAGACCCTGCGCCCCGCGCCCGGAAAGGCCGGGCAGAAAATGACCCGATCCGCGCCGAGCCGCTCGGCCAGCGCCTCGGCCACCGGGCCGATATTGCCCTGGGGCGTGGAATCGAAGGTCGAGCAATATTTGAACAGGATCTGCTCGCAGCCCTGCGCAAGCAGCCAGTCGAGCGCATCGAGCGAGAGGCGCACCGCCTCCTCCACCGGCACCGAGCGCGATTTGAGCGCGACGACCCCGGCCTCGACGCCCTCGTCGGCAGCGCCTTGGGGCACGCCGACATATTGCACCGTGCGCATGCCCGCCCGGGTCAGCGTGTTGCCCAGATCGCTCGACCCGGTGAAGTCATCGCCGATACAGCCCAGCAGCATCACGCCTCTCCCGGCAGCGCGAGCCCCGCCTCGCGCGCATAAAGCTTCGTGACGGCGGCGTCGTCCTGCGCGCCCCAGCCCGCCTCGACCGCCGCCTCGAACCGGCCTAGTGCCGCGCGGGTGAGCGGCACGGACAGCCCCGCGCCCTCCGCGATACCCGAGACGATGCCGAGATCCTTGGGCCAGATCGTCACCGCCGAGCGGGGCGCGTAATCGGCCTCCACCACATGCGGCGCGCGGTTCTCGAACATCCACGAATTGCCCGCCGAGCCGCGGATCACCTCGACCGCGCGGCCAAGATCGAGCCCCTGGCTCGCCGCCAGCGCCAGCGCCTCGCCCATCGCGGCGATATGCACGCCCGCGAGAAGCTGGTTCACCGCCTTCATCGCCGAGCCCGCCCCGGCCTCGCGCCCGAGGTCATGCACCGTCTCGGCCATGGCGTCGAGCGCCGGGCGCGCGGCGGCAAAGGCCGCCTCCGAGCCCGAGGCCATGATCGACAGCCGGCCTTCGCTGGCCTTGGCCGCCCCGCCCGAGATCGGCGCGTCGAGATA
>NZ_JAMYXC010000308.1 GCF_024159025.1 Limimaricola litoreus
GCCGCCTCAGAGGCCCGCGCCGAAGCCGCCCGCGCCGCCGTGACGCAGGCCGCCGAGCGCATTGCGGAGATGCTCGACACCACGCCCGAGGCGCTGTTCGAGACGCTGGAGATCGGGGCGCCGGCGCTGCCGCCCACCGATGAGATCGAGGCGCGCGTCGCCAAGCTCAAGCGCCAGCGCGACGGGCTGGGCTCGGTCAACCTGCGTGCCGAGGAGGACGCCGCCGCGATCCGCGAGGAGCATGACGGGCTGGTCTCCGAGAAGGCCGACCTCGAAGAGGCGATCCGCACGCTGCGCACCGGCATCGGCAGCCTCAACCGCGAGGGGCGCGAGCGGCTGCTCGCCGCCTTCTCACAGGTCAACGAGAACTTCGGCACGCTCTTCACCCATCTCTTCGGCGGCGGCGAGGCGCGGCTCACGCTGGTCGAGAGCGACGATCCGCTGGAAGCAGGGCTCGAGATCCTGTGCCAGCCGCCGGGCAAGAAGCTCTCGGTGCTGTCGCTGCTGTCGGGCGGCGAGCAGACGCTGACCGCGCTGGCGCTGATCTTCGCGGTGTTCCTCGCCAACCCCGCGCCGATCTGCGTGCTCGACGAGGTCGACGCGCCGCTCGACGATGCCAATGTCACCCGGTTCTGCGATCTTCTGGACGAGATGACGCGCCGCACCGACACGCGGTTTCTCATCATCACCCACCACGCGGTGACGATGGCGCGGATGGACCGGCTCTACGGCGTCACCATGGGCGAACAGGGTGTGAGCCAGCTCGTTTCGGTCGACCTGCGCCGGGCCGAGCAGATGGTCGCCTAAGGCGTTGTATTTCCATAGCGAAGCATCTCGTGATGCTGGAACGTAAAGAGAACACTTGAGAAAATCGGCCGGTTTTGGCAAGACTTCCCCCTGCCGCGACACATCGCGGCGAGGGGAGGTGATATGCATTGACCGAAGCCAGCTACCGTAAGTGGATGGTGGTCGTCGCGGTGGCGACACTCGTGGTGACCGTCGTCCGTCTCTGGGTCGGGAGGTAACCCCGGCAAAGAGAAACCCCCGCAGAGCGGCAACTCTGCGGGGGCCAGATCAGGGATGAGACATCATCGACCGATCGCTACCGTATGGCCGGTATAATGTGCATCGGTGGGCGAATTGTAAAGCCTCAGACTGCCAGCCGCACCAGCATCCAAAGCCCCATACCGGCCATCATCACGTTCTCGGTGAGCGAGATGAAGCCCAAGGGCACGTTGCTGTCGCCACCGACGCAGGCGCATTTCAACTCGCGCTTGTCGATGTAGACGGCCTTGATCACCGAGACCGCGCCCACCGTGCCGATGAAGAGCGCGAGCGGCGCCGAGAACCAGGTCAGCAGCAGCGCCGTCATCAGCACCCCGGCGATGCCCTCGGCCCAGGGGTAGATATAGGCGTAGGGCACCCATTTCTGCGCCAGCAGGTCGTAGTTGAGAAAGCCGTTGGAGAAGCCCTCGACATCCTGAAGCTTCTGCAGCGCCAGAAGGCACATGGCGACCGAGATGAACCAGCCGATGGTCTGGCCGGTGAAGAACGTGCCCAGCGCCACCCATGTGATCGCCACCGCGATGGCAAAGGCCATGCCGAAGATGGCGATGACGGGGCGGTAGGTCGTGCCCTCGGGCTTGGCGGGCGCCATGTCGAAATGCGCGCGCAGTGCGTCGTAGCCGCCGATCCGCTTGCCGTCGATGAAGGCCTGCGGCGTGGTCTTCACATCGTGCTCGCGCTTGAAGGCCTCGGTCTCTTCGCGCGTGGTGAGCTCGTGATCCTCGATCTCGTAGCCGTTCTTCTTCAGGAGCCAGAAGGATTTCTGACCGAAGGGGCACTGATGCTTGGGCATCGACATGCGGTAAAGCTGTGCGGTCTTCATGGGGCCGGTCCTCCGTCCTGCGGTCTTGCTCCCCAAGCAGCTATACCCCCTCGGGGTTCCTTTCAAGATACCCTGAGGGGGTATTTCCGTCAGAGCGCGTTGAGCAGGGCGCGGGTGGGCCAGGCATCGGCGGGCAGGCCAAGGCGCTGCTGTTCGGCCTGCACTGCCTGCCGGGTCATCTCACCCAATATGCCGTCGGCACCGCCCACGTCGTATCCGCGCGCCTGCAGCTTTTCCTGCAGCCGCACCATTTCTTCGCCCGAAAGCCCCGGCGCCGGGTTGCCTGCGTCATAGACCGGCGCGCCGCTCAGCCTGTTGGCGAAATAGGCGGCGGTGGTGACGTAGACGAGGCTCTGGTTCCACTCGAAATAGACACGGAAGTTCGGGTAGGCGAGAAAGGCCGGGCCATCCTTACCCATCGGCAGCAGCACCGAAGCCGGCAGGTCGGCGCGCCCCAGATCGCCCGAGCGGCCCGTCACGCCCAGCGCCTGCCATTCGGAAACGGGCTTTTGCGTGTCGAGGCCGGTCTGGCTCCAGTCCATGCTCTCGGGCACCACGATTTCCTGCAGCCACGGCTCGTTAGCGCGCCAGCCCAGATGCGACAGCATCTTGCCGCCCGAAAGGAGCGCATCGCGTGCCGAGCCCTTGAGATCGACCCGCCCGTCGCCGTCGCCATCGACGCCGTTGACGAGAATGTCCTCGGGCAGCATCTGCACCTGCCCGATCTCGCCGGCCCAGGCACCGGTGGTGGAGCCTGGGTCGATGCCGCCCTGCGCATAAAGCTCGATCGCGGCGAGAAGCTGCGGTCGAAACAGCTCGGGGCGGCGGCAGTCATGCGCCAGCGTGGCGAGCGCATTGACGGTGTTGAAATCGCCCTGCACCGCGCCGTAATCCGTCTCGAAGGCCCAGAAGGCCAGCAGCACGCCGCGCGGCACGCCGTAGTCGGCCTCGATCCGGTCGAAGGTGGCGTCGTATGTCTCGGCATTGGCGCGGCCATTGGCGATCCGGTTTTCCGAGATCAGTCGGCGCGAGAAATCGACGAAGTCGCGCTGGAACACGCCCTGCGCCCGGTCGGCCTTGAGCACGGCGGGATCGCTGCGCACGCCCGAGAAGAAGGCGTTGATCGTCTCGGGCGCATGGCCCATCGCCGCCGCCTCGGCCTTGACCTCCTCGATCCAGCCGCCGAAATCGCCGCCGCAGGGCGGCTTGGGGCCGGTGGCCTCCTGCGCCTGCGAAAGCGCAGGCACAAAGGCGGGAAGGGCCGCGAGAATCAGCGGGGCGAGAAGACGTGTCCTGGTGCGCATGGGCGAGTGTCCTGTCCGTTGCGGGTCGCGGCGGAGCCTGCCAGCGGCGCAGGGCAGGGGCAACTCACGTCCACGCCAGAACCAGCACCACGCAGAACCCCGCTGCCCAGGCCTTCCAGAGCATCGCGCAGGCGGCCTCGACCGCCGCCGCGCCGATCTCGCGGAAGCCCTCCGGGTTCACCCACGGAAAATCGCGCATCTCGCCGTGATAGGCGCGCGGGCCCGACAGCGCCACGTCGAGCGCGCGGGCCATCGCCGCCTCGGGCCAGCCTGCGTTGGGCGAGCGGTGCAGCCGCGCCTCCGAGGCGATCTCGCGCCACGGCCCCGGGCGGCCGGCGACGAGCCAGATCAGCAGCGCGGTGAGGCGCGCGGGGAGCCAGTTCATCAGATCGTCGAGCCTTGCCGAGGCCCAGCCGAAGCCTTCGTGGCGCGGCGTGCGGTAGCCGATCATCGAATCGGCGGTGTTGACGATCTTGTAGACCAGAAGCCCCGGCAGCCCGCCGATCAGGAACCAGAAGGCCGGCGCGGTGACGCCGTCCGAGAGGTTCTCCGCAGCGCTCTCGATCGCGGCGCGGGCCACCGCCACCTCGTCCATCGCGCCCGTGTCGCGCCCGACGATCATGGCGACGGCGCGGCGCCCCTCGGCCAGCGACTGGCGCAGCCCCCGCGCCACGGCGCGGACATGATCGACAAGGCTGCGCTGGGCCAGAAGGACGGCCGCGACAAGGATCTCGGCGAAGGGGCCGGGCATCGCCGCCAGCGCCTCGCCCAATGAGAAGGCCGCGAAGACCAGCGCCGCGCAGGCAAGGATGCCGCGCCCGCGCGCCGCACCACCGGTGTTGAGAACGCGGTCGAACCAGCCCACGGCGCGGCCCATCAGCACGGCGGGGTGCGGCACGCGGGACCAGATTTCCTCGGGTTCGCCGAACACCGCGTCGAGCGCCATGGCGATGGCGAGCCACAGGCTCAAAGCGCCGCCTCGATCTGCCCCCAGCGGTCGGGGGCGGGCAGGCCGAGCCGCAGATGTGTGGCCGACCATGGAAAGATCCGGCTCCAGACATGGCCCCGGGCCAGCCGCTCCTGCCAGGCGCCCGCGTCATCCACCTCGTAGAGGCGGAACAGGTCGGTGCCGCCCGCGAGGGTGGCGCCCCGGGCCGTCACCAGCGCATCGAGCCGCGCGGCATCCGCGTGCAACCGCTCGCGCGTGCTCCGCGCCCAGCCCTGATCTTCCAGCGCCCGCGCGCCGATGGCGAGCGCGGGGCCGGAGACCGGCCATGGCCCGAGGCTTTCGGCCAAGGCCTCGATCAGCGCCGGCTCGGCGATGGCGAAGCCGAGGCGCAGGCCCGCGAGGCCCCAGAACTTGCCGAAGCTCTTCAGAACCACCGTGCCGGGACGACCGGCGAGGGCCATGAGCGAGGCATCGGGGCGGATGTCGCAGAAGCTCTCGTCGATCACCGCGAAGCCCGCTGTGATCTCGGAGGCCTGCCAGATCCGCCCGTCGGGGTTGTTGGGATGCACCGCCACCTGCGCCTTGGCCGAGCGGGTGGAGATCTTCCAGCCCGCGGCCGTGAAGGCGGCCTCGTGCTCGTTGTAGGTCGGCCCGGGGATGCGCACGGCGCCGGTGGGCGCAAGGCGGGGCAGCCGGGCGATCAATGCCGAGGCGCCGGGGGCGGCGAGGATCGCGGCCCCCTCGGGCACCCGCCAGAAGCGGCGCGCGGCGGCGGTCAGCCGGTCCTGCGCGGCCCGGTCCGGCAGCGCGGTCCAGGCGTCGAAGGGCAGGGCACCCACCGGATAGGGCACCGGATTGATGCCGGTCGAAAGATCGAGCCAGCCCTCGCGCGCGCCGCCATGGCGCGCGATGGCGGCGTCGAGCCCGCCACCGTGATCGCGCTGCTCGCTCATTCGGCGTCGGGCAGCGGCGGGTGGCGGGTCACGAAATGCCCCTTCACGGCGGCGGGCCATGTCCGGTAGGGCACCTGTCCGCTCGCGCTTTCGCCATGCAGCACCGCCCAGTCGACGATGCCTTGCGCGGCTTCCTGCGTGACCTCGAACCGGCCCAGCGTGTAGTTCAGCTTGCCCGCCGCCTGCACAGCGACGTTGCAGCCCTGCTGGCAGCCCATCAGGCAGGACACGCGCCGCGTACGCACCGGCATGTCACGGGCCGCCGCCTCGATCAGCGCGGCGAGGCGTTCGCCGTCGGTCGCGCCCGAGGCCGGGTCCCAGCCCTCGCGCTTGCAGGTGTCGCAGATGGTGATCCAGGTGGTGGGGTCTTGCGTGCTCATGCCTTGCTTCAAACCGAAAACCGCCCCCGCCACAAGCGGGAGCGGACCGGTCGCGTCGCCGCTGCGCTCAGCCGGCCCCGCGCGTGGCGAGATGATCGCGGCCATGCGGTGCCATGAGGTCGAGATCCGGCCCGATCGGCACGATGCGATGCGGGCTGATCGTGTCGTGGCTGTAGTGGTAGTGATGGGTGATATGGTCGAAATGCACGGTCGGCGCCACGCCCGGCCATTGGTAGAGCTCGCGCGTGTAGCCCCAGAGATTGGGGTATTCGATGAGCTTGGCGCGGTTGCACTTGAAGTGCCCGTGATAGACCATGTCGAAGCGGATCAGCGTGGTGAACAGCCGCCAGTCGGCCTCGGTCACGCGGTCGCCCGCAAGGTAGCGCTGTTCGGCGAGCCGCGATTCGAGCCAGTCGAGACTGTCGAACAGATCGCCCACCGCCTCGTCATAGGCCTTTTGCGTCGTGGCGAAGCCCGCCTTGTACACGCCATTGTTGACGGTGTGATAGACGCGCCCGTTGACCGCCTCGATCTCGTCGCGCAGTTCTTCGGGCCAGTAGTCGTCATGATTGCCGGTGATGCCGTCGAAGGCCGAGTTGAGCATGCGGATGATCTCCGCGCTCTCGTTCGAGACGATGGTGCCGCGCTCCTTGTCCCACAGCACCGGGACGGTGACGCGGCCCGAAATCTTGGGATCGGCGCGGGTGTAGATGTCGCGCATGTAGGGCAGGCCGAACAGGCGATCGCCCGTGGCGCCATCGAAATCGGTGCGGAACTCCCAGCCTTCGCCCAGCATCTCGGGATGGACGACGCTGACGCCGATATGCTCCTCCAGCCCCTTCAGCGCGCGGAAGATCAGCGCGCGATGCGCCCAGGGGCAGGCATAGGAGACATAAAGGTGGTAGCGGCCGGACTCCGCCGCAAAGCCGCCCTCGCCGGAGGGGCCGGGCGCCCCGTCGGGGGTGATCCAGTTGCGAAAGGCCGTGGTCGAGCGTTCGAACTTCCCGCCCGTGGACTTGGTGTCGTACCACACGTCCTGCCATTCGCCGTCCTGAAGTCGTCCCATGATCTGCTCCCGTTTCCGTTGCGTTCGGCTCTAGATCTAGGGCGCCGCCGCATGCCGTCACAGGCCCGGCGGCGAACAGGGCTTGTGCGATGCGCGCGCGGAACGGAAACGCCGCGCCGCGCCGCCGACTGGCGCAGGACGGCGACGCGCCTATGTCTTGCACGAGGCTTCGGCGGCGCAGCGAAGCCAGGCGCGACGACAGGATATGAAAGGAGCGGGGCATGCGGGACTGGCAGGGCAAGCGGTATTGGCTGGTGGGTGCGAGCGAGGGGCTGGGCCGCGAACTGGCCTTCTGCCTGAGCAAGGTCGGTGCCGAACTGGTGCTTAGCGCGCGCACGGGCCCGCGCCTCGACACTCTGGCCGAGGCGCTGCCGGGGCGGGCGATGGCGCTGCCGATGGATGTCACCGATCCGGCCGCGGTCCGCGAGGCCGCGGGCGGCATCGGCGCGATCGACGGGGTGATCTGCCTTGCAGGGACGCGCTGGCCGATGCGGGCGCAGGGCTGGGATCAGGAGTGGATCGAGGAGATGATGCAGGTCAATTACCTCGGCGCGACCCGGGTGATCGGCGCGGTGCTGCCCGGCTTTCTAGAGCGCGGGGCGGGGCATGTCGTGCTTACCGGCGCGCTGACGGGGTTTCGCGCCGTGCCCGGCTCGATCGGCCACGGCGCCTCGAAGGCGGCGGTGATGCACCTGGCCGAGGCGCTGCACCACGACCTGCGCGGCACCGGCGTCGAGGTGCAGCTGCTCAATCCCGGAACGATCAGGTCCCGGCTGGGCGCGCGGTCCCAGGCGGATGCGCCTTTCGCGATGGAGCCCGCGCGCGCGGCGCGCGAAGCTTTCGAGCACATGAGTTCCGAGCGCTTCAAGATCAATTTTCCCTATGGCGCCTCGCTGCCGCTGCGGGCGGCGCAATTCCTGCCCGACTGGGCGTATTACAGGCTCTTCGCAAAGACCGGAAAAAGCGGGCAGGGCTAGGACTGTGTTTAAATCGACACATTCATGTGGCGCTTTTACGGCATATGGTTTCCCTTGCGTCAATTTCGTTTGACGCTCCCCCTTCGGAGTTCATATCCCTTTCCGAGAAGGGCGCGCCGCTCATTCTGTTGCACAAATGCCGCGCTGGACAGCATTGCTGGAACCGCGGGACCCGAAGCGCAGAAGTTGCGTTCGACAAGCATGGAACCCGCAACGGGCCCGGTCTCTGGCTGGCCCCGGAATCGAAAAGGACACTAGAAATGAACGCCACCTACAAACTGCTGATGGCAACGACCATCCTCGGCCTCATGGGCACCGCCTCGGTCGCGCAGACCTTCGACGCCGCCGAAGCCCGCGTCTTCGGTAACGAAGACCGTCTCGACGACACCCTCGACGATCTCGATGAAGACATCGAAGACGATTTCGAAGTCGAGAGCCCGACTTTCGGCAACGAAGGCCGTGAGCTCGGCTTCAACGGCTCGGTCTCCGCGCGCGGCACCGCCACCGATGGCAACACCGATGTCGTCAACATCGGCCTCGGCGCCCGCTTCGGCTTCTTCGACGGCGTCAACGGCCACGAGGTGCGCCTGAGCTATGCCTACACCGAGGAGGACGGCGACGACCTGACCAACAACCTGCTCGCCGGCTACGACTACACCCGCGACTTCTCGGACACCTTCTATGGCTACGCGACCGCCGTGCTGGCCTATGACGAGTTCGACAGCTTCGAAACCGACGCCTTCGTCGGCGTGGGTGTCGGCTACCGCGTGTTCGACACGCCCGACGTCCAGTGGACCGTGCAGGCGGGCCCGGGCTACCGTTATCTCGAAACCGACAGCGGCGAAGAGATCGACGAAGCCGCCGTACTCATCGCGTCGAACTACTACAACCGCATCAACGAGGACATGTTCATCACGAACGACACCGACGTCCTCGCTTCGGACCGCGACACCTACGTCACCAACGACTTCGGCGTGACCGTCTCGATGAGCGATGCGCTGGCCCTGCGCACCAACCTGTTCACCGAGTACCGCACCGATCCGGAGCCCGGCTTCGACGACACCGACAACACCCTCGGCGTGTCGGTCGTCTATTCCTTCAACTGATCTCCCTCGATCGGTTGCATTCCAGGAAGGGAGGTGGGGAAACCCGCCTCCCTTTTTCGTATCCGGCGGCCTGTCTCGCCATTGCGGGGCCTGAAAGCCTGCTTGCCGCCGGGGCAGGGCCGCATCGCGCAGTTGCTATTTGAAGACGAGACCGGACCGGGCCAGTCTGGCCCCGAGACATCACGGGAGATTTCCATGCGCCAGCTTCTGACGAGCACCGCCATCCTGCTGTGGGCCGGCGCGGCCATGGCGCAGGACGCGGCGCTGCTTTTGGGAAACGAGCGCTACGAGACGCTGGGGCGATTGCCGCGCGGCACCGAGATCCTGCAGGCCGAAGAGCCGCTGCGCACCTTGGGATTTTCGGTCTTTTCCTTGCCCAATGGGCGGGCCGACAGCACCGCGCAGACGGCGCGCGACTGGCTCGAACGGGCTCCCGAGAGCGAGCGTCTCGTCGTGGCGCTGTCGGGCCGCTTTGCCACCGACGGGGCGCGCAGCTGGTTCCTGACCGCGGAGGCCAGCGGGCCGGGGCTGCTGACGCCGGGGGCGGCGGCGCTGCCGGTCGAGGGGGTGCTGCGGGCATTGGCCGAGGCACCGGGGCAGGCTCTGCTGCTGCTCGGGGTCGATCCCGGCGGGTCGGATCGTTACGACCCTTGGGTCGGCGAGGGGCTGGGCACGCTGGAGATCCCGCAGGGCGTCACCGTCCTGACCGGCAGCCCGCGCGCGGTGGCGCGGTTCATGAGCGGGCCGCTGGCCGAGCCGCGCGGTGACCTGTCGGCCGCGATCCGCGAGGCGGAGGATCTGGAGGCGCGCGGCTACCTGCCGCAGGCGCGCATCTTCATGCCCGAACGCCCCGAGACCCCGGCGCCCGCCTC
>NZ_JAMYXC010000260.1 GCF_024159025.1 Limimaricola litoreus
CCCGCGGCGGGCCAAGCCCGGCGGGCAGCGTCGCCAAACGGCGCAGCACCCGCTCCAACGGCTGCCCGAGCCGCGCCGCGATCGCCAGCGGGTCGGGCTTTTCGCCCCAGGCCGCCCCGATCGCCTCGGAGGGAAGCGCTGCCGCGTCGGCGCGGTACTGCGCCAGCCGATGGACCAGCATGTCGCGCGCGGATGCATCGAGCCCCGGTGCTTCCGCCGCCATCTCCTCGGGCCGCATCGCGGGGCTTTCGCCTTCGAGCGCAGGCAGGTGATGGTCCGCGGCCTCGAAGAACCGTTCGACCTGTTCCTGCGGCGAAAGCGCCGTCGGGCCGTGGTCGTTGCCCGGTACCTCAAGGTAGCCCGCGAGCCTGCGGCTGCTGTCGGCTAGGCGCAGGCTTTCGGCGTGGATGTTGTTGTGAAACCGGGCCTGCCAGTCCCGGTCGAGCGTCTCTCCGCCCGCGAGGATCGAGGCGGTGGAGCGGATCGCAGTGGCGGAGGTGATCACCTGGTGCAATGAGGCCGACAGTTCGGGGTCATGCGCCAGCCGGTCGCCCAGCGCTGCGACCTGCGCTTCGAGCGTCTCGATCCGGCGCGCCTGCGCATCGACCACCGCCGCCCAGTCGGGAAAGCGCCCGGCGAACTCCTCGGGCGCCGCGAGCGGCCGCGCCTGTGCCGAACCCGCCGCCGCGAGCCGGGCGAGCAGCGCCCCGTCCGCCCCCTCCGACAGCTGCGCCACCTCCAGCTCCAGCGCCCGGGCGATGGCGTTGAGAAGCCGCCCGCCGATGCGGCGGCGGTTGTGCTCGATCAGGTTGAGATAGGAGGGCGAGACACCGATGCGCCGGGCCAGCTCGCCCTGCGCCATGCCCGCATCGAGCCGACGCGCCCGGATCCGCGAGCCTGCGAGGACCGTTGCCGCCTCCGCCGCGCGGCTCATCGCCCGCGGCCTTTTCTGCACATGCGAGAGAATTTATTTACAAGTTTACTATCCATCCTGTCGATAAGTTTACAGAAAACCATCGTCCCTCCAAGCACTTGTTGCGCGATTTTCCTCCCTGCCCCGATACTGCCCCTGCACCGTAAGGTGTGGCGACGCGCGCCGGGCGGAGGAGGTCCAGCGCGCATCGACCGGAACATCAGGGAGGAGACCACATGAGACGACAGAACTTCTCGCGGCGCGGGCTGCTCAGGACGGGGGCCATCGGCGGCGCGGGTCTTGCGCTTCCGACGATCTTCACCTCGAGCGCATCCGCCTTCACCAACAATCCCACCGGATCCTCGGTGACGCTGGGCTTCAACGTGCCGCAGACCGGGGCCTATGCCGACGAGGGCGCCGACGAGCTGCGCGCCTTCGAGCTTGCGGTCGAGCATCTCAACGGCGGCGGCGACGGGGGGATGCTCAACACCTTCTCCTCCAAGGCGCTCGACGGCACCGGCATCCTCGGCAAGAAGGTCGAGTTCGTCACCGGCGACACCCAGACCAAGTCCGACGCCGCCCGCGCCAGCGCCCAGTCGATGATCCAGAAGGACGGCGCGATCATGATCTCGGGCGGCTCCTCCTCGGGCGTCGCCGTGGCCGTGCAGGGCCTGTGCCAGGAGGCGGGCGTGATCTTTATGTCCGGTCTCACCCACTCCAACGACACCACCGGCAAGGACCGCAAGGCCAACGGCTTCCGGCATTTCTTCAACGCCTACATGTCCGCCGCGGCCCTCGCGCCGGTGCTGCAGAACCTCTACGGCACCGATCGCAAGGCCTACCACCTGACCGCCGACTACACCTGGGGCTGGACCCAGGAGGAATCGATCGCCGCGGCGACCGAGGCGATGGGCTGGCAGACCACCGAAAAGGTTCGCACGCCGCTCGGCGCGGGCGATTTCTCCTCCTACATCGCGCCGGTGCTGAATTCGGGCGCCGACGTGCTGGTGCTCAACCACTACGGCGGGGACATGGTGAACTCGCTGACGCAGGCGGTGCAGTTCGGCCTGCGCGAGCGTCAGGCCAACGGCCAGGATTTCCAGATCGTCGTGCCGCTCTATTCGGAGCTGATGGCGCGCGGCGCGGGCTCGGCCATCGCCGGCATTCCCGGCTCGCAGAACTGGGACTGGAAGCTTGAGGACGAGGGCACCAAGGCCTTCGTGAAGAGCTTTGGCGAGAAATACGGCTTCCCGCCGTCTCAGGCCGCGCATACCTGCTACGTGCAGACGCTGCTCTATGCCGATGCCGTGACGCGGGCGGGCGACTTCAACCCCTGCGCCGTGGTCGAGGCGCTCGAGGGCTTCGAGTTCGACGGCATGGGCAACGGCCCGACGCTGTACCGCGCCGACGATCACCAGTGCTTCAAGGACGTGGTCGTGGTGAAGGGCGCCGAGAACCCGCAGGACGAGTTCCACCTCGTGGAGATCGTCGAGGTCACGCCGACCGAGCAGGTCACCTACGCGCCGGACCACCCGATGTTCGCCGGCGGCGCGCTGGGCGAGTGCAACCCGGGCGCCTGACGCCCTCACCCGAGACAGCCGGTCGCGCATCCCGCGACCGGCCCCTCCCGACGCGCGGACCCCAGGGGCCCGCGCGAGCGGGGGCGGCTTGACCATCCTCACATATGGACGGGGACCATGGACGCCATACTCATCCAGATCCTGAACGGGCTCGACAAGGGATCGGCCTATGCGCTGATCGCGCTGGGCCTCACCCTCATCTTCGGCACGCTGGGCGTGGTGAACTTCGCCCATGGCGCGCTGTTCATGATCGGCGCCTTCTGCGCCGTCACCCTGCAGAAGATCCTGACGCTCAGCGTCACCACCATCGACCCCGAGCGCACCGACTTTCTCGGCAATCCGATGAAGGTCCAGACGCCCTATGTTGAGAACTGGTTCGGCCCCGAGATGGGTGCCACCATCATCGACTGGGCCGTGCCGCTGGCGATCCTGCTGGCGATCCCGGTCATGGTGCTGGTGGGCTTCGTGATGGAGCGCGGGCTGATCAAGCATTTCTACAAGCGCCCCCATGCCGACCAGATCCTCGTGACCTTCGGCCTCGCCATCGTGCTGCAGGAGGTGATCAAGTATTTCTACGGCGCCAACCCGATTCCGACGCCCGCGCCCTCGGCCTTCAAGGGCAGCCTCGACATCGGCGTCTGGCTCGGCTTCGATCCCTATTCGATCATCTACCCCTACTGGCGTCTGGTGTATTTCTTCTTCGCGGGCATCATCATCGCGGGCGTCTTCGCCTTTCTGCAGTTCACCACCTTCGGCATGGTGGTCCGCGCCGGCATGGCCGACCGCGAGACCGTGGGCCTTCTGGGCATCGACATCGACAAGCGCTTCACGCTGATGTTCGGTCTCGCCGCCGCCGTGGCGGGGCTTGCGGGCGTGATGTACACGCCGATCCTCAGCCCGAACTATCACATGGGCATGGATTTCCTGGTGCTGAGCTTCGTCGTCGTCGTCGTCGGCGGCATGGGGAGCCTGCCCGGCGCGGTGCTGGCGGGGTTCCTCCTAGGCATCCTGCAAAGCTTTGCCTCGATGAACGAGGTGAAATCGCTGCTGCCGGGCATCGACCAGATCATCATCTACCTCGTCGCCATCGTCATTCTGCTGACCCGTCCGCGGGGCCTCATGGGCCGGCGCGGCGTGATGGAGGAATAAGCCATGCTCGGACTTGAGCGCAAAGACACCCTTCTTCTGATCGCCGTGGCCTTCATCACCCTGTTCGCGCCGATCATCCTCAACCCCTTTCCCGCGGGCTCGGCGCTGGCGCAGTTCAACGCGGGCTATCCCGACCTGATGCAGCGTTTCGTGATCTTCGGGATCTTCGCCATCGGCTTCAACATCCTGTTCGGGCTCACGGGCTACCTCTCCTTCGGCCACGCGGCCTTCCTCGGGATCGGCTCCTACTCGGCCGTGTGGATGTTCAAGCTTCTGTCGATGAACGTCATCCCGGCGATCGTGCTGTCGATCATCATGGCCGGTCTCTTCGCGCTGGTGATCGGCTTCGTCAGCCTGCGCCGCTCGGGCATCTACTTCTCGATCCTGACGCTGGCCTTCGCGCAGATGAGCTACAACCTCGCCTATTCGGTGTTGACCCCCATCACCAATGGCGAGACCGGCCTGCAGCTCACCCTCTCGGATCCGCGCATCCTCGACGGGGCCTCGACCGGCGGCCTGCCCGTCACCTCGCTCTTCGGCGCCGAGATGCGCGACACCACCACGCTCTTCGTGGGGCCCTGGTCCTGGGACTTCTCAGTCGGCTACTACTTCTGCGCGGTGCTGATGCTGCTGGCCTTCTACCTCTCGGTGCGGATCTTCCGTTCGCCCTTCGGCATGATGCTGCGGGCGGTGAAATCGAACCAGCAGCGGATGAACTACACCGGTCTCAACACCCGCCCCTACACGCTTGCGGCCTTCGTGATCTCGGGCATGTATGCGGGGCTCGCCGGCGGTCTTCTGGCGGCGATGGATCCGCTGGCCGGCGCCGACCGGATGCAGTGGACGGCATCGGGCGAAGTGGTGCTGATGACCATCCTCGGCGGCGCGGGCACGCTGATCGGGCCGGTGCTGGGCGCGGGCTTCATCAAGTATTTCGAGAACATCTTCTCGAAGATCAACGACGGCATCCTGCACCAGTGGTTCGCCTTCATGCCCGACGGGCTGGAGAACGCCATGGTCGCCGTCATCCACCCCTTCATCGGCAAGGGCTGGCACCTGACGCTGGGCCTGTTGTTCATGCTGGTCGTCATCTTCCTGCCCGGCGGCCTCGTCGAGGGCGCGCAGCGGACGGGCCGCCTGTTCCGCCGCCGCGACAAGAATGCCGACCATGTCGAATCCGACGCCGCGCGCCAGCGCGCCGCCGCGGAATAAGGAGCGCCATCATGGGCATTCTCGAAGTCAAGGGCGTCAACAAGCGCTTCGGCGGGCTGCAGGCGCTGGGCGACGTCAACCTCTCGGTCAAGGAGAACACCGTCCACGCCATCATCGGCCCCAACGGCGCGGGCAAGTCGACGCTGCTCAACTGCCTCGTTGGCAAGCTGATCCCGGACTCGGGCTCGGTCATGTTCGACGGCCAATCGGTGCTCGGACGCAAGCCGCATGAGATCAACCAGATGGGCATCTCCCGCGTGTTCCAGACGCCCGAGATCTTCGCCGATCTCTCGGTGCTGGAAAACGTGATGATCCCCTGCTTCGCGCGACGCGACGGCGCCTTTCGCCTGCACGCCTACGAGACGGTGCGCAAGGAGGCGGGCATCCGCGAGCAGGCCGAGACGATGCTCGCGGACGTCAACATGCTCGAAAAGCGGCACATGATCGCCTCCAGCCTGTCGCGCGGCGACAAGCGGCGCCTCGAGATGGCGATGTGCCTGGTGCAGACGCCCAAGCTTTTGCTGCTCGACGAGCCGACGGCGGGCATGGCGCGGGCCGACACCAACAACACCATCGATCTTCTCAAGGAGATCAAGGCCAAGCGCGACATCACCATGTGCATCATCGAGCACGACATGCACGTGGTGTTCTCCCTCGCCGAGCGGATCACCGTTCTGGCGCAGGGCACGCCGCTGGTCGAGGAGACGCCCGAGAACATCAAGGGCCACCCCAAGGTGCGCGAAGCCTACCTGGGCGAGGCGCAGGTCTGAACGCGGGAGCGAGAACATGGCAGAAACGGCGACATTCGACCGCGGGCAGAACAATGCCGCGACCCACCCCAAGTTCCTCTCGGTCTGGGACATCAAGGCCTATTACGGCGAAAGCTACATCGTACAGGGCGTCAGCTTCGACATCCACGAGGGCGAGATCCTCGCCCTTCTGGGCCGCAACGGCGCGGGCAAGACCTCGACCTTGCGCACCATCGCGCGGCTCGACGACCCGGCGCTCAGGCATGGCGAGATCTGGCTCGATCACAAGCCGCTGCACAAGATGAAGTCGCACGAGGCGGCGGCCAACGGCATCGCGCTGGTGCCCGAGGACCGACGCATCATCCCCGGCCTCACGGTCGAGGAAAACCTGCAGCTGGCGCAGATCGCGCCGCCCATCGGCTGGTCGTTGGAGCGGATCTACGGGCTGTTCCCGCGCCTCAAGGAGCGCCGCAAGCAGGAAGGCGTGACGCTCTCGGGCGGCGAGCAGCAGATGCTCGCCATCGCCCGCGCGCTGGCGCGCGACATCAAGGTGCTGCTTTTGGACGAACCCTACGAGGGGCTCGCCCCCGTGATCGTGCAGGAGATCGCCAAGACGCTGAACATCATCCGCGATCAGGGGATCACCACCATCATCGTCGAGCAGAACGCCGTGGCCGCGCTCAAGCTCGCCGACCGGGCCGTGATCCTTGACACCGGCTCGGTCGTCTATGACGGATCGGCACAGGAGGTGCTCGAGGACGAGGCATTGCGCCAGCGCTACCTCGCGATCTGAGCATCAAGGGAGAGAGAATGAAGGATCAGCTCATGACACCGCAGCTTCACGAGCCGAACGATGAGACCCGCGCCCGCGCCCATATCGACCGGGCCGGATACGACCGGATGTATGCGCAATCGATGCAGGACCCCGAGGGCTTCTGGGCCAAGGAGGGCCAGCGGCTCGACTGGATCAAGCCCTATGCCAAGGTGAAGGACACCGATTTCACCCTTGGCCGGGTCTCGATCAAATGGTTCGAGGACGGCACGCTCAACGTCGCGCAGAACTGCGTCGACCGGCACCTTGCCACGCGCGGCGACCAGACCGCGATCATCTGGGAGCCCGACGACCCCGAGGCCAAGGCGCAGCACATCAGCTACCGGCAGCTGCATTCCCATGTGGGCAAGATGGCCAACGTGCTCAAGAAGATGGGCGTCGGCAGGGGCGACCGCGTCGTCATCTACATGCCGATGATCCCGCAGGCGGCCTATGCCATGCTCGCCTGCGCCCGGATCGGCGCGATCCATTCGGTCGTCTTCGCGGGCTTCTCGCCCGACGCGCTCTCGGCGCGGGTCACCGGCTGCGACGCCAAGGTGGTGATCACCGCCGACGAGGCGCCGCGCGGCGGCAAGAACACCCCGCTCAAGACCAATGCCGACAAGGCCTTCGAGAAATGCCCCGATGGCACGCAGATGCTCGTGGTCAAGCGTTCGGGCGGGCCGGTCGAGATGGTCGAGGGCCGCGACCACTGGCTGCACGAGATGGAGGACGGCGTCTCGGACGATTGCCCGGCCGAGGAGATGGGGGCGGAGGATCCGCTGTTCATCCTCTACACCTCCGGCTCCACCGGACAGCCCAAGGGGGTCGTGCACACGACGGGCGGCTATCTCGCCTACGCCGCGATGACCCATCAATACACCTTCGACTACCATGACGGCGACGTGTTCTGGTGCACGGCGGATGTCGGCTGGGTGACGGGGCACAGCTACATCGTCTATGGCCCGCTGGCCAACGGCGCGACCACGGTGATGTTCGAGGGCGTGCCGACATGGCCCGACGCCTCGCGCTTCTGGAAGGTCTGCGAAAAGCACAAGGTGACCCAGTTCTACACCGCGCCCACGGCGATCCGGGCGCTGATGGGCAAGGGCGACCACTGGGCCGAAGGGGCAGATCTGTCCTCGCTCAAGGTGCTGGGCACGGTGGGCGAGCCGATCAACCCCGAGGCCTGGGAGTGGTACGACCGCGTCATCGGCAAGGGGGGCGTGCCGATCGTCGACACCTGGTGGCAGACCGAGACCGGCGGCCACATGATCACCTCCCTGCCCGGCGCCATCGCGACCAAGCCGGGCTCGGCCACCCTGCCCGTCTTCGGCGTGAAGCCCGTCGTGCTCGACCCGCAGTCGGGCGCGGTGATCGAGGAGACCGAGGCCGAGGGCGTGCTTGCCATCGCCGACAGCTGGCCGGGGCAGATGCGCACCATCTGGGGCGATCACGACCGCTTCGAGCAGACCTACTTCTCGCAATACAAGGGCTACTACTTTTCGGGCGATGGCTGCCGCCGCGACGCCGACGGCTATTACTGGATCACCGGCCGGGTCGACGACGTGATCAACGTCTCGGGCCACCGCATGGGCACGGCCGAGGTCGAGAGCGCACTCGTGGCCCACAAGGCCGTCTCCGAGGCCGCGGTGGTCGGCTATCCGCACGAGATCAAGGGCCAGGGCATCTATGCCTATGTCACCCTGATGGAGGGGGTCGAGGCGACCGAGGATCTGCGCAAGGAGCTGGAGGCCTGGGTGCGCCAGGAGATCGGACCCATCGCCAAGCCCGACTGCATCCAGTGGGCACCCGGCCTGCCCAAGACCCGCTCGGGCAAGATCATGCGCCGCATCCTGCGCAAGATCGCCGAGAACGATCACGGCAGCCTGGGCGACACATCGACCCTGGCCGAACCGCAGGTCGTCGAGGAGTTGATCGAGAACCGGATGAACCGCGGCTGATACGCCCGGCGCAACGCCTTGGGGCAACGAGGGGCCGGCCGAAAGGTCGGCCCCTCTTCACGAGTTCTTCGCTTTTTCTTCCGAGCATCCCTCCCGGTGGGGACGTGATTCGGGAGTTTCGAATGGATGTCTTGAAACCGGCCGCGCAACCGGCGGCACTGGCGCTCGCGCCGGACCGCGCCGAGCGCGCCGCGCCCAGTTCGGCCGCGGCGCCGCGTGCTGACCTGCCGCCTGTCACGCGCATGGGGGCCACCTCTTCCACTGCACCGCGCCCGCCGGATCAGCTGGGCCTCGGGCTGGTGCAGGCGGCCCGCCTTGCCGATACCGCACCAGCCTCGCCGTCGGATCCGGCGCCCAAAGGCACGCTCAAACCCTGGGGAATCGCCATACTGCCCGACAGCGAAGCCATCGCGGCCCGGCGCGAGGCCGAGGCAGAGGCCGAGACCAATGCCGAGGCTGCGCGGCAGGACGAAGCGCGCGTCTCCACCGCCCATGCGAGCGAAGCCCGGAAGACGCGGCCCCCTGCGCCATTTGAAACCGCACCCTTTGATGCTCCGCCCCCGATAGGCGTGGAGACCGACGCACCGCCCGCCCCCGGCTGACGCGGCGCCCGCGCCCGTCTCGATGGTCGCGGGCTGCTTTCCTCGCCTCGCGAACCGGCGTATAAGCCCCCGGAACTGCAGCCCGGACGGGCGCGACACGAGGGGCCCAGAGCTATGAGCGACAAGACCAGCCACGACAGCGATGTCAGCTTCATCCGCGCGCTTGCGGAACTGCTGCACGAAAACGACCTGACCGAGCTTCAGGTCAAGCGCGACTATGCCGAGAACGACAGCCTGAACGTCCGCGTCAGCCGCGCGCGCGAAGTGGTCCAGCAGGTCGCCATGTCGCAGCCCTCCGCCCCCGCGCCGACGGCTGCCGCCGCGCCGAGCCCGGCCGAGGTCAGCGCGTCGAAGGCGGGAACCTG
>NZ_JAMYXC010000015.1 GCF_024159025.1 Limimaricola litoreus
GCGCTGGGCGGTCTGCCCGCGCCGGATGCGATCTTCATCGGCGGCGGGCTGAGCCGCGAGGTGTTCGAGGCGGCATGGGCGGCGCTGCGCCCGCTGGGACGGCTGGTCGCCAACGCGGTGACGCTGGAAAGCGAGGCGGCGCTGATCGCGCTGCATGCCGAGCATGGCGGCGATCTGGTGCGGATCTCGGTCGCGCGGGCGGCCCCGGTGGGGCGGCTCACGGGCTGGAAACCGGCGATGCCGGTGATGCAGTGGAGCCTGATCAAGCGATGAGCGGCACGCTTTACGGCGTGGGCCTCGGCCCCGGCGCGCCCGACCTGATCACCCTGCGCGCCGCGCGGCTGATCGAGGCCGCGCGCGTCGTCGCCTATCCAACGCTGGCGGGCGGCGCGAGCTTCGCGCGTTCGATCGCCGCGGATCTCATCGCGCCCGATGCGCGCGAGATCGTCATGGACGTGCCGATGACGGTCGAGCGCGGTCCGGCGCAGGCGGCCTATGACGCGGGCGCCGCGCAGATTGCCGAAGCCCTGGAGGCCGGAGAGGACGTGGTTTGCCTCTGCGAGGGCGACCCGTTCTTCTACGGCTCCTTCATGTATCTCTTCGCCCGCCTCGCGGATCGCCACCGGGTCGAGATCGTGCCCGGTGTCACCTCGCTCACTGCCGCCGCCGCCGCCGCGCGCCGCCCGCTGGCCGCGCGCAACGAACGGCTGACCGTGCTGCCGGGGCCGCTTCCCGAGGCCGAGTTGCGCGCCCGGATCGAGGGCGCCGAAAGCGTTGCGATCATGAAGCTGGGCCGTCATTTCCCGAAGGTGCGCACCGTGATCGAGGATCTCGGTCTCACCGCGCAGGCCACCTATGTCGAGCGCGCCACGCTGGAGGCGGAGGTCGTCCGCCCATTAGCCAAAGCGCCCGACACCGCCCCCTATTTCTCGATGATCATTCTCACGAAGGGAGCCGATCCTTGGCTGTGACCCCCGTTGTTCTCGCTCTCTCCCGTTCGGGCGAGCCCGTGGCCCGCAAGCTAGCCGAGGCGCTGGGTGCGCCGCTGCATGGCCGCGAGGGGCGGGTCGAGGCCGCCGACGCCTTCTTCGCCGATGCGTTGGAGCACGCGCGCGATCTCTTTGCCGCCGGCCACGCGGTGGTGGGGGTCTGCGCCTCCGGCATCCTGATCCGCGCCGTCGCGCCGATGCTGTCGGACAAGCGCGCCGAGCCGCCGGTGATCTCGGTCTCCGACGACGGGCGCGTGGTGGTGCCGCTCTTGGGCGGCCATCGCGGCGCGAACCGTCTGGCCAAGCGCATTGCCGAAGTGCTGGACGCCACCGCCGCCGTCACAACCGCGGGCGACGTCTCGCTCGGCGTGGCGCTCGACGAGCCGCCCTTGGGCTACCGCCTCGTGAACCCGGACGACGCCAAGGGGGCGATGGCGGCGCTGCTCTCGGGCGGCGGGGCGACCGTCACCGGCGAGGCGCCGTGGCTGGCCGATCTGCCACAAGACGATGCGCTGAGGATCACCGTCTCGGAGGCGCCGCAGCCCGATCTGGGCCCCGATCACCTCCACTTCGCGCCGCAGCGGGCCGTGCTGGGCCTCGGCTGCGCCCGCAACTGCCCGCCCGAAGAGCTCGCCTCCCTCGTCTGCGAGGTGCTGGCCGAGGCCGGCATTGCGCCTGAGGCCGTGCAGGCCGTGGCCTCGATCGACCTCAAGGCCGACGAGCCCGCGATTCTGAATGTTTCACGTGACATCGGCGTGCCGCTGCGCCTCTTCACCGCTGCCGAGCTGGAGGCCGAGACGCCCCGCCTCGCCACGCCGTCGGAGGTGGTCTTCGCCGAGGTCGGCTGCCACGGCGTCTCCGAAGGCGCGGCACTCGCCCAAGCCGGGGCGGAGGCGACGCTTGCCGTCACCAAGCGCAAGACCGCCAACGCCACCTGCGCGCTGGCCATGGCCCCCGCGCCGATCACCGAACTGCGTGGCCGCCGCCGGGGCAGGCTCTCGGTCGTAGGCATCGGCCCTGGCCAGTCCGGCTGGCGCACGCCCGAGGCCTCGCGCCTCATCGCTGATGCCGAGGAGCTGGTGGGCTACGGGCTCTACATCGACCTGCTCGGGCCGCTGGCCGCCGGCAAGCCGCGCGCCGATTTCCCGCTGGGCGGCGAGGAGGACCGCTGCCGCTACGCGCTGGAGCGCGCCGCCGAAGGCCGCGACGTGGCGCTGATCTGCTCGGGCGACGCGGGCATCTACGCCATGGGCGCGCTGGTCTTCGAACTCCTGGGCCGCGAGGCGGAGAAGGGCGGCGTCTCGGACGCCGCGCGCCGGATCGAGGTCACCTGCACGCCGGGCGTTTCGGCCCTGCAGGCCGCCGCCTCGCGCGCCGGGGCCCCTTTGGGCCACGACTTCTGCGCCATTTCATTGTCGGATCTGCTCACCCCGCGCGAAGACATCGTGAAGCGGCTGCACGCCGCGGCGCAGGGCGATTTCGTCATAGCCTTCTACAACCCGGTCTCCAAGCGTCGCCGCACGCTTCTGGCCGAGGCGCGCGAGATCTTGCTCGGGCATCGCCCGGCGGATACGCCGGTGCTGCTCGCCTCCTCGCTGGGCCGCCCGGAGGAGGAGATCCGCTATCGCCGCCTCGACGAGCTGGAGGTCGACGAGGTCGACATGCTGACCGTCGTGCTGGTCGGCTCCTCGCAGTCGAAGCTGGTCGAGATGGGAGAGGGGCCGCGCATGGTGACGCCACGCGGCTACGCCAAGAAGATCGATGCGCGCTGAAGACGCGGCGCGGCGGATGATGCCGGCCGCCATGCGTATTTTTGGAAAGATGAACGGGA
This sequence comes from Limimaricola litoreus, assembly GCF_024159025.1. GTDB lineage: Bacteria > Pseudomonadota > Alphaproteobacteria > Rhodobacterales > Rhodobacteraceae > Limimaricola > Limimaricola litoreus. The sequence continues at coordinate 2,821 of NZ_JAMYXC010000015.1, forward strand.
GACGCGCCCAATGACCGTCTATTTCATCGGGGCCGGGCCGGGCGATCCGGAGCTTCTCACGCTCAAGGCCGCGCGGCTCATCGCGGCCTGCCCGGTCTGCCTCTACGCGGGCTCTTTGGTGCCTGAAGAGGTCGTGGCCGGCGCGCCGACGGGCGCGCGCGTTCTCGACACGGCACCCATGACGCTCGACGAGACCCATGCCGAGATCGTCGCCGCGCATGGGCACGGGCAGGACGTGGCGCGCGTCCATTCGGGGGACCCGTCGCTCTACGGCGCCATCGCCGAGCAGATCCGCAGGCTCAAGGCCGACGGCATCGCCTATGAAATCATCCCCGGCGTCCCCGCCTACACCGCCGCCGCCGCCGCGCTGGGGCAGGAGCTGACGATCCCGGAGCTCGCGCAATCCATCGTGCTTACCCGCATGTCGATGAAATCGACCGCCATGCCCGGGGGCGAGACGCTCGAGAACTTCGCCGCCACCGGCACCACGCTCGCCATCCACCTCGGCATTCGTGCCCTGCGCGATATCGAGCGGCGGCTGACGCCGTTTTACGGCGCCGATTGCCCCGTTGCCGTGGTCTACCGCGCAAGCTGGCCCGACCAGCAGGTGATCCGCGGCACGCTGGCGGACATCCATGCCAAGGTGCGCGCGGCCAAGCTCACCCGCACCGCGCTGATCCTCGTCGGCCCGGCGCTGGGCGAGGAGCAGGGATTCCCCGACAGCGCGCTCTACGATCCGGCTCAGCCGCATGTCCTGCGCCCCAAGGCGCGCGTCTGAGAGGAATTTTCCGCGAACGTCGCTTGAATTTTACATTTCCCTGCGCAGGATGGGGGCAGGGGGATGCGATATGACCGAATATCTGACCAAGGACCTGCAGGACGCCATGGAGGCCGCGCGCCGCGCCGCGCAGCGCCGCTCGGCCCGGCTTTGCGTGCATGACGGGGAGGAGGTCCACCCCGTGCTGCGCATGTGGGAGACGGGCTTCGCGCTCGCCGCCAAGGACGCGCCGATCCTGCACGGCTTCGTCGACCTCTATGACGGGCCGCGCCATCTCTACCAATGCCTCGTCATGACCTCCCGGGTCGAGGAGGGCGAGCGGGTTTACGAGTTCAAGCGTCACAGCCGCGTCGCCGACAGCGCGCCCGTCGATTTCGAGCGGGGCGAGGCCGAGCCGGCGCTCAGGCTGCCCCGCCTCTGAGGCGCTACTGCAGGTCGGAAAATGCCGCCTGCAGCCGCGAGACGGCTTCTTTCACCCGCGCGCGCGGCGTCGCGATGTTGAACCTCTGGAAGCTCTCGCCGCCCAGCCCGAAGCTGGTGCCGTGGTTGACCGCGATCTTCGCGTTGCCCTCGATCCGGGCCAGCACCTCCTCGCGGCTCATGCCGGTGCCCGAAAAATCCACCCATTCGAGATAGGTGGATTCGAGCGTCATGGGCGACACGCCGGGGATCTGCGCCACGCCCTCCTCGAACAGGCGGCGATTGCCGTCGAGATAGCCGCGCAGCGCCTCCAGCCAGTCCACGCCTTCGGGCGACATCGCCGCCGTCGCCATGGCGAGGCCGAAGGAGTTGGGCGACAGGCCCAGCGCCCGCATCCGCGCCGAAAACCGTGCCTTCAGCGCGGGGTCGGAAATGATGACATTGCCGATATGCGCGCCTGCGATGTTGAAGGTCTTGGTCGTGGCGGTCAGCATCACCAGCCGGTCGGCCACGCCCTCGATCCGGGTCATCGCCGTGTGGCTGTGCCCCGGCATGGTCAGGTCGCAGTGGATCTCGTCGGAGACGAGGATCAGATCGTGCCGCCGCGCGAAGGCGGCCCAGCCTTCGAGCTCGGCCCGGCTCCAGACCCGGCCGCCGGGGTTTTGCGGCGAGCACAGGATCATCATCTTCTCGCGGCCCGTCATCATCGCGTCCCAGGCGTCGAAATCGGGCACGTAGCGGCCATGATCCAAGGCCAGCGGGCATTCGACCACCTCGCGCCCCGCCGCGCGGATCACCCGCGCGAAGGCGTGGTAGACCGGGGTGAACAGCACCACGCCGTCGCCCGGATCGGTCCAGGCATCGACGCAGAGCCCCGTGGCGTTGACGAGGCCGTGTGTTGTGAAGATGTCGCCCGCATCGGGCCGCCAGCCATGGCGGCGGTCCATCCACCAGCCGATCGCCTCGCGCTGCGCGTCGTCCGAGGCGGCGTAGCCATAGATGCCATGCGCGGCCATGCCTTCGACCGCGCGCTGCACGCAGGCGGGCGGGCGGAAATCCATGTCCGCGACCCACATGGCGATCCCCTCGTCTGGGCTGACGCCATAGACCTTCTCCATGCTGTCCCACTTGGAGCAATTGGTGCCGCGCCGGTCGATGATCTCGTCGAAATCGGGGGCGGGGAATGGCTCGCGGCTCATGGCGGTCTCCTGTTGGTCGCGGGGCGGAGGCTGCACGTGCCGCGCGGGGCGTGCAAGGGGCCGCGTGTTGCCATGCGCGCCGCTTCGCCCTAGATCGGCGCCATGACATTGCGCCCCATCCTCATCCACCCCGACCCGCGGCTCAAGACGCTGGCCGAGCCGGTGCCCGCCATCACCGACGAGATCCGCCGTCTCGCCGACGACATGCTCGAGACCATGTATGACGCGCCGGGCATCGGCCTTGCCGCGCCGCAGATCGGCAAGCTCAGCCGCCTGCTCGTCATGGACGCCACCAAGGAGGACGAGGGTGCGGCCCGGCCCATGGTGCTGGTGAACCCGAAGGTGACCTGGGAATCCGAAAGCCGCTCGGTCTACGAGGAGGGCTGCCTGTCGATCCCCGAGCAGTTCGCCGATGTCGAGCGCCCCGCCGAGGTCGAGGTCGAATGGCTCGGCCTCGATGGCAAGACCCATTCCGAGCGGTTCGACGGGCTCTGGGCCACCTGCGTGCAGCACGAGATCGACCATCTCGATGGGTGGCTCTTCATCGATTATCTTAAGCCGATGAAGCGGCAGATGATCACCCGCAAGATGATCAAGCTCAAGCGCGAGCGGGCGCGCGGCTGATGGCCGTGCTCGACATCGTCCTCCACCCCGCGCCGGTGCTGCGCGCGACGGCGCAGCCGGTCCGGCTGTTCGACGCGACGCTGTCGCAGCTCGCCGCCGACATGATCGAGACAATGTATGCCGCGGGTGGCCGCGGCCTCGCCGCGCCGCAGGTGAAGCTGCCGATGCGGCTCTTCGTGACGGATGTGGAATGGAAGGCGGGCGACCCCGCGCCAAAGGTCTTCGTGAACCCCGAGATCGCCTCTGCCTCCGAAGAGACGGTGCTGCGCGAGGAGGGGTGCCTGTCGATCCCCGACACGCCCTGCCGCGTCCGCCGCCCCGCCCGCGTCACGCTGACATGGCAGGACCTGACCGGCCTCGGACACGAGGCCGACTTCGACGGCATCGAGGCGACCTGCATCCAGCACGAGCTCGATCACCTGAACGGCATCCTGTGCATCGACCGCCACGAAGAGGAAGACCCCGCATGACCCGCCCCTTCCTGCGCTGGCCGCACGCCACGCTGCGCAAGCCCGCCGCCCCCGTCGAGGCGATCACCGACGAGATCCGTGCCTTGTGGGACGAGATGATCGACGCGATGGACGCGATGCCCGGCGTCGGCCTCGCAGCCCCGCAGATCGGCGTGGGCCTGCGGCTCGCCGTGGTCGATGCCTCGGACGGGCGCGGGCAGGCCGTGCGCATGGCCAACCCCGAGATTCTGCATGAAAGCGCGCAGCTGCGCGAGCACGAGGAAGCCTCGCCCAACCTGCCCGGCGTCTCGGCCGTCATCTCGCGGCCCCGCGCCGTGACGGCGCGGTTTCTCAACGAGAGGGGCGAGATCGAGGAGCGCGATTTCGTCGGCCTCTGGGCGACTTCGCTGCAGCACCAGATCGACCATCTGGAGGGGCAGATGTATTTCGACCGGCTGAGCCGGCTGAAGCGCGACCGGCTGGTCGCCAAGGCAAGGAAGCTCTCCTGATGCGCATCACCTTCATGGGCACGCCGGAATTCTCCGTCACCGCACTCGACGCGCTGGTGCGCGCAGGCCACGAGATCGCCTGCGTCTACACCCAGCCGCCGCGCCCGGCGGGGCGGGGCAAGAAGCCCCGGCCTTCGGCCGTGCAGGCCCGTGCCGAGGCGCTGGGCTTCGAGGTGCGCCACCCGGTCTCGCTCAAGGGCGAGGAGGCGCAGGCCGAATTCGCCGCGCTGAAAGCGGAGATCGCCGTGGTGGTGGCCTATGGTCTCATCCTGCCGCAGGCGGTGCTCGACGCGCCCAAGCACGGCTGCCTCAACATCCATGCCTCGCTGCTGCCGCGCTGGCGCGGTGCCGCGCCGATCCAGCGCGCGATCCTGGAGGGCGACAACGAGACCGGCGTCTGCATCATGCAGATGGAGGCCGGGCTCGACACCGGCCCGGTGCTCCTGCGCGAGGCGACGCCGATCGGTCCGACCGACACCGCGTCGGACCTGCATGACGAGCTGGCGCGGATGGGCGGGCGGCTCGTGGTCGAGACGCTGCGCCGCCTGCACGAGCTGCGCCCCGAGCCGCAGCCCGAGCGGGGCGTGACCTATGCCGCCAAGATCGACAAGGCCGAGGCGCGGATCGACTGGACCCGCACCGCCGCCCATGTCGCGCGGCAGGTCAACGCGTTGTCGCCCTTTCCCGGCGCGTGGTGCATGGCGGAGGATGAACGGCTGAAGATCCTGCGCGCCGCATCGGGGCCGGGTGAGGGCGCGCCCGGTGCGCGGATCGGCCCCGCCACCATCGCCTGCGCCGATGGCGCGGTGGAGCTTCTGGAGATCCAGCGCGAGGGCCGCAAGCCGATGTCGGCTCAGGACGCGCTCAGGGGCAAGGCCCTGCCCGAAAGGCTTGGCTGAGCTGCCGGGCGCCACGACCTCGTTCATCTTTCTTCAAATACGCACGGCGCACCGTTTCCGAGCGGCGCGAGGTCGTTCGACCGGGCACCATGCGTATTTGGAGAAAGATGAAGGGGATCAGCCCCGGACGATCAGCCGCGCGCCAAGGGTGACATGGCGAGCCAGCCAGATCAGGTCCGGGCGCGCGAAGGCCACGCAGCCTTCGGTCGGAAAGCCCGGGCGGCGACGCTGGTGCAGGAAGATGGCCGAACCTCGGTCTGCCTCGCCCGCCTCGTTCCAATCCGTCACCAGCACGATGTCGTAAAGCGGGTCGGCCCGGCGCAGCACCTCATGGCTGGCGGGGTAGGGGGCGCGGACATGGCTGTTGTAGGCGGGATCGCCGCTCGCATCCGACCACAGGTCGCCCGGGCGGATCGGTTCGGCCCAGGGCTGCGGCGCGGCCAGCCGGTCGGGGCGGTAGAGCATGCCGGTGATGCGATGTTCGCCCACGGGCGTGGCACCGTCTCCTTCGCGCTTGTCCGCGCGGATGCCGCCCTTGCCGATCGAACAGGGCAGATGGCGGCCCAGAATGCGCAGGCCGCGCCGGGTAAGCACGAGATCGGCAAGAGAGTAGATCACAGCAGGTGCCCCGACTTGGCCGCCTTGGTGGCGAGGTAGTGGTGGTTGTGCAGCCCCTCGCCCACCTTGAGCGGCACCCGCGCCTCGACCGCGATCCCGGCCTCCTCCATGCGGGCGATCTTGTTGGGGTTGTTGGTCAGCAGGCGGATGCGCGAAAAGCCCAGCCGCTTGAGGATCTCAGCCCCGATGCGGAAATCGCGCTCGTCATCCTCGAAGCCGAGCCGGTGGTTGGCCTCGACCGTGTCGAAGCCCTGATCCTGCAGCGAATAGGCCCGCATCTTGTTGGCCAGCCCGATGCCGCGACCCTCCTGGTTGAGGTAGAGCAGCACCCCTTCGCCCGCCTCGCCCATCTGGTCGAGGGCTGCGTGAAGCTGCGGGCCGCAGTCGCATTTGAGCGAGCCCAGCACGTCGCCGGTGAAACAGGCCGAATGCAGCCGCACCAGCGGCGCGCCGTCGCGGGCGGGGCGGCCCACCTCGACCGCGTAATGCTCCTCGCCGCCATCGCCGGGGCGGAACACGTGCAGCCGGCCCTTCTCGGCGGCCTCCATCGGCAGCCGCGCTGCGGCGACGGGGGCATAGGCGGGGGTGATCGCGGGCGGCAGCGGCAGGTCGAGCCGCGTCAGCTCATGCGCGGCGGCGAAGCCCGTGGCATCGTCGAGCGGCAGAACGAGGGCTGCGGGCAAGAGCCGCGCCGCCTTGACCAGCGCGATCGCGGCGCGGTGGGTGTCGGCCGATCCCTCGCGCAGCGTCCGGAGCGGGCCCTTCATCGGCGTGTCGAGATCGCCCGCCGGGTCGGCCACCGCCCGCACCCAGGCAGAGTTGGCATCCGAAGGTAGCACCACGCGTGCGATGTCCTCGTCATAGGCGCGCGCGCGCAACGTCACCGCGCGCCGCCCCGTGACGGCGAGCACCGGCGCGCCGCCCATGGCGCGCAG
>NZ_JAMYXC010000030.1 GCF_024159025.1 Limimaricola litoreus
GCAGCGGCATGGTCGCGATGCGCCATAGCGCCGCCCCGGCGGCCAGCGCCGTTCCCGCCAGCGCCAGCCCGAGACCCGAGAGCCACCACGAGGGGCGCAGCGTCAGCCCGCCCGCCACCTCGGCCCCGTAGAGCCCGCGCAGCGTCGCCGCCACGTCCGGCAGCAATTGCGAGGCCAAAAGCCAGCCCAGCCCCACGCCGAGGCTGCCCGCGATCAGCGCCAGCGCCGCCATCTCCGCCAGCATCAGCCCCACCAGCCGGCCCAGCGGCACGCCCAGCGCCCGCATGGTGCGCAGCACCGGGCGGCGCTGCTCGAAGGCGAGGCCCACCGCGCCATGCACGATGAAGATGCCGACGGCGAAGCACAAAAGGCCGAAGGCCGTGAGATTGAGGTGGAAGCTGTCGGTCAGCCGCCCGACCTCCGATCCCGCCTGCGCCGGGCGCAAGGTGAGGCCGGGGGCGGCCGCCTCCAGCGCGGGGCGACCCTGTGGCTGCTCGGGGTCCACCAGCAGCGCGTCGAGGCCCTCTTGGTCCAGCATCCGCAGCGCCACCGAGATGTCGGTGATGACCGAGTTGGGTGCGACATCGGAGGCCACCACCGGCACGGCGTCGATCTCGGGCAGCCGCGCCAGCGCCTCGGCTTGACCGAAAACCTGCCCCGTGCCGCCCAGAAAGGCAGAGATATCGGCGCCTTCCGACACCGGCGCGATCCCGCCCGGGGCGGTCAGCGGATCGATCCCGATCAGCCGCAGCGGCCCGAGCCGCCCCTGCACCACCGGGCTGACCTGCCAGCCCGCCCGGCGCAGCGCGACATAGTCGTCGCGCGAGATCGTCCCGCCCGCGGCGGCCTCGATCCGGGCAAAGCGCCCCTCGCCCAGCGTCGCGGCCGCGGCGTCGTAGCTCGCGCGCGCCTCGGCGTTGATCGCCTGCACCCCCGACCACAGTCCCGTGGCCAGCGCCAAGCCCGCGATCAGCGTGAAAAGCTGCAGCGGCGCGCGGCGCCAATGCGACAGCAAGGCGAGCAACACGGTCCGGTTCACGCGATGCGCCCCGCCCGTAGATGCAGCCGCCGCCCCATCCGCGCCGCGTGATGGGCCGAATGGGTGACCATCAGCAGCGCCGCGCCCGTCTCGGCGACAAGCTCGAGCATCGCGCCCAGCACCGCCTCGGCGGTGGCTTCGTCGAGATTGCCGGTCGGCTCGTCGGCAAGCACGAGGCGCGGCCGCGCGGCAAGGGCGCGGGCGATGGCGGTGCGCTGTTGCTGGCCGCCCGAAAGCTGCTCGGGATATTTCGACAGATGCGCGGCAAGCCCCAGCCGCTCGGCCAGCTCCTGCGCCAGGCCGGCGTCGTGCCGCCCGGCGAGCCGCGCCTGAAAGGCGATGTTGGCGGCGATGTCGAGCGAGGGGATCAGGTTGAATTGCTGGAACACCACCCCCACCGTGCCGCGCCGGAGCGCCGCCCGGCCCCGGTCGTCGAGCGCGGTGACCTCCTCGCCCGCGACCTCGATCCGTCCCGAATCGGGCCGATCGAGCCCGCCGATGAGATGCAGCAGCGTCGATTTGCCCGAACCGCTCTCGCCCGTCAGCGCGAGGCTTTCGCCCGCGCCGAGCCCAAGGTCGACGCCGCGCAACACCGGCACAGGCCCTTCGGCGCCGGTGAAGCTTTTCTTGATGTCGCGCAGTTCGAGCAGCATGTAAGCCTAGCTAGGCCGATCCGGGCGGCGGGAAACAGCGATGATGCCGCAGGGGCCACCTTCCCCTCGACAGCTCCGGACGGATCGCTTTTGATGCGAAGACCCCCTGCCGGGGCCCGCATGCATGCCCCGACAAGGGACCGAAACGACGAGGATGCAGACCGAATTGACCCCGGATCGAAGCTTGCGACAGCGCCTGCGCGCGGATCTCGCCCCCTCACACGAACGGCTCGACCGGTTCTTTTCGGATCTCGACCTGGCGACGCGGCCCGGGCTGACCCTGTTCTTGCGGGCGCACCGCGCCGCCTTCGCGGCGATCCGTCCCGCGCCGGGCGGGCGCACGGGCCGGCCCCTGCTCGACCGGATGATCGCGGCGATCGACACGGATCTCGCCCGGTTGGAGGCCCCGGCCCCGCCGCGGCTGGCGCCATTGGTGCTGCACCGCCATAACGCGCAGGACTACGTGCTGCTCGGCTCGCGGCTCGGCAGCCAGCTGTTGCGCCGCAGGTGGCAGGCCGCGACCGACCCTGGCCTGCTGGCGGCAGGGGCCTATCTGTCGCTGCCACCGCTCACCGATCAGTGGCGCGGCTTTTGCGACGAGGCCGGGGCGCGCGGGGCCGATGGTACGGATGCGGACGCCGATCTGGCCGAGGCCGAACGGCTGTTTGAACTCTTTTTGTCGGCGGGCCATGCTGCCCGGCGCAGCATCTCTGCCCCCAAAAACGAACGGATAGCCTGAATGCCCGAACCCGCGACCGCCACCGTCGAACCGGTGGAACTCAGCAATTGCGATCGCGAGCAGATCCAGTTTCTCGGCCATGTGCAGCCCTATGGCTGCCTGATCGCCGTGGGCGAGGATTGGACCGTCGGGCACGTCTCGGCCAATATCGGCGAGATGCTCGGGCTCGATGTCGAGGGCACGATCGGCGCGCGCTTTCCCGAGCTGTTTCCGCGTGAGGTGGTGCATTACCTGCGCGGCCGGATCCAGATGCTGGGGCAGGACACCGGGGCGGCGCGGATCTACGGGCTCGACCTGTTCGAGGACGGGCGGCTGTTCGATCTTTCGGTGCACGTGTCGGGGCCGGGCTACCTGTTCGAGTTCGAGCCCAAGTCGAAGCGGGCGATGCATGACGAGATGTCGCTTGTGCAGCCGCTGCTGGCGCGGGTGCGCCGACGCCGCGAGATCCCCGCCATGGCGCGCGAGGCGGCGCGCGCCATGCGGGCGATGACCGGTTTCGACCGGGTCATGGTCTACCAGTTCCAGCACGACGACAGCGGCCGGGTGATCGCCGAGGCCGCCACGCCGGGCATGACGCCCTTTCTCGATCTGCGCTTTCCGGCGAGCGACATCCCCCGGCAGGCGCGCGAGCTCTATGTGCGCAACCCGATCCGGCTGATCATGGACGTGGACGCGGTGCCGCAGCCGATCGTGCCGCCGCAGACCCCGGAGGGCGCGCCGCTCGATCTGTCGCTCTCGGTGACGCGGGCGGTGTCGCCCATTCACCTCGAATACCTGCGCAACATGGGCGTGGCCGCCTCGATGTCGGTCTCGATCCTGTGCGAGGGGAAGCTATGGGGGCTGATCGCCTGTCACCACAACAGGCCGCATTACATCGATTACGAAAAGCGTTCGGCGGTGGAGTTGTTCACACAGCTGTTCTCCTACGAGATCGCCGCCGTCGAGACCGAGGCCGAGCGCCGCCAGACCCTGCAGGCGCGCCAGCTGCATGCCGGTCTGGTCGAGCAGATGGCCGATCCTGTCGCCATCTCGCGCAATTTCGACACCATCGCCGATGCGATCGGCGAGGTGATCCCCTTCGACGGCATCGCCATCTGGATCGGCGACCGGTACCACGCACAGGGCTCGGCCCCCACCTATGAGGAGTTCATGGGGCTGCTGCGCCACCTGCACGGCGTGGCGGCGGGGCGGGTGCATGGCACGGACAGGCTGATCGACAGCTATGCCGAGGCCGACGGCTTCGTCGAGCGCGCCGCGGGGCTGCTGTCCTTGCCGATCAGCCGGGGCCCGCGCGATTACATCGTGCTGTTTCGCCGCGAACAGGTCGAGGAGGTGACCTGGGCGGGCGATCCGAACAAGCCCGCGCAGCCGGGGCCGAACGGGCTCAGGCTCACCCCGCGCAAGAGCTTTGCCGCCTGGACCGAGACGGTGCGCGGCCAGAGCGCGCCATGGACCGACAGCGAGATCGCAGCCGCCGAGACGATCCGCATCACGCTGCTCGAGGTGGTGCTCAAGATCGCCGATGATTCCATCGCCGAGCGCAAGCGGGCGCAGGAGCGTCAGGAGCTGCTGATCGCCGAGCTGAACCACCGGGTGCGCAACATCCTCAACCTCGTGCGCGGGTTGGTGTCGCAAAGCGGCTCCGACGTCACCTCGGTCGAGGATTACGGCCGCATCCTCGACGGGCGCATCGACGCGCTGGCGCGCGCGCATGACCAGCTGACCGGCGCGGAATGGCAGGCCGCCTCGCTGCGCGAGCTGATCGAGACCGAAGCGACCGCCTTCGTCGCCACCGGGGCCGACCGCGTGCGCATCAGCGGCGCGGATGTGCTGTTGTCGCCCGAGGCCTTCTCGACCCTCGCGCTGGTGCTGCACGAGATGGTCACCAACGCCGCGAAATACGGCGCGCTCAAGCAGCCGCATGGGCGGGTGGAGGTCATGCTGTCGCGGCTCGAGGATGGCGCGCTCGGAATCGAATGGCGCGAGCGCGGCGGTGCGGCGGTGAAGGCGCCCAAGGGGCGCGGCTTCGGCACCACGGTGATCGAGCGCGCGATCCCCTTCGAGCTGGGCGGCGAGGCGGAGCTGCGCTTCGCACTGGCCGGGACGGAGGCCACGTTCAAGGTTCCTGCGCGCTTCGTGACGAGCGCGCCCGAGCGGCCCGCGCCCGCGCAGGGGGCCGCCGCACACCCCGTGCCAGAGGAGACGCCGATCCGGCTCTCCGGGCGGGCGCTGATCGTCGAGGACAACATGATCATCGCCATGGACGGCGCCGACATCCTGACCGAGCTGGGCTGCGACGACGTCGCCACCGCCAGCGGCGTGGGCGAAGCGCTGCGGCTGATCGAGGAGGGGGCCTTCGACATCGCCCTGCTCGACGTCAACCTCGGCCACGAAACCTCCGTCCCGGTGGCCGAGGCGCTGCAGGCGCGCAGCGTGCCGTTCCTTCTGGCGACGGGCTATGGCGAGACGGCCGGCATCACCGAGGCCTATCCGGGCGCGGTCATCCTGAAGAAGCCCTTCACCAAGCGCACGGTGCAATCGAGCTTCGCGGCGCTGCTGCGCGACCTGCCGGCGCGCTGATCGCGGCACATGGCGAACCGGTCTGGACCTCGCGGCAGCGCCGGGGCAGTCTGCCGCCGGTATCACCTGAGGGAGACGAGGCATGATCGGATCGAAGGCGCGCGGCATTGCCGGGCTTGCGGCATTGGCGGTGCTGGCAGCCTGCGAAGGCGGGCTCGTGCCCCCGCCGGCGGATCAGACGGTGCCGATGGGCTTTTCCGAGTGTCTCTCGCGGATCGACGAGACCGCCGCGCGGATCGGCCAGACGCCGGCGGTGCTGGCCGAAACCTCCGACAGCCGCATCGTGCGCTTTCGCGACGAGGGCGATTTCGTCACCGTCTCCTGCGACGCCACCGCCGCGCGGATGGTGGTGCAGACGCGCCCCGCCCCGGTCGAGACCGCCCCGGCCTTCTGAGCGGCCCCTTCTGATCGACCCCGCCCGAGAGGAGACCCCGGATGGCCGACCCGCGCGACGAGATCGAGATCCCGGCCTGGGAGGGGGACCGGCTGGTGCCGGTCGACAAGATCGAGGTGCATCGGCGCGGGCTGCGGCATCCGGCGATCAGCGTCTTCGTGAACTGGAATGGGCACACGCTGCTCCAGCAGCGCGCGGCGGGCAAGTATCACACGCCGGGGCTATGGACCAACAGCTGTTGCACCCATCCGCGCTGGGGCGAGGCCGCGCAGGACTGCGCGAGCCGCAGGCTGGGCGAGGAGCTGGGGCTGCGGGGGCTGCCGCTGCGGCCCTTGGGGCAGATCGAATACCGCGCCCCGGTCGGGGTCGAGCTGATCGAGCACGAGGTGGTCGAGGTCTTCGTGGCCGAGCTCGAGGATGAACCCCGCCCCGCCCCCGACCCGGCGGAGGTCCAGCGCACCGACTGGATGACCTTCGCGGCGCTGCGCGCCGATGTCGCGGCGCGGCCCGAACGCTACACGCCCTGGCTTGCGATCTATCTCGCCGAGCACCGCCTGGCGCTGTGATCGCGGCTCAATTGCCCGTTTCGGCCTGCTGCCGGGGGGCGAGCGTTTCGAGATAGGCGTAAATGTCGGCGGCGGCCTGCGGATCACGGACCCTGAAGGCCATCTTGCCGCGCGCGCGGCGGTCGTCGAGCACCCCGCGCAGCCAAGCGGTCGGATCCTGCACATAGGCGATGAAGCGCTCTTCGTTCCAGGTGACGCCCCGCTCGCGCATCCGGTCCATCGCATCGCCGTAGCGGAAATCCTCGACCGATCCGATCACCCGGCCGTCGATGCCATGCAGATTGGGACCGGTGCGCGCGTTGCGCCCGGCCAGCACCTTGCCATCCGGGGCCCGGACCACGTGGCAGGAGACGCATTGCCGGCCGAACTGCCGTTCGCCCTCGACTGCGTCCTGCGCCTGCGCCGGGATCGACCAGAGCCCGAGCCCCGCCACCACCGCCATGCTTCGCGCCAGCCAATTCATCGAGATCTCCCTGAACCCGTAAGCGACCGATGCTCCGATCATCCTAGCAGATATATGCTCCGGGTGGGGCATCCAATCCCCCGCCCCGACACGTCATCGTGTCGAAACGGGGCGATTTCGAGCTTGCCGACCCAGGGTTTCAGCCCTGGGCGATCAGCCCCTCCATCACCTGGTCGAGCGTCGCGGGCAGGCGGCGCACCCGCACGCCGCAGGCGTTCTCGATCGCGTTGACGACAGCCGCGCCCGAGCCGCAGATCGACAGCTCGCCGATGCCCTTGGCCTGAAGCGGGTTGGCCCAGTCGTCGCGCTCCTCGATGAAATGCACCCCGAGCTGCGGCACGTCGAGGTTCACCGGAAGGTGGTATTCGGCGAGATCGCGGTTGACCATGTGCCCGTCGCGCGGATCGTGCTCCAGCGCCTCGGTCAGCGCCAGGCCGATCCCCCAGATCATGCCGCCGTGGCACTGCGAGCGCGCGGTCTTGAGGTTGAGGATGCGCCCGGCGGCAAAGGTGCCCTCCATACGGCGCACCCGCGTCTCGCCGGTCACGTCGTTCACCGCCACCTCGGCAAATACCGCGCCCCATGTCGCCTGGCGCACCTCCTGGCCGGCCTTGCCGGGCTTGAGATGGCCCAGCGCGCGCCACTCCTCGTCGCCCAGAACCTCGGTCAGCGGCGTCTGCCGGTTGTCATGGGTCGCCACGCCGTCCTTGAGGGTCAGCTCGGTTTCCTTGACGCCGATCTTCGCCGCCAGCCGCTCGCGCAGCTCCATGCAGGCGAGATAGACCGCCGTCGAGGTCGAGGCCGCGCCGAAGCTGCCCCCCGAGCCCGAGGCAGGCGGCAGGTCGGTATCGCCCAGGACCGTCTCGACCTGCGCGGGCGCGAAGCCCAATAGCTCCGCCGCCACCTGCGTCAGGATCGCGTAGGAGCCGGTGCCGATGTCGGTCATGTCGCATTCGACCCGCGCGCCCTGCCCGGTGAGCACGACACGGGCATGTGCCTCGATCATCATATTGACGCGCACGGCCCCCGCCATGCCGGTGCCGATCCACCATTCCCCTTCGCGCCGCTGGCGCGGCTGGCTATGCTGCCAGCCAAAGCGCGCGGCCCCTTCGCGCAGCGTCGCCTCCATGGTCGAGGAGGAAAACGGCTTGCCGTTTTCGGGGTGCTTCTCCGGCACGTTCCTCAGCCGGAACTCCAGCGGGTCGATGCCCGCGGTCTTGGCCAGCTCATCCACCGCGATCTCGAAGGCGGTGACGCCCACCGCCTCGCCCGGCGCGCGCACCGATCCGGTGGCGGAGCGGCGGATGCGGGCGATGTTATGGCCCACCACCCGGTTGGGGGCGGCGTATTGGAAATGCGTGCCCTGCGCGACGGGCTCGGAAAACACCTCATCGGGCAGCTGGCTCACGAGGTTCTCGTGCCCGATTCCGGTCAGCTTGCCATCCGCGTCGCAGGACAGGCGAATGCGCTGTTTCGTCTCCGAGCGGCGGGTCACGGTCTCGAACACCTGCCGGCGGTGCAGCACCACCCGCACGGGCCGCCCAAGCACCTGCGCGCTCAGCGCCGCGGCCACCGCCTCGGGCGCAAGGCCGAGCTTGGAGCCGAAGCCGCCGCCGACATAGGGCGACAGGATGCGCACTTTATCGGGTGCGACGCCCAGCACGTCGGCCAGCTCGTTCTTGTTGAAGCGCAGGAGCTGGTAGGAGCCGCGCAGCGTCACCCGCCCCTCATCGTCCCATTGGGCGACCGAGGCATGCGGCTCCATCGCGGCGCTCGACATGGACGGCGTGCGGTAATCGTGATCGACCGAAAAAGCCGCCTCGGCCATGGCGCCGTCGAGATCGCCTTGCGAAACCTGCTTCTTTTCCGGCGTGTCGACCTCGACGCCTTCGGCCTCCGCGTCGAAGACATGGGTGCCGTCGGGCTCGATCGTCACCATCATCGCCTGTGCGGCGTGGCGCGCCTGCTCGAAGGTCTCGGCCACGACGCAGGCGACGGGTTGGCCGACATACCAGGACTGTCCCTGCTTTTGCACCGGGGATTCTCCGGCCATGCCCTGCGCCGCGTTGCGGATCATCCGCTCGTCCTCGAGCACATGCAGCACGCCGGGCATCGCGCGGATGGCCTCCGCGTTGGAGCCGGTGATCCGCCCGATGGTGGCGGCGCGCACGAGGTAGCCATGGGCCATGCCCTCGGGGTGTGTCTCGGCGGCATAGGTGGCGCGGCCCGAAACCTTGAGCCGGCCTTCGGGGCGGTCCATGTCGGTGCCGAGCACGCCCTGGGCCATGCCGTCGAGGCGACGGTCGTGGTCGGGGGTGTCGTGTTTCAGCTGGCGCGTGGTTTCCAAACTCATGCTGCGGCCTCCGTCGCCTGGCTCAGGACGGCGGCGAGGGTGCGCCGCGTCAGGGGGATCTTGAAATCATTGCCGCCATGGCCCTTGGCCTCGGTCAGCAGGATGTCGGCGGCGCGGTCGAACAGCGCGGGCGACGGGGCCTCTCCGACGAGCGCCTCCTCGACCGCCCTGTCGCGCCATGGCATCGGGCCGAGGCCACCGAAGGCGAGCTGCGCCTTGGCGATCTTGCCGTTCTCCACCTCGACAACGGCGGCGACGGAAACGAGCGCGAAGGCATAGGACGAGCGGTCGCGCACCTTGCGGTAGATCTGTCGACCACCGGCGGGGGCGGGCAGGATCACGGCGGTGATCAGCTCGCCGGGTGCCAGCACCGTCTCGATATGCGGCGTGTCGCCTGGGCTGCAGTAAAAGTCGTCGAGCGCGATCTCGCGGGTGCCGTCCTGCCCCTCGACCTCGACCCGCGCGTCCAGCGCCCGCATGGCGACGGCCATGTCGGAGGGGTGGGTGGCGATGCACTGCTCCGATGTCCCGAGGATCGCGAGGATGCGGTTCATGCCGCCCATCGCGGCGCAGCCCGATCCCGGCTCGCGCTTGTTGCAAGGCTCGCCCCGGTCGTAGAAGTAATAGCACCGCGTGCGCTGCAGCAGGTTGCCGCCCGTGGTCGCCTTGTTCCTGAGCTGTCCGCTGGCGCCCGCGAGCAATGCCCGGCTCAGCACCGGCCAGCCCCTGCGCACCCGCGCGTCGGCGGCGAGGTCCGAATTGGTGACCAGCGCGCCGATGCGCAGCCCGCCGTCCGCCGTCTCCTCAATCCCGCCGAGCTCGAGCCGGGTGATGTCGACGATCCGCTCGGGCGCCATCACCTCGAGCTTCATCAAGTCGAGCAGGTTGGTGCCGCCGGCGATGAAGCGCGTCTCGGGGCCCGCCCCGTCGCGGACCGCCTGCGCCCTGTCGCCCGCGCGGATGTAATCGAAGGCCCTCATGCCCGCGCCTCCTCTTTCGCGACCTGCCGGATCGCATCGACGATGCCCGGGTAGCACGAGCAGCGACACAGGTTGCCGCTCATCCGCTCGGAGATCTCCTCGATCGAGGCCTCGACCTGCGTCTCCAGATCCTCGGTGACATTGCTGGGCCAGCCCTTTTCGATCTCGCCCAGCATCGCGGTGGCCGAGCAGATCTGCCCCGGGGTGCAGTAACCGCACTGGTAGCCGTCATGCTCGACGAAAGCGCGCTGCAGAGGCGAAAGATCGTCGGGCGCGCCCAGCCCCTCGACGGTGGTGATCTCGTCGCCCTCGTGCATGCAGGCCAGCGTCAGACAGGAATTGATCCGCCGCCCCTCGACGATGACGGTGCAGGCGCCGCACTGGCCGTGATCGCACCCCTTCTTGGAGCCGGTGAGGCCGAGGTGATCGCGCAGCGCGTCGAGCAGCGAGGTGCGCGGGTCGAGGTCGAGCGCGTGGCGCTCGCCATTGACGTCGAGTTCAAATTGCATCGAGGGGGATCCTTCGCACGGTCGGACAATTCCGGTCCAACCGACGCCGGCAAGCAGGAGTTCCCCGCACCCGCTACCTTTCGAGCGTTACCACCCCGTGCCACAGGCCGGGGTCCTCGATGACGAAGCCGGTCTCGTGCAGCCGCAGCCGCGCATCCCGGCCCAGCGCCGGGATCGCATGATCCAGGCCATCGCGGACCCGGGCGAAGCTATGCCCAAGCGGCTCCAGCCGCCCGCCCTCCGTGGCGCGCAGCCGCGCCGTCTCGACCCCAAAAGGACGGGCATGGGGCAGATCGAGCCGGTTCAGCGGCACCAGCATCCAGGCCGGGGTGAAGCCGAGATCGAGATCGGTGCCGCGCACCGGCACCTGGCCCTCGATCGCGAAGCCCTCGTCCTGCCGGGTGATCCGGCAGGCCACAGGCCGCGCGCCGTGCAGCCCGGTCACATCCGCCGAAAGGCAGCGCCAGCCCGCATCGCAGCGCAGCGCGTAATCGAGCGCCGCCGTCTCGCCCGCCTCGTCCCAGCGCGCATGGCCGACGATCAGCCAGCCCTCGTCGAGCCGGGCAAGACGGCAGCGATCCGTGCCGTCGCGGTCGAGCCTGTGCCAGATCACGCTGGCGACGGTGGTGCCGGTCATCGCGGAATTCTCCTGCTGGGGTTGCAGGATGTTGGCACGGGCTTCGCCATGCTGTCCACGATCACGCATGCCTCGCACGGCGTCCATGCGAGATGATCAGGCCTCGTCGGCCACCTCTTCGAAAACCTGCAGGAAGGCCGCGCCGAAGCGTTCGGCGTGGCGCGCGCCCAAAAGCCGCTCCATGTCGGCCATGTCGCGCGGACGCCCCGCCGCGACACGCGCCAGCTCCTTGGCCGAACAGCTCATCGGCTTGTCATGCCCGTCCGGCCCGCGCAGCAGCTCGGCCTGCGCCGCCATCAGCCGGTCGTAGAGCGAGCCCGCGCCGCGCGTGGCGAGCTTGCGCCGGGCCGGGTGGACCTCCTCCGCTTCGCCGGTGATCACGGCGAGAAAAGCACGCCCGTAGCTTTCGAGCTTCTTGGCACCGACGCCGCCGATCCGGGCCATCTCATCGAGCGTGGCGGGCTTCTTCTCGGCCATCTCGATCAGGGTGCGGTCGGTGAAGATGATATAGGCGGGCAGGCTCGCCGCCTCGGCCAACGCGCGCCGCTTGGCCTTGAGCGCCGAGAGCAGCGGAGCGTCCTCTTCTGACACCATCTCGCGCACCTTTGGCCCGGAGCGTGCGGATTTGATCGTGTCCTTTCTAAGCGTGATGCTTTCCTCGCCGCGCAGAATTGGTCTTGCCGCCTCGGTCATCCTGAGCGCGCCGTGGCGCTCGGGGTCGGGGCGCATCAGGTCGCGGCCCATGATCTGTCTGAAGATCGCCTGCCATTGCGCCTTGGAATGCGCCTTGCCGACGCCGAAGGTCGGCAGATCCTCGTGGCCGCGCTGCCTCACCTTCTCGGTGGCATTGCCCATGACGATGTCGATCAGGTGCCCCGCGCCAAAGCGCTCGTCGGTCCTGAGCGCAGCCGAAAGCGCCATGCGCACCGGCTGGGTCGCGTCAAAGGTCTCGGGCGGCTTGTCGCACAGGTCGCAATAGCCGCAGGGCGCGCCGGGCGCTTCGCCGAAATAGCCCAGGAGCACGCTGCGGCGGCAGTCCAGCGCCTCGGCGAGGCCCAGAAGCGCGTTGAGCCGGCCATGATCGGCGGCGCGGCGCTCGGGCGGGGCCAGCCCCTCGTCGATCTGCTGGCGGCGGTAGCGGATGTCATCGGGCCCATAGAGGGTCAGCGTCTCGGAAGGCGCGCCGTCGCGCCCGGCGCGGCCGATCTCCTGGTAATAGGCCTCGATGCTCTTGGGCAGGTCGGCATGGGCGACCCAGCGGATGTCGGGCTTGTCGATGCCCATGCCGAAGGCGACGGTTGCGGCAACGATGAGCCCGTCCTCCTGTTGGAACCGCGTCTCGGCCTCGCGCCGGTCGCCGGCCTCCATGCCGCCATGGTAGTGCAGCGCCGAATGCCCCGCCTCGCGCAGCGCGGCGGCCAGCGCCTCGGTCTTGGCCCGCGTGCCGCAATAGACGATGCCGGACTGCCCCCGCCGCCGATCGGCGAAATCGAGGATCTGGCGGCGCGGGCTGTCCTTCACGGCAAAGGCGAGGTGGATGTTGGGTCGATCGAAACCGCGCAGGAAGGTCTCGGGCTGGTTTCCCTCGAACAGCTTCTGGACGATCTCCTCGCGCGTTTCGGCATCCGCCGTGGCGGTGAAGGCCGCGAGCGGCACGCCGAGCTGGCGCTTGAGGTCACCGATGCGCAGGTAATCGGGGCGGAAATCATGCCCCCACTGGCTGACGCAATGCGCCTCGTCCACCGCGATGAGCGAAGCGCCCGCGCGTTGCAGCAGCGGCACGGTGGCGCCCGAGGCAAGGCGCTCCGGCGCCATGTAGAGCAGCTTCAGCCGCCCCTCGCGCAGCGCGGCCAGCACCGCGTCGGTCTCCTCCGGCGTGTTGCCCGAGGTCAGCGCGCCTGCCTCGACCCCCGCCTCGCGCAGGCCGCGCACCTGATCGCGCATCAGCGCGATCAGCGGCGAGATCACCACCGTCACCCCGTCGCGCACCAGCGCGGGCAGCTGGTAGCACAGCGACTTGCCGCCCCCCGTGGGCATGATCGCCAGCACGTCGTGCCCGGCCGTCACCGCGTCGACGATCTCCTCCTGTCCGGGGCGGAAGGCGTCGAATCCGAAGACGTCGCGCAGATGGGTCGCTGGGCTCATCGGGGGCTTACCTCGGCTGGGGCGGCGCGTGGGCGCGCCGGTCCTGAAATGCGCGGCATCCCGGCGCGCAGGCCGGGGGCTGCGTCAGTAGAACGCGGCGGCGTTGTTCCTCAGGATGATCTCGAGCGCATAGATGCCGACGAGCACCACCAGCGGCGCGAGGTCGAGCCCGCCCATCTGCGGCAGGATGCGGCGCACCGGGGCGTAGAGCGGCTCCAGCAGACGGGTCAGACCGTCCCAGATCTGCGCGACCAGCGGCTGGCGCAGGTTCAGCACCTGGAAGCTGATCAGCCAGCTCATGATGAAATGCGCGAAGATGAAGAAGGTCGCGATGTCGAGGATGAGCATCAGGATCTGGAAGAGCGAGGTCATGGATGGTCCGTCCGGGGCTTCTTGGGGTCGCACGACAGGTAAGGAGCCAGACCCCCAAGAGCAATCCCGAAGGCCCGCCTTGCGACCATGGGTCCTTTGCGTCACCCGTTGACGCGCCCGTCACCCTCGCGCAACTTGCGCGGCGATCCTCGCCTCCGGAGTTCCCGATGTATCCCTTCATCCGCATGTTCTGGCAGTTCTGGCGCCACCGCAAGGATGCCCCCCTGCCCGTCACCGGCACGCATGAGAGCCGGCATGTCGTGATGCCTTGGGATCTCGACTTCTGGAACGAGCTGAACAATGGCCGGACGCTGACGCTGTTCGATCTTGGCCGGATGCCGCTGTCCAAGCGCATCGGCGTGATCGGCGCGCTGCGCAAAAGTGGCTGGGGCATGGCCGTGGCGGGTGTTTCGGTGCGCTACCGCCGCCGGGTGCAGGGCTTTGCCCGGCTGACCATGCGCAGCCGCGCCATCTGCTGGGACGACCGCTATGTCTATACCGAGCAGGGCATGTTCCGCGCCGATGGCGAATGCACGAGCCACGCGCTGGTGCGGCTCGCCATCACCGACCGCAAGCGCGGCGGCGTGGTGAACCCGGCGCGGCTGATGGAGGCGCTGGGACAGAACCCCGCCTCGCCGCCGATGCCCGAGTGGATCGCCGACTGGGTGCGTGCCGAGGCCGAGCGGCCATGGCCGCCCATGGCGGATGCGGGCGCCGAGGCCATGGCGGCGGAGTAGCCCCCTGCCGCCCGCGCGCCTTCGACCCGCCGGGGCGTTCGCGGCCGAGGCTGCGCCATGCGTATTTGGAGAAAGATGAACCGGGGGGCCGCGCCTTCCCTTTCATCTTTCTTTAAATACGCAAATCCCGCAGCCGATGGCAGGCGCCGTCCCTGCAATGCGGCGCAGGCCGGACGCAGCCGCGGCGAAATCCGCGCCGGGCCGTGGACAGTTCCGCCGCACCGCTGTCTGATCCGCCCGAGCGGGACGGGGATCGGTGATGGCGAGCAGGAAACGGATCTGGGGCTGGATGATCTTCGATCTGGCACAGCAACCCTATGCCACGCTCGGCCTGACCTTCATCTTCGGCCCCTATTTCGCCGCCGTCGCCACCGCGCGCTTTGCCCGCGAAGGGCTTTCCACGGCCGAGGCGGATGCGGCAGCGCAATCGCTGTGGGGCACGGGGCAGACTGTGGCGGGGCTCGTCATCGCCTTTACCGCGCCGGTGCTGGGCGCGCTGGCCGATGCCTCCGGACGGCGAATGCCGTGGATCGCGGGGTTTTCGGTCATTGTGGTGATCTGCGCCGCCTCGCTTTGGGTGCTGGAGCCCGACGGGGCAATACTGATCCCGGCGCTCGTGCTGTTCTTTGCGGGCTTCGTCGCCGCCGAATCGGCCACCAACGTCAACAACGCGCTGCTGCCCTCGCTTGCGACAGGGCCGATGATCGGGCGGATCTCGGGCTCGGGCGCGGCGCTGGGCTACTGGGGCGGGGTGGTGTCGCTGATCCTCGTGCTGCTGCTCTTTGCCGAGAACGCGAGCGGCGTGACGCTTCTGGGCCGTCCGCCTGTCTTGGGTCTCGACCCGGAGATGCGCGAGGGCACCCGCGCGACGGGGCCGATCATCGCGGCGTGGTACGCGGTGTTCATCATCCCCTTCTTCGCATGGGTGCGCGACGCGGGGCCGGTGGCGCGGGCGCGGGTGACGCCGCGTCTGATCGCGGCGCGGCTGGCCGAGACGCTGCGCGACGTGGCGCGCCGGCCGAGCCTCGCCGCCTTTCTCGCGGCCTCGATGCTCTACCGCGACGCGCTGGCGGCGATCTATGCCTTTGGCGGGCTCTATGCGACGCTGGTGCTGGGCTGGTCGGTGATCGAGATCGGCGTCTTCGGCATCATCGGCGCCATCGCCGCGGCGGTGCTGACCTGGGCGGGCGGGCTGGCGGATGCGGGGATAGGCCCCAAACCGGTGATCCGCGCCTCCGTCTGGGTGCTGATCGGCGTGTCGGTCCTCGTCGTTTCGATGAGCCGCGACAGCCTGTTCGGCATCGCTCTCGCCCCCGGCTCGAAGCTGCCCGACATGCTGTTCTACCTGTGCGGTGCGCTGATCGGCGGGGCGGGGGGCGCGCTTTACGCGGCCTCGCGCAGCCTGATGGTGCGCCATGCCGACCCGGCGCGCGCGACCGAGGCCTTCGGGCTTTTCGCGCTCTCGGGGCGCGCCACCGCCTTTCTCGCGCCCATGGCGATCACCTTCGCCACATGGATGAGCGGATCGGTGCGCGCCGGCCTGGTCCCGGTGATCGCCCTGTTCGCACTGGCGCTGTTTCTGCTAGGGTGGGTCAACAAGAACGGAGACCGAGCAGCATGATCCGCCCCCTCGCCGCCGCCCTTCTGGGCCTCGGCCTTCTCGCCGCCTGTGAAAGCGAAGCGCCCGCCCCGCGCGCGGTCGTCTCCTCGCAGAACGCCAACGACAGCCGCATCGCCAAACAGCTCTTCGGCCATGTCTCGACCGCCTCGTCGCAGCGCTCCGAATCGCTCGGCTTCTATTCCAAGGGCTGCCAGGCCGGCGCGGCGCAGCTGCCCGAGACCGGGCCGACATGGCAGGCGATGCGCCTGTCGCGCAACCGCAACTGGGCCCAGCCCGAGACGATCGACTTCCTGCAGGACCTGTCGCGCGAGGCCGCGAAGCTGCCCGGCTGGAACGGCATCTACGTGGGCGATCTGAGCCAGCCGCGCGGCGGGCCGATGCTGACCGGCCATGCCAGCCACCAGACCGGCATCGACGCCGACATCTGGTTGCGCCGCACCGACCGGCTCGACCTGAGCCGGGCCGAGCGCGAGGCGATCTCCTCGACCAACATGCAGGCGCGTGGCGGCGCCTATACCAACGCCGACTGGACGCCGCAGCACATGGCGCTCGTCAAGGCCGCCGCTTCCGACCCGCGCACCGCGCGGATCTTCATCTTCCCCGGCGCCAAGGTCGCGATGTGCGACGCCGAGACGGGCGACCGCTCCTGGCTCAGGAAGGTCCGGCCTTGGTGGGGCCACAACACGCATTTCCACGTGCGGCTGGACTGCCTGCCCGGCGACAGCGCCTGCGAATCCCAGGATCCGCCGCCGCCGGGCGATGGCTGCGACCAGGCGCGCGAATGGCAGGCCAACATCCTCAACCCGCCCGCCCCCGATCCGGACGCGCCCGCCCCCAAGCCCAAGCGCGAGATCACCATGGCCGACCTGCCCGGCCAATGCGCCGCCGTGCTGGCGAGCGACTGATCCGATGAAAGCCATGGTTCTGGCGGCCCTGCTCACGGGCGGGGCGCCGTCGCAGCAAAGCGTCGATTACATCGGCAGCCATGTCTGGCCCGAGCAGGCGCATGGCGCGGGCGGGTTTTCCGCGATCGAGCTCGACGAGGACGGGCTCGGCTTCGTCACCCTGAGCGACCGCGCGCGGATCTTCGACGGGCGGCTGACCCGCGACGAGGAAGGCCGCATCACCGGGGTCGAGATCACGCGCTCCGAGCCGCTGCGCTCGGGGCGCGAGGGGATCATGACCGGCCATCTCGCCGACAGCGAGGGGCTGGCGATCGGCCCGGACGGGCGGCGCTGGATCTCGTTCGAGGCCAAGGCGCGGGTGCGATCGGAGACCGGGCCTCATGGCCCGCAGGTCCTGCCGCGCCCGCGGGCCTTTCCGCGGATGCAGTTCAACAGCGCGCTCGAGGCGCTGGCGATCGATGCGGAGGGCGCGCTCTATACCCTGCCCGAGCGCTCGGGGCGGCTCGACCGGCCCTTTCCGGTCTACCGCTGGAAGGAGGGGCAATGGACGATCCCCTTTACCATCCCGCGCCGCGACAGCTTTCTCGTCACCGGTGCCGATTTCGGCCCCGACGGCAATCTCTACCTGCTGGAGCGCGATTTCGTCGGCATCGGCTTTCGCAGCCGGGTGCGCCGCTTCGCGCCCGACGGCACACAAGAGGAGGTGCTGCTGGAGACCGGCGTGGGCGTGCATGACAACCTCGAAGGCCTCTCGGTCTGGCGCGACGATCTGGGCCGGATCCGGCTCACCATGATCTCCGATGACAATTTCCGCTTTTTCCAGACCACGGAGTTCGTCGAATACGCGGTTGATGAATGATCCGGGCCGGGGCATGGGCCCGCGCGCCACACCCCGGCTTCCCCAGCGTCACCTCTCGTGAATTTCTGTTTGACGACGCGCGCTTCCGTGCCAGCTTTGGAACAGGCGAAACCAACTGAAAGGAGGTGATCCAGTGTCGAGAAGGGTATTGGAGAAATGTGTCGGGACAGCTTGGGGAGTGCGTGGCTGAGGCAGCCCTTGGCCGCTGGTGACCCCAGGTGGACCTCGGTCTAACCGACCCACCTCCTGAACTTCGAAGGGTCGTTCCCCATCGCCGGGAACGGCCCTTTTTGTATCTCGCGCGGCCCCGCGCTATCTGTGGCCCGAACGCGGGGAGGGACGCATGCTGAGGATCGACGACCGCATCACGATCGAGGATTGGGAGCTGACCGAGCAGTTCACCCGCGCCTCGGGCCCCGGCGGGCAGAACGTCAACAAGGTCAGCACCGCGGTCGAGCTGCGCTTCGAGGCGGAGCGCTCGCCCAACCTGCCCGATCCGGTCAAACGGCGGCTGAAGCGGCTCGCCGGGCGGCGCTGGACCAATGACGGAGCGGTGCTGATTTTCGTGCAGGACACCCGCCACCAACCCCGCAACCGCGAGATCGCCCGCGAACGGCTGGCCGAGCTGATCCGTGCGGCAGTGCATGTGCCGAAGCGAAGGGTGCCGACGAAGCCGACCAAGGGGAGCGTCAGGCGGCGGCTGGAGGCGAAGAAGCAGCGCGGCGAGGTGAAGGCGTTGCGCCGCGATCCATAACAATTCATGTGCTCTGCAACTTAGAGGTACTTTACAGGTACTTCTAATTGAAGATGTACTACGATGTACAAGCATTGAGGATGACCGGCCGTGACTGATGAACTCCAAGAGTACAAGGAAATTGTAGAAGAACTTGAGAACGTAGACGATGCGGATGAAGACACCTCCTCAAGCTCGAATCTATTCTCGATTTCTTCCTTTGGCGTTGACTACCCAGTAGAGATGCTAGTTGCGAGAATGACGAAAGAGTTATTCTACGTCCCACATTTCCAAAGGCAGTTTGTTTGGTCTCAGACCAATCCTCTAGATTTATTGAATCTTTACTTCTCGGGCTTCCAGTTCCCGGAATATTTCTATTTAAAGAATCTGAAACAGGTAAGCATTTAGTTATTGACGGGCAACAGCGACTGAAAACGTTAACTTATTTTTACAAAGGGGTGATAAACGGAAAGCAATTTTCCTTAACTGGTTTAGATTCCCAATGGAATACCCTCACCTATGAGACCTTGCCAGACGCTGACAAAGCTCGCTTAGACGACTCCGTCGTACACGCTACTGTTTTCAAGCAGGATCTTCCGGAGGGCGAAATAAACAGCGTCTACGAAGTTTTCGAAAGAATCAATACTGGCGGAGTAAAGCTATCGCCTCAAGAAATCCGATCTTGCATTTGCCATGGTCCATTCAATGAATTTCTTCACGAGATGAACCGCAATGCTGACTGGAGGTCAATTTACGGAGCGACAAGCAAAAGACTGAAAGATATAGAAGTTATACTTAGGTTTTTCGCCTTCGTTGAAAAGGCCTCGGACTACGAATCGCCGATGAAACGATTCCTGAATGACTTCATGAAAAGCAAGCGATACCTCGACGGAAATGAACTCATCCCATACAAAGAAATATTTAACGAACTATGAGTTTTTGTCGCGCTGCTCTCGGCGACAAACCATTTCGTCCAGATCGATCCCTGAACACAGCTGTTCTAGATGCAGTAGCTTCTGCGATTGCCATTAGATTAAATTCAGGCGCACCGCTAACTAACGAAGAAGCATCGGCCATATATTTTGAACATCTAGACAACGAAAGATTTAAGGAAGGCTATGTTCGAGCTACCGCTGACGAAGAGAACGTCAAAAAACGTATTGAGGAGTCTCGCTCAGCGTTCGGTGCAGCATGAACCGTCAAGAAATGCAATCTGAGTTTGACCGACTAAAGTTTCAACTAGATTCTTTAAAAAGAGAAGCTGGAAAAATACCTGATGAAATATACGCCATGGGATGCCAGCAGCTCTGCATCAACATATGTGGAAGCCTCGAACAGTCCCTAAAAAAGATCTTTGTGACGTATGGGCGGCGAAAGTCAGAAAACAGAATCCACCGATCCATTGAAAAGGTCTGCGAAAGCTACCAGAACCCAAAGAGCTTAAAGATACTAGAGCTAATTGGACTGTTTGATGATGACTTCGAAAGAAGCCTTAAAGCTGACTGGGATGGCACCTTGGAATTAGAGCGAAACCACATCGATAACCTAATAGATGATCGCATCACAATTGCCCATCGAAAACGTCAGCATATAAGCATATCGACATCAAAACTTGAGAACTACTACAGAGCGTATACTGGCGTAACCACCCGTATATTCAATCACTTCCTAAATGGTCACTAATGGAATCGCCGTAGGCATATTTCTATATTTCAAAACACCCGAAACGTCTGCGTCGTCAGCGTCCGTTCGATCCCCTCGATGCCCATCAGATGCTCGTTGAGATACATCCCGATATCCTCACCCTCGGGCACATAAATTTTCACCAGAAGATCGAAGGCGCCGGAGGTCGAGTAGAGCTCGGAGTGGATTTCCTTCAGGGCGATGGCATCGGCGACCTTGTAGGTGGTGCCGGGGGTGCAGCGGATCTGGACGAAGAGCGGTAGCGACATGGGATGGGCCTTCTCGTGGCTGGGTCAGACGGTGACGGGGATGGCGTCCTGCGGGCCGACGCCGAAGACGCGCTTGTAGCGGGCGATCTCGGACGGCGGCCCCATCGCCTTTTCGGGGTTGTCCGAAAGCTTCACGGTGGGCCGCCCCTCGGCGGCGATGGCCTTGCAGACAAGGCTGAAGGGCGCGAGCGCGTCGCCCGCCAGCCCCTTGAAGTCGTTGGTCAGCATGGTGCCCCAGCCGAAGCTGACCCGCACCCGGCCCGAGAAGCGGGCGTGCAGGTCGAGGATCTTGTCGGCGTCGAGCCCGTCGGAGAAGATCACCAGCTTGTCGCGCGGGTCCTCGCCGCGCGCCTTCCACCATGCGATCGCCGTTTCGGCCCCCGTCGCCGGGTCGCCGCTGTCGATGCGGATGCCGGTCCAGCCGGCGAGCCAGTCGGGCGCGCGCTCCAGAAAGCCTTCGGTGCCGTAGGTGTCGGGCAGGATGACGCGCAGGTTGCCCTCGTGCTCGTCGTGCCAGTCGGCCAGCACCTTGTAGGGTGCCTCGGCCAGCTCGGCGTCGGTCTCGGCAAGTGCTGCATAGACCATGGGCAGCTCATGCGCATTGGTGCCAATGGCCTCCAGATCGCGGTTCTTGGCGATGAGGCAGTTCGAGGTGCCGGTGAAGGCCGGGCCCATGCCTTCGAGCATCGCCTGCACGCACCAGTCCTGCCACAAAAAGCTGTGGCGGCGGCGCGTGCCGAAATCGGCGATGCGCAGCCCCGGCGTGCCGCGCAGGCGTTCGACCTTTTCCCATGTGCGGGTCATGGCGCGGGCATAGAGCACCTGAAGCTCGAACCGGCCCATGTCGTCGAGCACGGCGCGCGAGCGCAGCTCCATCAGCACCGCCAGCGCCGGGATCTCCCACAGCATCACCTCGGGCCATTTGCCTTCGAAGGTCAGCTCGTATTGCCCGTCGCGCTTCTCGAGGTGATAGGGCGGCAGGCGGAGGTTCTCGAACCATTCCATGAATTCGGGCGTGAACATCTGCCGCTTGCCATAGAAGGTATTGCCGCGCAGCCATGTGCTTTCACCCCGGCTCAGCGAGAGCGAGCGGATGTGGTCAAGCTGTTCGCGCAGCTCGCCCTCGTCGATCAGATCGGCAAGGCGGATGGATTTGGTGCGGTTGATCAGGCTGAAGGTGACGTTCGTGTCGCGGTGGTTGCGAAACACCGACTGGCACATCAGCAGCTTGTAGAAATCGGTGTCGATCAGGGAGCGGACGATCGGGTCGATCTTCCACTTGTGGTTCCAGACGCGGGTGGCGATGTCGACCATGGATCTTCCTTCAGGCGGCCAGCGGATCGGCGGCGTCGAGATTGTCGCACAAACGCCCCCCGAGGCCGAGGGTGGAGGCGAGGCGGCCGAGCTTTGCGGGCAGGCCGGCATTGCCGACGCGGTGCCATTGGGCCTGGCGCGTCAGCCAGAAGAGCTGCTTGCGAGGCCCGAGAGGGGCAAGCTCGGCGCGCGTCAGCTCGAAGGCGCCGGAGCTGAGAAACTCGTAAGGGTGCAGGTAGACATGCGGCGTGAAGCCCGCCGCCTGCGCCCCCGCGACCAGCCGGTCGGCCACGCGGGCGGGAAAGAGCTTGAGATAGCTGCCCCCGAGATTGAGCGGCGGCAGGCCGGGCACGGCCTGACCGCGATAGATCGGCAGCAAGCGCAGTGTGGAGAGCCCCATCGCCGCGCGGAACGCCGCCACCTGCGCCACCGAGCCCGCGTTGAGCGAGCTGTCATAGGCAAAGCGGCGCTCGACGGCGCGGTATTGATCGGGGCCGGTCTTGTCGATCCGGAACTTGGGGGCGCGAAACCCGGTGACCTCACGGTTGGCCGCCGCCTCCAGAGCCGTCCTGGCACGGCCCAGCGCCCGGTCGACCTCCGCCGCCTCCATCCGGTCGAGCGTGTCGTGGTAATGCGCGTGGCAGGCGATCTCATGGCCCCGGCTTGCGATATGGGCGATGAGGTCGGGGGCCTGGTCGGCGATGACGCCAGTGCAAAAGAAGGTGACGCGCGCGCCGCCCTGCGCTTCGAGAAAGGTCTCGATCGCCTCGAAGCCCTCCCAGAGCCGGTCGATGCGCAGCGGGCCGGTTTCCCACAGGCGCAGGTCGCGCTTCAGATCATGCGCGAAATCCTCGAAATCGATGCTGAGGAACATCCCGTTCATGCCAGCATCTCCCGCGTCACGAGATAGGGCCCGATCGCCAGCGCATCGACGCCCGAGGCGCGGAAGGTAGCGAGCGCCTGGCCCGGATCGTAGACGATCGGCTCCTGGATGTTGAACGAGGTGTTGAGCAACACCGGCACGCCGCTGCGGCGGCCGAACTCGGACAGCAGCGCGTGATAGAGCGGGTTGGCCGCGCACGGCACCGCATGCACCCGCGCCGTGCCGTCGGTATGGGTCACCGCCGGGATCTCGGCCCGCCGCTCGGGTCGCACCCGTGCGACGATGTTCATATAGGGGCTGGGCTGGTCGATCTCGAAGAAATCGGGCGCGGCCTCCTCGGTCACCGAGGGGGCAAAGGGGCGGAACAGCTCGCGTTTCTTGATCTTAACGTTGATGTCCTCGCGGATCTCGTCGCGGCGCGGATCGGCGAGAAAAGAGCGCGCCCCCAGCGCCCGGGGACCGAACTCGGCCCGGCCCTGGAACCACGCGATGATCCGCCCGCCCTCCAGCAGCCCGGCCACCTTTGCCACGAGGTTCTCGTCGGAGAGCGGCTCGGGCAATCGGAGGAGATGCGGCGCGAGCGCCGTCTCGATCTCGGCGGCGGTGTAGCCCGCGCCGAGATAGGGGCTGCGCAGCGACACGGTATCGACGCCGGTGGGCAGGCTCAGCATCGCGGCCCCGATGGCGCAGCCCGCGTCATGCGGCGCGGGCGGGATGGCGACGCGGTCGAAGCGGCCGCTCTCGATCAGCTTGCCATTGGCGGTGACGTTGAGCGCGCAGCCGCCCGAGACGACGAGGCGGCGGATCTGCGGATGGCTGTCGCGCAGGGGTGCGAGGATATGGTCGAGCGCCGCCTCCTGCGCCGCCTGCACGCTGGCGGCGAGGTCGATGTGATCCGTGCTCGGCGCCTCGTCGGGCGCGCGGGGGGCGCAGAACAGCTCGGCCAGCCGCGCCGGAAACCGGCCCTGAAGTGCGGCGTGATAATCGCACAGCCCTGTGTCGAGCCGGTAGCGCCCGCCCGGCTCCAGCTTCAGCACGTGGTCGAGCAGCGCCTCCTTCCAGCGCGGTGTGCCGTAAGGGGCGAGCCCCATCATCTTGTATTCGCCCTCGAGCATCCGAAAGCCGAGATAGCCGGTGAAGGTCGAATAGAAATGGCCCAGCGAATTGGGCCAGTCATGGGTCGAGACCCGTTTGCGCCCGCCCTCGCCGACCACGGTGACCACGGTCGAGGCGCTCTCTCCACCGCCGTCATAGCTCAGCGAGATCAGCTCGCCGGGGTCGATCATCGCCTCGGCATAGCGCTGGTGGCTGGCGTGGTGGTCGTGAAACCGGATGCGGGCGCGGGTCGGCCCGATCTCGCGCGTGATCATGGCGCGCAGCCGGAACAGGTGACGCCACGAGCCGGTGTCCTCGGGACGCTCCGCATCGCCCGCGCGGCGCAGGAAGAAGGTATTGATGCGCGCGGCCACGCCGCGCATCGCGTCCGCCCCGCCCAGCGCCTTGCCCAGCGTGCCCATGGCGCGGCGACGCAGGCGCCAGGGCTGCCAGTAGACGGCGATCTCGTGGACATCCTCGATGCCGATCCCCGCGATCCGCAGGCATTCGGCGATGGCCCGGCTTGGAAAGGCGCCGTCGTTCTTGATCCGGCTCAGCCGCTCTTCCTCGACGGCGGCGATGAGCGTGCCGTCGCGAAACAGGCAGGCCGCGCTCGCCCCCATCGTCGCCAGTCCAAGGATATACACGGCATGCTCCGCCCTACCGATGCGCAGAGCCGCATCAGGGGCGGTTAAACCAACCGCCCCGCGCCTTGGCAAGCCGCACCACCCGGCCGGGGCGTCAGGCCAGCGTCACCCCCGCCGCCGCCATGGCCCGCCGCGCGGCATCGAACGACCCGTCGAGGTCGATGCCGCGCGACAGCCGCTCGATGACCGTCACATCATAACCGAGCCGCGCCCCGTCGAGCGCCGAGTAGTTCACGCAGAAATCAGTGGCGAGCCCAACGAGGGTGATCGCGGTGATGCCGCGCTCGGCGAGGTAGCCGTGCAGCCCGGTGGGGGTGGCATGATCGTTCTCGAAAAAGGCCGAGTAGCTGTCGATCTCGCGGCGAAACCCCTTGCGGATGATCAGGTCGGCATCGGTCCGCAGATCGGGGTGAAAGGCGGCGCCGGGGCTGCCTTGCACGCAGTGATCGGGCCAGAGCACCTGTGGGCCGTAGGGCATCTCGGTCATCGACATCGGCGCCGCGCCGGCGTGCTGGCTGGCAAAGGAGAGGTGATCGGCCGGATGCCAGTCCTGCGTCAGCACCACGGCGCGAAACTCTTCCATCAGCGCGTTGATGCCGGGGACGATCGTGTCGCCCTCCGCCACCGCCAGCGCGCCGCCGGGGCAGAAGTCGTTCTGCATGTCGATGACGATCAATGCCTCGTGGGCTGGGCGCATGGGGGTCTCCTCGGGTTCCTGCGGCCGAGGTAAGCCCATGCGCCCGGCCTCGTCAAATGCCGCGCATCGCCGCCGCGATGGCATCCGCCGCGCGCTCGAGCCCCGGCGCATCGAGCGTTTCGGCCGCGACATGGGCAGAGAAGACCGGCGCATGCGCGGCGCGCGACCGGGCATAGGCCGGATCGTAATGCTCGGTCATCAAGGCGGCCGACAGCTCGACCATGCGCCCTTCGGCCAGAAGCTTCTGCCAGCCATCGACCACCTCGTGGCCGCGGTAGGCGCGCAGCTGGTCGAGCAGTGCCGACAGCCGGGCGGGATCGGCGCTGACATCTTCGTAGGCCTGCGCAAGGAACGCCGCGCGCGCCTCGATCGGCGCGGTGATCTCGATCCGCGGCGCGCGGGTCATCAGCGCCCAGAGCGCGGGCGGCAGGGTGATCCGGCCGATCTTGGAGCTTTCGGCCTCGACGAGGATCGGGCGATCGGGGTCGAGCCGGGCCAGCCGCTCGGCGAGCGCGCTCTCGAACCCCTTCTGCGCGGGCTGCTCGGCCGGATCGCCGCCCAGGAGCGAGCCGCGATGATTGGCCAGCCCTTCGAGATCGAGCACCTGGCCGCCACGCGCTTCCACCAGCGGCAAAAGCGCGGTCTTGGCGGTTCCGGTAAAGCCGTCGAGCAGCACGAGGCGGTGCGGCAGCGCCGCATCGTAGAGCGCCCCGTGCACGAGACGGCGCCATGTCTGGTAGCCCCCCTCGACCACCTCGGCGCGCCAGCCGATCTGGCTCAGGATCGAGGCGAAGGAGTTCGACCGCTGCCCGCCGCGCCAGCAATAGACCAGGGGGCGCCAGCGATATTCACGGTCCGCCAGCGGCCCCGCGATGTGATCGGCGGCGTTGCGCGACACGATCGCCGCACCGATCTTGCGCGCATCAAAGGGCGAGACCTGCTTGTAGATCGTGCCGACCTCGGCCCGCTCGGCGTTCGACAGCACGGGCAGGTTGATCGCGCCGGGCACGTGGTCCTCGGCGAACTCGGCCGGGCTGCGCACGTCGATCACGTCGTCGAAGCCGTGGTCGAGAAAGGCGGGGATGGTGTCGAAACGCATGCTCATGCGGGCCTCTCTACAGCGCCCGCGCCCGCGCGGGAAGCAGCGCGCTCGGCCGCGCGGGCGGGATCTGCGTATTTGGAGAAAGATGAACCATGGGGCGCACCGCCCCTTTCATCTTTCCTCAAATACGCATGTCGCCCCATCGGGGCCGGGAACGACGAAGGGGCCGCGGCGTGCGACCGCGGCCCCCTGCCCCTGTGCCTTCGGAAAGAATCAGTCCTCGACGTCGAAGGTCAGCGCCTTGACCTGCTGGAATTTGCCGGTGTCCCGCAGCTTTTGCAGCACGTCCTCGGAGACCGCCTCGTCGGCATAGAGGATCGCGATCGCCTCCCCGGCGCGGTCGTTGCGGCCAAGGGTGAAGTTGGCGATGTTCACGCCGTTCTCGCCCATGGTGGTGCCCAGAACGCCGATGATGCCCGGCACGTCCTTGTTGGTGGTATAGACCATGTGGCGGCCGATCTCGGCGTCGATGTTGATGCCCTTGATCTGGATGAAGCGCGGCTTGCCGTCCGAGAACACCGTGCCCGCGACCGAACGCTCGCGCGTGTCGGTGGTCACGGTCACCTTGACGTAGCCCTCGAAGGTGCCCGACTGATCCTGCTTGGTGGTGGCGATCTGGATGCCGCGCTCCTTGGCGATCACCGGGGCCGAGACCATGTTCACGTCCGGGTTCACCTTGCGCATGATGCCCGCGACCAGCGCCGAGTTCAGCGCCGCGAGGTTCATCTCCGAGACGACGCCGTCGTAAAGGATGTTGATCGACTTGATCGGCTCGTCGGTCATCTGGCCGATGAAGTTGCCCAGATGGCCCGAGAGGCCGATCCACGGGCCCATGATCTTGGCCTCTTCGGCGCTGATCGAGGGCATGTTGATCGCGTTGGTCACAGCACCCGTCAGCAGGTAGTCCGACATCTGCTCGGCCACCTGCAGCGCCACGTTCTCCTGCGCCTCGCTCGTCGCGGCACCAAGGTGCGGCGTGACGACGACGTTGGGCAGGTTGAACAGCGGCGAGGCGGTCGCGGGCTCCTCGGCGAAGACGTCGAAGGCCGCACCGGCCACCCGACCTTCCGTGATCGCCTCGGCCAGCGCCGCCTCGTCCACCAGCCCGCCGCGGGCGCAATTGACGATGCGCACGTTGGGCTTGAGCTTGGCGATGTTCTCCTTGGAGAGGATGTTGCGCGTCTGATCGGTCAGGGGCACGTGCAGCGTGATGAAGTCCGCCCGGCCCAGAAGCGCGTCGAGCTCGACCTTCTCGACGCCGATCTCGGTCGCGCGCTCCTCCGACAGGAAGGGGTCATAGGCCACGACCTTCATCTTCAGACCATGCGCGCGGTCGATCACGATCGAGCCGATGTTGCCCGCGCCGATCACGCCCAGCGTCTTGCCGGTGACCTCGACGCCCATGAAGCGCGACTTTTCCCACTTGCCCGCATGGGTCGAGGCGTTGGCCTCGGGGATCTGGCGGGCGACGGCCATCAGCATGGAGATCGCGTGCTCGGCGGTGGTGATGGAGTTGCCGAAGGGCGTGTTCATCACGATGATGCCCTTCTTCGACGCGGCCGGGATGTCGACATTGTCGACACCGATGCCGGCGCGGCCGATGACCTTGAGGTTGGCGGCGCGCTCGATCAGCTTCTCGGTCGCCTTGGTGGCCGAGCGGATCGCGAGGCCGTCGTAATTGCCGATGATCTCGGCGAGCTTTTCCTTGTCCTTGCCGAGCTTGGGCTGGAAGTCGACCTCGATGCCGCGATCGCGGAAGATCTGCACGGCGGCGTCGGAGAGGGCGTCGGAAATCAGAACCTTGGGCATTTGGATGCTCCTGTGGCGGTCGGACGGAATGCGTCCGGAGAAATAGGGATGACGGGGCGCGCCCTGCGCGCCCCTGAAAGGGGATCAGGCGGCTTCGGCCTGCGCCGCGATCTCGGCCTCGAAGGCCCAGTCGAGCCAGGGCAGCATCGCCTCGATGTCGGAGGTCTCGACCGTGGCGCCGCACCAGATGCGCAGCCCCGCGGGCGCGTCGCGGTAAGCGCCGATGTCGAGGGCTACGCCCTCCTTTTCGAGCCGCTTGGCCACCGCCTTGGCGAACGCCGCGCCGTCCTTGACGCGCTCATCGGTGAACTTCAGGCAAACGGAGGTGTTCGAGCGCGTCGCCTCGTCCTCGGCGAGGTTGGCGATCCAGTCCCGGGCGTCGCAGAAATCCCAGATGGCCTGCGCGTTGGCGTTGGCGCGGGCCTTGAGCCCCTCCAGCCCGCCGACCTCACGCGCCCAGTCGAGCGCCACGAGGTAATCCTCGACGCAGAGCATCGAGGGCGTGTTGATCGTCTCGCCCTTGAAGATGCCCTCGATCAGCTTGCCGCCCTTGGTCATGCGGAAGATCTTGGGCAGCGGCCATGCAGGGGTGTAGCTCTCCAGACGCTCGACGGCGCGGGGGGAGAGGATCAGCATGCCGTGTGCTGCCTCGCCGCCCATCACCTTCTGCCAGGAGAAGGTGGTGACATCGAGCTTGTCCCAGGGCAGGTCCTGCGCGAAGGCGGCCGAGGTGGCGTCGCAGATGGTCAGGCCTTCGCGGTCGCTCGGGATCGCGTCGCCCGAGGCCACGCGCACGCCCGAAGTGGTGCCGTTCCAGGTGAAGACGACGTCGGTGTCGTAGTCCAGGCTCGCCATGTCGACGATCCGGCCGTACTCGGCGGTCTTCACCTCGGCCTCGATCTTGAGCTGCTTGACCACGTCGGTGACCCAGCCCGCGCCGAAGCTTTCCCAGGCGACCATGGTCGCGGGGCGCGCCCCGAGCATCGACCACATCGCCATCTCGACGGCGCCGGTGTCCGAGGCGGGCACGATGCCGATGCGGTAATCGGCGGGGATGCCGAGGATCTCGCGCGTCTCGTCGATCGCGGCGGCGAGCTTGGACTTGCCCACGGCGGCGCGGTGCGAGCGGCCGAGCGGCGCATCGGCGAGCTTGTCGAGAGTCCACTGGGGGGGTTTGGCGCAGGGGCCGGAGGAGAATCGCGGATTCGACGGACGAACGTCCGGAGTCGTGCTGACCATTGCTGGTATCCTTGCAGATAAGCGCCTCTCGTTGGGGAGAGGTGTCCCGCCGCCGCAGATACGCCCTGCCCCGCGCTTTCACAACATGCAAATTGCCGCTAAGGCAGCGCCAAATGTCGCAAGCGGGCCGTCCCGCGCCACTATCGGAAACTTTCGCCCATGTTCACCGCGCTCCTCCTCTCCGCCCCCGGCACCCCGCTCGATCCGCAGCTTGCCGAGAATCTCCGCAGCGCATGGGGCGGCGCGGCGCTCGACTGGCTCGCGCCCGGCGAGGCGGTGGAGTTCGGCCTGCCCGAGGTGTCGGGCAACCGCTGGGATGTCTGGGCCGAGCTGCAGAAAAGCGGCGTCGATCTGGTGGTCCAGAAGACCGAAGGGCGGCGCAAGAAGATGCTGCTCGCGGACATGGACAGTACCATGATCGAGCAGGAATGCATCGACGAGCTGGCCGCCGAGGCGGGGGTGGGCGAACGCGTGGCCGAGATCACCGCGCGGGCGATGAACGGCGAGCTCGATTTCGAGGGCGCGCTGATCGAGCGGGTCGGGCTGCTGCGCGATCTCGACGAGGCCGTGATCGCCTGCGTGCTGGAAAGCCGGATCACCCATATGCCCGGCGGGCGCGCGCTGATCGCCACGATGAAGGCCAATGGCGGCCACGCCGCGCTGGTCTCCGGCGGCTTCACCGCCTTCACCGAAAAGGTGGCCGAGGCGCTCGGCTTCGACGAGCACCGCGCCAACACGCTGCTCTCGGCGGGCGGCAGGCTCACCGGCGATGTGGCGCGACCGATTCTCGGCCGGGAGGCCAAGGTGCAGGCGCTCCACGAGATCACCGCCCGGCTCGGCATCACGCCCGAAGACGTCATCGCGGTGGGCGACGGCGCCAATGATCTGGGCATGCTCGGGCTCGCAGGGACGGGCGTGGCGCTGCACGCCAAGCCGGTCGTGGCCGGGCAATGCGAGGTCCGGGTGAACCACGGCGACCTGACGGCGCTGCTTTATATCCAAGGCTACCGCAAGGAAATGTTCACTATTTGATCTTGCTCGAATCGGCCTCCTGACCGAGACTGACGCAGGGGCAACATCGCCCTGTCATTTGGGGGAGACCGACATGGCCGACAAGCGTTTCATGTATATCTATCACGGCAACGGCATGAGCCTGCCCGAAGGCGAGGAGGCGGGCCGCGAGGCGATGGCGCGCTGGCAGGGCTGGATGGACGGCATCCGCGAGCACATCTCGGACGAGGGCGCGCCGGCGGGCAAATCCCATACCGTGAGCCGGGACGGCGTGACCGACGACGGCGGCGCCGACCCGGTCTATGGCTACACCATCGTCACGGCACCCGACATCGACGCCGCGATCGAGATGGCCAAGGGCTGCCCCATGGTCGCGGATGGCGGTCGCGTCGAGGTCTGCGAGGCCATCGAGATGTGAGTGCGGCCCCGCCCCGTTCGACGCCGAACAGGGGCGGGCCGCAGCTGGCGGGGCCGGCGTGGCAGATGGGACACGGTTCCTTTTCTGGGCGCCGAGCCCCCTTCCTGCGCGGATATCCGCGCAGACATGTGACCGTGCGGGGCTTTCCCACGGGGCGGGAATCTTGATAAGCCTCTGTTCATCGAGTTGAACCCGCCCCTTCCAGTCGAAAAGGCGCCGGGGGCATCCCAAGAGGCCAGACAGCTGGAGGCTGCTACATGATGTCACGACTATTCCGCGCGATCGGGACCCTGTCGGCGGGCGCGGTGATCACCGCCGCTGCCACGAGCGCCGCCGCGCAGGAGGCGTCGAACCGCGTCGCCGCGGAAACCGACTGGAGCGTGTTTCAGGAAACCGACCCGGTCGAGTGCTTCGGCGTCTCGGCCCCCAAGAGCCAGCTCAACACCAAGGGCGGCCAGCCGGTCACCGTGAACCGCGGCGAGACGCTGCTTTTCGTGTTCTACCGCCCCGCACAGGGCGTGAACGGCCAGGTGACCTTCACCGGCGGCTATCCCTTCGCGTCCGGCTCCACCGTGACGCTCGAGGTCGGCGGCAGCGACTACCAGCTCTTCACCGAGGGCGATTGGGCCTGGCCCGCGACGCCGCAGGACGACGCCGAGATCGTCGCCGCGATGAAGCGCGGCGCCGAGGCGGTGCTGACCGGCATGTCGGGCCGCGGCACCCAGACCAAGGACACCTTCTCGCTGCTGGGCTTCACCGCCGCGGTGGAAGAGGCGTCCAAGCGCTGCGCCAGCTGAGATACGCGCCCGAGGGCGCGGCATGTTGCATCCAGAGCGGGGCCGGTTTTCCTTGATGACCGGGCCCGCTTTCCCATATGAGCCGGGCACCCCCGGCCCCGAGGTACCCCGATGACCGCCCCCGCCACCCCGACCGCTCCGATCACCCAGGACATGATGACCATCCCGCGCAAGCCGCGCGAGGGCCTGCCCAACCTCGTCGGCCTGACGCGGCCCGCGCTGCGCGAGGCGCTGCTCGCCGCCGGCACGCCCGAGAAACAGGTCAAGATGCGGGTGAACCAGCTCTGGCAGTGGATCTACCACTGGGGCGTGCGCAGCTTCGAGGAGATGACCAACCTCGCCAAGCCGTATCGCGAGCTCCTGGCCGCGAACTTCGTGATCGAGCTGCCCGAGATCGTCTCCAGGCAGGTCTCGACCGACGGCACGCGCAAGTACCTCGTGCGCATCGCGGGCGGGCACGAGGTCGAGACGGTCTACATCCCCGAAGACGAGCGCGGCACGCTGTGCATCTCCTCCCAGGTCGGCTGCACGCTGACCTGCTCCTTTTGCCATACCGGCACCCAGAAGCTGGTGCGCAACCTGACGCCGGGCGAGATCATCGGCCAGGTGATGATCGTGCGCGACGATCTCGCCGAATGGCCGCGGCCGGGCGTGCCCAAGGAAGAGCGCAGGCTTCTGTCGAACATCGTGCTGATGGGCATGGGCGAGCCGCTCTACAATTTCGAAGGTGTGCGCGACGCGATGCAGATCGCCATGGACGGCGAGGGCATCGCCCTGTCGCGCCGCCGCATCACGCTTTCGACCTCCGGCGTCGTGCCCGAAATCGCCCGCACCGCCGAGGAGATCGGCTGCATGCTGGCGGTGAGCTTCCACGCCACCACCGACGAGGTGCGCGACAAGCTGGTGCCGATCAACAAGAAGTGGAACATCGAAAAGCTGCTGGAGGCGCTCAGGGCCTATCCGCGGCTGTCGAATTCCGAGCGGATCACGTTTGAGTACGTGATGCTCAAGGGCGTCAACGACAGCGACGAGGATGCGCATCGGCTGGTGAAGCTGATCGAGGGCATCCCGGCCAAGATCAACCTGATCCCCTTCAACGAATGGCCCGGCTCGCCCTACGAGCGGTCCTCGAACAACCGCATTAGGGCCTTTGCCGACATCATCTACAAGGCGGGCTACGCCAGCCCGATCCGCACGCCGCGCGGCGAGGACATCATGGCCGCCTGCGGCCAGCTGAAATCCGCGACCGAGCGGCAGCGCAAGAGCCGCGCCCAGATCGCGGCCGAAGTTCAGGGATAAGGCGCGCGGGACAAACCGGCGCCACCGAGGGGAGAGAGCGGTGAAGATCAAGCTCAACGGGATCGAGTTCGACGTGACGGCTGTGGAGGGGGATCTGCGCGAGGCGATCCTCGGCGATCCGATCGTCGCGCGGGCGGTGTGGCGCGATGTCTATGCCTGGGATGGCCGCGCGCAGGAGGGCAAGCCCACCGGCCCGGTGACCAAGGCCGGCGCGATCCCGCTCGCCAACGGCATCTCCTTCTACGTGCCCAAGGGCCCGCAGCTCGAAAAGAACGAGAGCGCCTCGAAGACCTCCGGCGAGCGCTTTCTCAAGGCGCTGGGCGTGAAATCCTCGATCGACGTGCTCAAGGCCATGGCGCGCCTTCTGGGCCTGCCGCAGAAGGTGCTGCCCAAGGCGTTCGATCCCCTGAAGCCGGTCGCCTCCTTCACGCTGAAGATGCATGTCGAGCATTCGGTGCTGCGGCTGCGCAACGCCAGCCGCAACCTGCAGGCCTATGTTCTGGTGCCCGGCCAGATCGGCTTTCACCACGAGATCACCGAGATCGTGGACCGGCCCGGCCACGAGGCGCTGATGGCCGAAAAGCCCGAGCTGAAGACGCTGACGCCGATGTTCCTCGTGCCCGCACAGTCCAAGGCGAATCGCGAGATGCGGGCGACGGCGCTGATGGCGCAGACCCGCGAGCTCGCGGCGCAGGCGCAGGGCAAGACGGCCCAGGAGCTGCCCGAGCCGCTGCGCATGCGGATCGGCCGCAACCAGGCCGAGCTGCGCATGCTGGCGCAATCGGCGACGCAGGCCCGCACGGCCCAGCCCGGCCGTCCCGCGCCCCGCGCGACCGCCTGAGGAACCGCCCGCCGCGTCGAAGGGTTGGCCGTGCATCCACAAAGGGGCGCACGGCCATGAGCTATTCGACAGGCGACAAGGTCACGTGGAACTGGGCCAATGGCACCGGGACCGGCAAGGTCACCAAGGTCTACACCCGAAAGATCACCCGCAAGATCAAGGGCTCCGAGATCACCCGCAACGCCAGCGAGGAGGAGCCCGCCTATCTGATCGAGCAGGAGGATGGCGACGAGGTGCTCAAGAGCGGATCGGAGCTCTCCAAGGGCTGAGCCGCGCGGCCATGGCCAGCGACAGGCCATGCGTATTTATGGAAAGATGAACAGAAGGGCGCGCCCGGCCCGGTGCCGCGCGCGCCCCTCCCTTTCATCTTTCTTCAAATACGCAAATCCCGACGCCGGGGCTCACTCCTTGCGGCCGGGAATATGCTCGCGCCGCTCGCCCGCATGGGTCCAGCTTTGCATCGCCTCGAAGGCCTCGTCGGCAGTCTCCACGAACTTGAACAGCTGAAGATCCTCGTCGGCGATGGTGCCGGCATCGGCCAGCGCCTCCCAGTTCACGATCTTTTCCCAGAAGGCGCGGCCGAACAGCAGGAAGGGCACGCGCTTCATGCGGCCCGTCTGGATCAGCGTCAGCGTCTCGAACAGCTCGTCGAGCGTGCCGAAGCCACCCGGAAAGACGCAGACCGCCTTGGCGCGCATCAGGAAATGCATCTTGCGGATTGCGAAATAGTGGAAGTTGAACGCCAGCTCCGGCGTCACATAGAGGTTCGGCGCCTGTTCGTGCGGCAGCACGATGTTGAGACCCACGGAGCGGCCGCCCGCCTCCTCGGCGCCGCGGTTGCCCGCCTCCATCACGCCGGGGCCGCCGCCGGTGACGATCACGTTCTCGGTGCCGCCCTCGCTCAACGACCATTCGGTGACGCGCCGCGCGAAGGCGCGCGCCTCCTCGTAGAAGGCCGAGAGATCGGCGAGCGTCTGCGTGCGCGCCTCGTGTTTCCGCGCGGGCTCGGGGATGCGCGCGCCGCCGAACAGCACCACGGTCGAGTTGACCCCGGCCGCGTTCATCAGCAGTTCGGGCTTCATCAGCTCCAGCTGCCAGCGCACGGGACGCAGCTCGTCGCGCAGCAGGAACTCCTCGTCGGTGAAGGCCAGCCGGTAGGAGGGCGATGTGGTCTGCGGCGTCTGGGGCACCTGCCCCGCCGTGCGCTGATCCTCCTGGCTGTCGCGCATCAGGTGTCGTCTGTCCTTGGTCATGCCTGTCCCTTACCCTGGGGCGCGTTGCGCCGATTGCCGCATCCGGTCTATAGCCGCCCCCGAGCCGCATCACAAACCGGAGCCCGTCCCATGGCCGATACGAACACCGCCCAGCTCGAAACCGCGATCGAGGCCGCCTGGGAGGCGCGCGACACGATCACGCCGCAGACCGGCGGCGAAACCCGCGAGGCGATCGAAGCCACGCTGAACGCGCTCGACGAAGGCGCGCTGCGCGTCGCCGAAAAGGGCGCCGACGGCAATTGGGTCGTGAACCAGTGGGCCAAGAAGGCCGTGCTTCTGGGCTTTCGCATCCGCGACATGGAAATGCAGCCGGGCGGCCCGCAGGGCGGCGGCTGGTGGGACAAGGTCGACAGCAAGTTCGCAGGCTGGGGCGAGAACCGCTGGCGCGACGCGGGCTTTCGCGCCGTGCCCAACGCCGTGGTGCGCAAATCGGCCTATATCGCCCCCGGCGTGGTGCTGATGCCCTCCTTCGTGAATCTCGGCGCCTATGTCGACAGCGGCACCATGGTCGACACCTGGGCCACGGTCGGCTCCTGCGCGCAGATCGGCAAGAACGTACACCTCTCGGGCGGCGTCGGCATCGGCGGCGTGCTGGAGCCGCTGCAGGCCGACCCGACCATCATCGAGGACAACTGCTTCATCGGCGCGCGCTCCGAGGTGGTCGAGGGCTGCATCGTTCGCGAGGGCTCGGTGCTCGGCATGGGCGTCTATATCGGCAAATCGACCAAGATCTTCGACCGCGAGACCGGCGAAGTCAGCTATGGCGAGATCCCGCCCTACTCGGTCGTGGTCTCGGGCTCGCTGCCTTCCAAGGGCGGCGTGAACCTCTACTGCGCTGTGATCGTCAAGAAGGTCGACGCCCAGACCCGCTCCAAGACCGGGATCAACGAGCTGCTGCGCGACTGATCGACGCCACGCTCCGGCGCGGGCGGCGGAACCGCCCGCTTTGCCCGAGTCTTGGGGGACATGATCCAGAACCTGTCCCTCCCGCTGTTGCTGGCCGTCTTCGCTCTCGCGGGGGCGGCCGTCATCTTTTCATCGATCCGCGCCACGCGGCTCGCCGACATCATCGCCGACCGGACCTCGATGGGCGAGGCGATGGCGGGGGGCATTATCCTGGGCGGTGCCACATCGCTCGCCGGCGTGGTGGTCTCGGTCAAGGCCTCGCTCGACGGCGACGCCTCCTTCGCCTTTTCGAACGCGGTGGGCGGCATCGCGGCGCAGACGCTGTTTCTCGCCATCGCCGACCTGATCTACCGCCGCGCCAACCTTGAACACGCCGCCGCCGAGCCCGCGAACCTGTTCCAGGCGGTGATGCTGATGATCCTGCTCAGCCTGCCGCTATGCGCCATCGCCGGGCCCGACGTCGCCTATTTCGGCGTGCACCCCGTCTCGGTGGTGCTGTTTCTCACCTATCTCTACGGGGTGCGCATCTCGGCCCGCGTGTCCGAAGAGCCGATGTGGCGCCCGGTGATGACCTCCGAGACCCGCACCGACGAGCCCGAGGACGAGGACGAGGCGGGCCGCTCGGTCATGGGCCCGGCGCTGCGGTTTGCCGGGCTGGTGGCGGTGATGGGGCTGGGTGGCTTCGTGATCGCGCAGGTGGGCGGCGCCTTCATCGAGCGGTTCGGCCTGCGCTCGAGCCTCGTCGGCTCGCTCATCACGGCCGTGGTGACCTCGCTGCCCGAATTCGTCACCACCATCGTCGCGGTGCGCCGCGGCGCGCTGCAGCTTGCCGTGGGCGGCATCATCGGCGGCAACACCTTCGACACGCTGTTTCTCGTCCTGTCGGACGTGAGCCTGCGCGAGGGCTCTCTCTACCACGCCGTCGGCACGACCGATCTCTACTGGCTCGGCACCGGCCTGTTGATGACCGGCATCCTGCTGGCGGGACTGATCGCGCGACAGCGGCAGGGCCCGGCGCGGATCGGCTTCGAGAGCGTCGCCATGCTGGCGGTCTATGTCATCGCGGCGACGATCGAAGTCCTGGGCTGAGCCCGCATCGTTGCGCGAGCGACGCGGTTTCCCGTGCTAAGCCTCACGGGTGGGAACGATTCCGTGAGCGGTTCGTTGCCGCCTCAACAGCCCGGATGGATCGGGCGACAGGTACGGAGTGAAGACATGACGGGTGTGGGTTGGTTCATGACCATCATCATCGGCGCGATCGCCGGATGGCTGGCCGAAAAGGTGATGAAGGCGAACATGGGGCTGTTGATGAACATCATCATCGGCATCCTCGGCGCGCTGCTGTTCAACTGGCTGCTGGCCCTGATCATGGGCGAGGGCCTGGTCGGGTTCTGGGGGTCGCTGATCGCGGGCTTCATCGGCGCGTGCATCCTGATCTTCCTCGCCCGGATGGTGCGCGGCAAGCGCGGCTGATCCAAAGGCCGGACAGGACCGCAGACCCCGCGCCGCAAGGCGCGGGGTCTTGCGCATCCGGGTCCGGGGTGCCACCTGCGGGCGGACCACCGGATGAGGAAGAGGCGCATGGCCGAGAAGCAGGACAAGCCCAAGCGGGCGCAGCAGGTCTACACGCTGCTGGTCGAGGTCGGGCGCAAGTCGGGCGACGGGCTGCCCAAGGGCGCGACCGGCGCCGCGCTGATGTGCTACGCCTCGGGCGTGGACGAGGCCGAGGCGGTGCGCGAGACCGTCGCCATCCTCAAGCAGGCCGACCTCGCCCCGCTCGACGTCACCGGCTACGGCACGCTCGACGAGCGTCTCGCCGAAGGGCACGACATCGACGAGGACGAGCGGGCGCTCATGAGCCGCGCGCTCGAGGAGAACTCGGTGATCGTGGCGCAGATGACCCCTTTCTTCGAGGACGCCAAGGGCGGCGGCGACACGGTTCATTGAACCCGGTCGATTGAAACCGCCCCGCCCCCGCGCTACGCCTTGCCCTGCCCCAAGGAGTGAGCGGATGCCCCAGACCATTGATCCTGCCGAACTGACCGCGCGGCTGATCCGCTGCGCCTCGGTCACGCCCGAGGAGGGCGGCGCGCTGGTGCTGCTGCAGGAGATGCTGGAGCAGGCCGGATTCGACTGCACCCGCGTCGATCGCGGCGGCGTATCGAACCTCTTCGCCCGCTGGGGCGACAAGGGCGCGGCCAAGAGCTTCGGCTTCAACGGCCATACCGACGTGGTGCCCGTGGGCAACCGCGACGACTGGTCGGTCGATCCCTTCGGCGCCGAGGAGAAGGACGGGCAGCTCTACGGTCGCGGCGCCTGCGACATGAAATCGGGCGTGGCGGCCTTTGTCGCCGCCGCCATCGATTTCGTGCAGGCCACCCCGCCCGAGGGCGCGGTGATCCTGACCATCACCGGCGACGAGGAAGGCCCCGGCATCGACGGTACGGCGGCCCTACTCGACTGGATGGACGAGACTGGCGAGCGCATGGAGATGTGCCTCGTCGGCGAGCCGACCTGTCCCGAGACCTTCGGCGAGATGATCAAGATCGGGCG
This sequence comes from Limimaricola litoreus, assembly GCF_024159025.1. Lineage (GTDB taxonomy): Bacteria > Pseudomonadota > Alphaproteobacteria > Rhodobacterales > Rhodobacteraceae > Limimaricola > Limimaricola litoreus. The sequence goes on from NZ_JAMYXC010000030.1 coordinate 38,123, forward strand.
GCGCGGCTCGCTCAACGCCTTTGTCACCGTGACCGGCGTGCAAGGCCACGCCGCCTATCCGCATCGCGCCAACAACCCGATCCCCGCCATGGCCCGGCTCGTGGACCGGCTCTCGACCCATGGGCTCGACACCGGCACCGATCATTTCGACGCCTCGACGCTGGCGGTGGTGAGCATGGATACCGGCAACCCGGCGACCAACGTGATCCCGCGCCAGACCCGCGCCACGCTCAACATCCGCTTCAATGACCTGCATTCGGCCGAAAGCCTGAAGGAATGGCTCTGGGCCGAGGCGCAATGGGTCGCCGAGGAGTTCGAGGTCGAGATCGACCTCGACGTGAAGGTCTCGGGCGAGGCCTTCGTGACACCGCCGGGGGAGCTGTCGGCGATGGTGGCGCGGGCGGTCGAGGCCGAGACCGGGCTGAGCCCCGTGCTGTCGACCACGGGCGGCACCTCGGACGCGCGCTTCGTGAAGACCCATTGCCCGGTGGTCGAGTTCGGCCTTGTCGGCCAGACCATGCACCAGGTCGACGAGCGGGTGGAGATCGCGCAGATCCACCGGCTCAAATCCGTCTACACCCGCATTCTCGAAAGCTACTTCACGTGAAACACGAGATTTCCGAGACCACCGACCTCACCCATTGCCACGCGCTGCGCCGCACCGTCTTCATCGAGGAGCAGAACGTCTCCGAAGCCGATGAGATGGACGGGCTCGACGCCGAGGCGATCCACCTCATCGCCACCTGCGATGGCGCCCCTGTCGGCACCGCGCGGCTGCTGATCCGGGGCGAAACCGGCAAGATCGGCCGCGTCGCGGTGCTGCGGGAGCATCGCGGCACCGGTCTCGGTGCCGCGATCATGCGGCAGGCCGAAGCGGCGCTGCGCTCGCGCCCCGGCGTCACCCGGCTCTATCTCTCGGCCCAGACCCATGCCCTGCGGTTTTACGAAAAGCTCGGCTACAGCGCTTACGGGCCAGAATACGACGACGCGGGCATCCCCCATCGCGACATGGAAAAGCGGCTCGATCGCTAGGCCGTCACCCCTGATCGCGTGACGACCCCCCATGCGCGTGCTACCTGCTGCGCATGAACAGATTGCCCTCCCGCGAGGAGATCCTGCAATGGATCTCCGACAACCCGACCCAGACCGCGAAACGCGACATCGCCCGTGCCTTCGGCATCAAGGGTGCCGCGCGGATCGACCTCAAGCGCATGCTGCGCGAGCTCGAGGACGAGGGACACCTCCAGAAAAAGCGCAAGACCTACCGCGACCCGGACCGTCTGCCGCCCGTCTCGGTGCTCTCGGTCCTGCCGCCCGACGCCGATGGCGATCTCTGGGCGCGCCCGCTCGAATGGCACGGCGAGGGCGAAGGCCCCAGCGTGCTGATCCTGCCGCGCGAGAGCGACGCGGCGATGGGCGCGGGCGACCGCATCCTCGCCAAGCTCACCGCCACGCCGGGCGAGGAGCAGGACTACACCGCGCGGCTCATCCGCAAGATCGGCACCAATCCGCTGCGCATCCTGGGCATCTTCAAGAAGGGCTCCGAGGGCGGGCGCATCGTGCCGATCGACAAGGGCGTGGACAAGCAGTGGATCGTCCCCGAAGGGGCCGAGCATGGCGCCAAGGACGGCGAACTCGTGGAGGCCGAGCAATCGGGCCCCAAGGGCCGCATGGGCCTGCCCAAAGCGCGCATCATGTCGCGGCTGGGCGATCCGACCGCGCCGCGCGCGGTCTCGCTCATCGCGATCCACCAGCACGGCATTCCCGATCATTTCCCCGATCAGGTCCTCGCCGAGGCCGACGCCAAGAAGCCAGCGGGCCTCAAAGGGCGCACCGACCTGCGCGAGCTGCCGCTGATCACCATCGACCCGTCGGACGCGCGCGACCATGACGACGCCGTCCTTGCCCAACCCGACGACGCCCCCGACAACGAGGGCGGACATATCCTCTGGGTCGCCATCGCCGACGTGGCCCATTACGTCACCCCCGGCTCCGAGCTCGACCGCGAGGCCCGCAAGCGCGGCAACTCGTCGTACTTCCCCGACCGGGTCGTGCCGATGCTGCCCGACCGGCTCTCGGGCGACCTGTGCAGCTTGCACGAGGGCGTGCCGCGCGCGGTGATCGTGGCGCGCATCCGCATCGATGCGACCGGCGAAAAGATCTCCCACCGCTTCGAGCGGGCGCTGATGCGCTCGGCGGCCTCCATGTCCTACGAGGAGGCGCAGAGCGCGATCGACGGCAATCCGACCGATCGCGCCGCCACCATGCTCGACGAGGTGCTGCGCCCGCTCTGGGCCGCCTACGGCGCGCTGAAGCAGGCGCGCGAGCGGCGCCAGCCCTTAGAGTTGGACCTGCCCGAGCGGCGGATCGAATTGAACGAGATGGGACAGGTCACCTCGATCTCCTTCAAGGAGCGGCTCGACGCGCATCGGCTGATCGAGGAATTCATGGTGCTGGCCAATGTCTGCGCCGCCGAGACGCTGATCGCCAAGCGCCAGCCGCTGTTGTTCCGCGTGCACGAGGAGCCCAACCCCGACAAGCTCGACGCGCTGCGCGAGGTGGTGAAGGGGTCGGGGCTGACGCTCGCCAAGGGGCAGGTGCTCAAGACCGCGCATCTCAACCGGCTTCTGGCGCAGGCACAGGGCACTGAGCAGGACGAGCTCATAAACCTCGCGACGCTGCGCTCGATGACGCAGGCCTATTATAATGCCGAAAATTTCGGCCATTTCGGCCTCGCGCTGCGCGACTACGCGCATTTCACCTCGCCGATCCGGCGCTATTCCGATCTGATCGTGCACCGCGGCCTGATCTCGGCGCATGGCTGGGGCAAGGACGGGCTGTCTGATACCGATCTCGAACGCCTCGAAGAGACCGCCAAGCACATCTCGGATACCGAGCGCCGCTCGATGCTGGCCGAGCGCGACACCACCGACCGCTACCTCGCGGCCTTCATGTCCGACCGGATCGGCGCGGAACTGCCGGGCCGGATCAGCGGCATCGCCCGCTTCGGCGTCTTCGTGAAGCTCGACGAGACCGGTGCCGACGCGCTGGTGCCGATCCGCTCGCTCGGCAACGAGTTCTTCCACTTCGACGCCGAGGAGCAGACCCTGATGGGCTCCGACAGCGGCCGGGTCATCGCGCTGGGGCAGAAGGTCACCGCCCGCCTCGTCGAGGCCGCGCCGATCTCGGGCGGGCTGATCGCCGAGCTGGTGGAGATCGAGGGCGCGACCCTGCCGCGCGGCCCGTCGCGCCGCCCCGGCAAGCCGCCGCGCCGCAAGGCGGGCGTCGCCAAGAAGAAGGCGGCCGTGAAGGCGAAGAAAGAAAAGCGCAAGGTCACGCGCAAGCGCTGATCGCGAGCGTGGAACTCCCCCTCCCTTCGCCGGTTCGCCCAAGGTAGCACCGGCGGAGGGACGACCATGGCAAGACACGATATCGGCGCGCTCGAGGAACTCGAGGAGAACCGCCCGCTCAAGGTCATGGCGGGCGAGACCGCGATCCTCGTAATCCGGCGCGGGGATGAGGTCACCGCCCTCGCCCACGCCTGCCCCCATTTCGGACTGCCGCTGTCGAAAGGTCATCTCGACGGCAACCGGCTGATCTGCGCCTTTCACCACGCCTGCTTCGACGTCTCCTCGGGCCGTCAGACCCAGCCGCCGGGCCACGGCGATTTGCGGCGCTACGAGGTCGAAAGCCGCGATGGGCATGTCTTCGTCGAGCTGCCCGAAGACGCCGAGGCGCACCCCGCCCCGCCGCATGTCCGCGCGCGCGACAAGAGCCGCCGCGTCGTGATCGCGGGTTCTGGTGCCGCGGCCGATGCCTGCGCGCTGACGCTGCGCGAAGAGGGGTTCGAAGGCGCCATCGCGATGATCTCGCCCGAAGCGCAGCCGCCCTATGATCGGACGCTGCTGAGCAAGGGGGTGCTCGCCACCGGCGATCTGCCCCGCCACCTCACCATCACCTCGCCGCAGGCGCTGGCCGATCGCGACATCGACCTCGTCGAAGGACACGTGGCCGAGATCGACCCGGCGGCGCGCGAGGTCCGCACCGCGACCGGCGCGGCGCAGGGCTACGACTCCCTGCTCATTGCCACCGGCGGCACGGCCAACCTGCTCGACCTGCCCGGCGCCGATCTCGGCGGGCTGCACCACCTGCGCTCGCGCCAGCAGGGCGAGGTGCTGGCCAAGGCCGCCGGAGAGGCCCGGCGCGCCGTCATCGTCGGCGGCGGCTTCACCGGCATGGAAGCGGCGCTGAGCCTTGCCAAGCGCGGGCTCGAAGTGACCGTCGCGCTGCGCGAGGAGGTGCCGCTCGCCAAGATCGTGGGCGAAGAGATCGGCCGGGCGATCCGGGCCGAGCATGAGGCCAAGGGCGTGCGCTTCGTCACCGGGGCGAAGGTCGCGGGCTTCGAAGGCGAGGGGCAGGTCTCGGCGGTGCGCCTGGAAAGCGGCGAGACGCTTCCCGCCGATCTGGCGCTTCTTGCCATCGGCGTGCGCCCGGCCACCGATATCGCAGAGCTGCACCCGGAGGAGGACGGCGGGCTGCGCACCGGTCCCGACCTCGCGGTCGAGGGGCTCGAGGGTGTCTATGCCGCAGGCGACGTGGCGCGGGCGCCGACCCCCTGGGGCCGGCTTCGGATCGAGCATTGGCGCGTTGCGCGCCAGCATGGCGCGCGGGCGGCACGGGCGATCCTGGGCAAGCCCGTGGACGAGATCGACGTGCCCTTCTTCTGGACGGCACTCGGCCGGCAATACCGCTATCTCGGCCATGCCGAGGGGTGGGACGAGATCCGCATGGATGGCGAGGCCACGGGCGATTTTCTCGCCCGCTACGTCAAGGATGGCCGCGTCATGGCGTTGATGGGCGCGGGCCGCGACGGCGAGATCGCCCGCGCCCATGCCGAGATGATCCGCGCGGGCGGTCCGCTTCCGGCCTAGGCGAATTCCCGCCGCCCCGCACCATCCCCCCTGTGGCGACTCGCCCGCATCGCGGTACTGCTGCCACAAGGAAAAAGGAGCAGGCGGTGCGGAACTTGACGACTCTCGGACGAGCGGGCCTTCTGGGCTTCGCACTCGCGGCTTTGGCGTCCTGCGGCGCGGTCTCGGGCCCGCTCGACACTTCGCTCCGGCCACCGGCGCGCGCGGAACAGATGGACGATTCGATGCGACCCCGACCCAATGCAGGCTTTTCCAACTGGGTCGGCGGTTACCGCTCCCGCGCCCTGTCGGCGGGCGTCTCCGGCGCCACCTTCGAACGCGCCTTCGCCGACGCGGGCTACATCCCCGGCGTGATCGAAAAGGACCGCAACCAGGCCGAGTTCACCAAGACACTGGGCGAATACCTCTCCACCGCCGCCTCCGACACCCGCGTCGAAACGGGCCGCGCCATGCTGGCGCAGTATTCGAGCCTTCTGTCCGAGATCGAGGCGCGCTACGGCGTCGACCGCGAGACGGTGCTCGCCGTCTGGGGCATGGAGAGCAATTTCGGCAAGCGCAGGGGCGAGATTCCTGTCGTCTCGGCGCTGGCGACGCTGGCCTATGAGGGCCGCCGCGGCCGCTTCTTCGAGCAGCAGCTCACCTCGGCCCTGAAGATCCTGCAAAACGGCGACGTGGCGCCGTCGCAGATGACCGGCAGCTGGGCCGGCGCGATGGGCCATACCCAGTTCATCCCGACGAGCTACGAGGCCTATGCCGCCGATTTCCGCGGCGACGGGCGGCGTGACATCTGGTCGGACGACCCGACCGACGGCCTCGCCTCGACCGCGAAATACCTCGCGAACTTCGGCTGGCGGCAGAACCAGCCCTGGGGCGTCGAGGTGTTGCTGCCCGCGGGTTTCAACTACGGCCTCGCGGGCGGAACGAAGAAGAGCGCCGCCGAATGGCAGGCGCTCGGCGTGCGCGCCGCGACGGGCGGGCAGATCCGCGATTTCGGCGCCGCCGAGATCCTCGTGCCCGAGGGCGCGCAGGGCGCGGCTTTCATGACCTTCCGCAACTTCGACGTCATCAAGCGCTACAACGCCGCCGATGCCTATGCGATCGGCGTGGGCCATCTGGGCGACCGCATCGCGGGCGCCGGGCCGCTTCGCACCAAAATGATGACGGGCCGTGCGCTCAAGCGGGCCGAACGCTCGGAGCTGCAACGCCGCCTGACCGCGCTGGGCTATGACACCGGCGGCGCCGACGGCATCATCGGCCCGAACTCCATCGCCGCGATCCGCCGCTACCAGCAGGCCAACGGCCTGCCCGTCGACGGCTTTGCCTCCGAGGATCTCCTGAAGCGGCTGCGCTGAGACAGGGGCCACCCTCCGGGGCGGCCCTTTTCATTCGGCGGGGGCGCAGGCCTCGCCGCGCAGGCAGGCGGCGAGCCTTTCGCGCATCGCGGCATCCGGCGCGGCCTGCACCGTGCCGGGACAAGGCTCCAGATCGACGATCAGCCTGCCCTCCTCCACGCGCGCGAAGACCAGCACCTCCTTGCCCGGCACGAGCGCGCCGCACCACGGCCCGGCGCAGGAGGGCTGCAAGATCATCGCCGTCTCGATCTCCGTGTCGAAGCCGGTGGGTCCGAGCTGGTGGCCGGTGAAATCCGCCGGGATCGGCTCGGGGCTGGTGCTGACATTGGCGGCGGCGTCGGACCGGGGCAGCTTCGATGCGTCGAAGGCGAAGCGGCCGACATAGGCGCGGTAGATCTCGGGTGCTGCGTCGATCTCGGCAAAGCTGCGGATCGGATCGGGCACGAGGCACGACAGCGCGGCGGCGGGCTGCGCCGCCGCCGCCATCAGGGCGAGGCTCAGACCAGCGGCCCGAGCCGCTCCAGCACCTGTTCGTAGACGCGCCGCTTGAAGGGCACGATGGCCGAGACCAGCTCGGCGGGGTCGATCCATTTCCATGCGCTGAACTCCGGGTGATCGGTGGCGATGTCGATGTCCGAATCCTGCCCCGTGAACCGCATCAGCACCCATGTCTGGGCCTGCCCGCGGTAGCGGCCGCCCCAGATATGCGGCACCACGTCGGCGGGCAGGTCGTAATGCAGCGGCTCCTCGGTCTGGGCCACCATGATCACCTTGTCGGGCGTCACGCCCGTCTCCTCGCCCAGCTCGCGCAGCGCGGCGGTGGTCACATCCTCGCCCGGATCGATGCCGCCCTGCGGCATCTGCCAGGCGTCGCGGTCGCGGTCGATCCGCTGGCCGACGAAAACCTGCCCCTCGGCATTGACAAGCATCACACCGACGCAGGGGCGAAACGGCAGGGCGGCGATCGAGGCGGGTCTCACTGCGGGGTGTCCTCCGCCTCGGCGCGCTGCTCGGGGTCGGGCAGCGCGCGGGGGCCGAGCGCCGAGAGCCCCTTGAGGATGTCGATCGCATAGGCGAGCTGGTAGTCCTGCTCGCGCAGTTCGGCCGCCTTCTCCGCCCGCGCGCGGTCCTCTTCGAGCTGCTTGATCTCGTCCTCGCTCAGGCTGTCGTTGTCGAGGCTGCCGCGCAAGTCGGCTTCCGAGCGCAGCGGACGCGGCGTCTCCTCCTCGGCGCTCTCGTCCACCGGTTCGGGGCGCGGCTGCTCGACGATGATGTCGGGCGAGATGCCCAGCGCCTGGATCGAGCGGCCCGAGGGGGTGTAGTAGCGCGCAGTGGTCAGGCGCATCGCGCCCTCACCCCGAAGCGGCATGACGGTCTGGACCGAGCCCTTGCCGAAGCTCTGGGTGCCCACGACGATGGCGCGGCGATGATCCTGCAGCGCGCCGGCGACGATCTCGGAGGCCGAGGCCGAGCCGCCGTTGATCAGCACCACCATCGGCTTGCCGTCGATCAGATCGCCGGGGGTGGCGTTGTTGCGATCGGACTGGACCACGTCGCGGCCGCGGGTCGAGACGATCTCGCCCGCCTCGAGGAAGGCGTCCGAGACATAGATCGCCTGGTTGAGCAGGCCGCCGGGGTTGTTGCGCAGATCGAGCACGACGCCGTTGACCTGATCGAGCCCGCCGGCCTTCTCGATCTCCTCGGCGAGGCCCGATTTCAGGTCCGGGAAGGTCTGGTCGTTGAAGGTGGTGACGCGCATCACGATGGTCTCGCCCTCGGTGCGCGCGCGCACGGCGTTGAGCTTGATCGTGTCGCGGATGATCGAGACGTCGAAGGGCTCGTCCTCGCCCTCGCGCACCACGGTGATGATGATCTCCGAGCCCACCGGCCCGCGCATCAGGTCCACCGCGTCGTCGAGCGTCAGCCCCAGCACGCTTTCGCCATCGACGGCGGTGATGTAGTCGCCCGCGAGGATTCCGGCGGCATCGGCCGGGGTGCCGTCCATCGGCGAGACGACCTTGACCACGCCGTCCTCCTGCGTGACCTCGATCCCGAGCCCGCCGAATTCGCCGCGCGTCTGGGTGCGCATGTCGGCGGCATCCTCGGGGGAGAGATAGCTCGAATGCGGATCGAGCGAGGTCAACATGCCGTTGATCGCGGCCTCGACCAGATCGCCCTCGTCGACCTCCTCGACATATTCGGCGCGGATCCGCTCGAAGATGTCACCGAACAGGTCGAGCTGCTCGTAGACGCTGGCGTTGCGCTCGGCCTCCTGGGCGACCAGCGGCCCCGCGACCTGCGTCGTGACGGCAAGACCGAGGACGGTTCCGCCCAACGCCGCCAATACCAGTTTCCTCATGCGCGACCTTTCTTCTGCTTCCGGCGCGCGACGCCGGGCCCTTGTCGGCTCCCTCTCCGGTCTCAGCCGGAGGCGAACCATGTGGCGGGGTCGACGGGGACATCCCCCTCCCGCACTTCCAGATAAAGCGTTTCCGTCTGCGGTGCGCCACCGCCCTGCGCCGTTTCGGTCAAGATTTCGTGCGAAGCGGGCGGGTCTCCGCCCATCAGCCCCACCGCGGCGCCTTCGGGAAGGATCTCTCCCGTCTCGCCGAAGACCTCGGCCAGACCGGCGAGAATCACCAGCACCCCGGCGGCGGGCTCGAGGATCGCGACATTGCCGTAGTCGAGCAGCTCGCCGCGAAACCGCAAGGTCGCGGCGACCGGCGTGGAGACGAGCCCGCGCGGGGCCGTGGCGATGACGAGGCCGGGCCGGGCGACGCCCGCCGCATCGGCCGCGCCGAAGCCGCGCAGCACCCGGCCCTGCACCGGCAGCGGGATCTCCCCCTTGCGCGCGGTGGCATCGGGCGCGCTGCTCGACAGCTCCGCGTCGATGGTCCGCGCCAGCCCCGAGGCAAAGGCGTCGAGCGTGTCGGTCGAGGCCAGGAGCAGCGCCGTCGCCACCGGGTCCTCGGTGAAACGCTTGGGCAGATCCGTCCGGTCCGAAATCGCCTCCGACAGGGCGCTGCGCGCGCTCTGCGCCCCGGCGAGCCCCTCCTCCAGCGTGCCGATGGCGCTCTGCTGCAGGGCGGCGAGATCGGCGGCCTCCTGCAGATCGGCGCGCAGCGCTTCGGCCTCGGCCTGCAGCGCGGGCGTCACCTCCGAGGCGATGAGCCCGGCGCGCGCCATGCCCAGCGCGCCGCCCGGGTGCAGCATCAGCACCGGCGCGGGCGCCTGCGAGATCGATTGCAGCGCGGCGAGCAGCGCCGCGATCCTGTCGCGCCGGGCCTCA
>NZ_JAMYXC010000082.1 GCF_024159025.1 Limimaricola litoreus
AGGGCCGGCACGGCCTGCTTCGAAATCCGGGCCTTGCGCGCCTCGCGCAGCGCCGCGAGACCGCGCCGGGCAAGCTCGCGCACCGCCTCGGGCCGCCCATCGACCAGGGGCCGCTTGCCCCGCTCCTCGAAGCCGGGAATCGCCATGAGCCACAAGGCCACGCCATGCCCGAACCCGGCCCGCCGGATCGCGGGTTCCTCGAACTCCTGCGCGCCCAGCGCCTTGGCCGAAAGCCACATCAGCCCGCCCGCCGTGGCGTCGATATGCGCGTCGAGCGCGGCCTGATCCTCGAAGGGATCGGCATAGATGTCCCAGCGCCGCGCCGCGACCAGCGCGTCGAGCGTGGCCTCGGGCAGATCCGCCTCGCGCACCACCTGCGTCAGGGGAGCTGCGACCTCATGCGCACGCACCGGCGCGCCGCCGACGATCTCCTCGACCACGTCGCGCCACCATTGCAGCCGCATCTCCGCGATCATCGGCTCCTTAGTGACGAAGGGCGCGCGCGCCACTTCGAGGTTGAAGGCATAGAGCGGAAACAGCTTTTCCCGCGCGGTCACGGGGGCCGCCATCGCCGCGCGAAAGCGGTCGGGATCGCCGCGCTCGACCAGCCCGGCACAGGCTTCGATGCTCATGCGCACCCCCCGTTCATCTTTCCGAAAATACGCAAACCCGGCCTCAGACCCGTGCGACCGGTTCGGCGCCGTCGCGCACCAGCTTCCAGCGGATGGATTCGACCAGCGCGTCGAAGCTCGCATCGACGATGTTGGCCGAAACGCCGACGGTGGACCAGCGGTTGCCCTGCCCGTCCTCGCTGTCGATGATGACGCGGGTGACGGCGTCGGTGCCGCCATCGGTGATGCGCACCTTGAAATCCACGAGGTGCACGTCGTCGATGATCGACTGGTAGGGGCCGAGATCCTTGCCCAGCGCGCGGCTGAGCGCGTTGACCGGGCCGCGATCCGAGCCGTCGGGCCCGGCGCTTTCGGAGACGCTCAGCACCTTTTCACCGCCGATCTTCACGACCACCACCGCCTCTGAGAGCGAGACCATCTTGCCGCGCTTGTTGCGGCGCCGTTCCACGGTGACGCGGTAGCGCTTCACCTCGAAGAAGTCCGGCAGGCGGCCCAGCTCGTCGAGGGCGAGAAGCTCGAAGCTCGCCTGCGCCGTGTCGTAGGAATAGCCGCGCGATTCCTGCTCCTTGATCCGATCGAGGATGCGCGCGAGCGCCGGGTCGCCCTTTTCGACCTCGATGCCCGCGCGCATCAGCCGCTCGCGCAGGTTCGATTGTCCGGCTTGGTTCGACATCGGCACGATGCGGCTGTTGCCGACGACCGCAGGATCGACATGCTCGTAGGTCGAGGGGTCCTTGGCGATGGCGGAGGCGTGCAGCCCCGCCTTGTGCGCGAAGGCCGAGGCGCCGACATAGGGCGCCTGTTTCGACGGCACGCGGTTGAGGATGTCGTCGAGAAGCCGCGAGGCGCGGCGCAGCCCCTTGAGCGCATCGAAGCTCACACCGGTTTCGAGCTTCGACGCATAGGGCTCTTTCAGGAGCAGCGTCGGGATCAGCGTGGTGAGGTTGGCGTTGCCGCAGCGCTCGCCCAGACCGTTCAGCGTGCCCTGGATCTGGCGCGCGCCCGCCTCGACGGCGGCCAGCGAGCCAGCCACGGCCTGGCCGGTGTCGTCATGGCAATGGATGCCCAGATGGTCGCCGGAGATTCCCGCCGCGATCACCGCGCGGGTGATGTGGGCGATTTCCTCGGGCATGGAGCCGCCGTTGGTGTCGCACAGCACGATCCAGCGTGCCCCTGCCTCATGGGCGGCGCGGATGGCCTCGAGCGCGTAATCGGGGTTCGCTTTCCAGCCATCGAAGAAATGCTCGGCGTCGAACAGCGCCTCGCGCCCCTGCGCCACGATATGGGCGATGGAGTCGCGGATATTGACGAGGTTCTCGTCGAGCGTGATGCCCAGCGCGGTGGTGACGTGGAAATCATGCGTCTTGCCGACGATGCAGACCGAGGGCGTGCCCGCGTTGAGCACGGCGGCGAGCACCTCGTCGTTCTCGGCGGAGCGCCCGGCCCGCTTGGTCATGCCGAAGGCGGTGAGGGTGGCGCGGGTTTCGGGCCGTGTCTCGAAGAATTCGCTGTCGGTCGGGTTGGCGCCGGGCCAGCCGCCCTCGATGTGATCGACGCCGAGCGCGTCGAGCGCCTCGGCGATCTGGATCTTCTCGCGGGTCGAGAACTGCACGCCCTGGGTCTGCTGCCCGTCGCGCAAGGTGGTGTCGTAGAGATAGAGCCGTTCGGTCATGCCTGCCCCTCCAGCTTGGACGCGTCGAAGCCCGGGCCCGGTTGCCAGCTGGCCTGCCCGCCCATGTCGGTGACCTGCACGCCCGCGGCGTTCAGCAGATCGCGGATCCGGTCCGCCTCGGCCCAGTCCTTGGCGGCGCGCGCCTCGGCGCGGCGGGTCAGAAGCGCGGTGACGGCGGCATCGACCTCGGGCGCGATCGCGGGGCCCGCCTCGGCCCCCGCGAGATCCGAGAGCGCGTCCCAGTCCTCGATCAGCCCCATCAGCTCCAGCGCCGCGACGAAGGGCACGAGCTTGGCGGGCGTCCTGGCGCTCGACAGCACATGCATCCGCGCGATCGCCCCGGGGGTGTTGAGGTCGTTGGCCAGCACACCGAGGAACTCGGCATCCATCGCCCAGTCGCCCGACGCCTTGAGATCGCGCACCATCTTGGCGGTGAAGCCATGGGTGTGCAGCAGGCTATACCACTTGGTGAGCGTCGCCTCGGCCTCGGCGCGCTTCTCCTCGGTCCAGTCCATCGGCTTGCGGTAATGCGTGCCGAGCATGACGAGGCGGATCACCTCGCCGGGAATGCCCTTGTCCAGCAGATCGCGCACGGTGAAGAAGTTGCCCAGGGACTTGGACATCTTCTTACCTTCGACCTGCAGCATTTCGTTGTGCATCCAGACATTGGCGAAATCGCCTTCGGGATGGGCACAGGCGCTCTGCGCGATCTCGTTCTCGTGGTGCGGGAACTGCAGGTCGATGCCGCCGCCATGGATGTCGAAACTCGCCCCGAAGAGCTGGTAGGACATGGCCGAGCATTCGATGTGCCAGCCGGGGCGACCGTGGCCCACGCTCTCGCCCTCGATCACCGGCCCGTCCCAGCCGGGCTCGCCCTCGGCCGAGGGTTTCCACAGCACGAAATCCATTGGGTCGCGCTTGTAGGGCGCGACCTCGACCCGCGCGCCCGCAATCATGTCCTCGACATCGCGGCCCGACAGCGCACCGTATGCCTCGTAGCTCGCCACCGAGAACATCACGTGGCCTTCGGCGGCATAGGCGTGGCCCGCCAGCGCAAGCCGTTCGATCATCGCGACCATCTGGCCCACGTAATCGGTGGCGCGCGGCTCGTGATCGGGGCGCAGCGCGCCAAGCGCGTCCATGTCCTGATGATACCACAGGATTGTCTCGTCGGTGATCTCGCGGATCGGGCGGCCGGTCTGGGCCGCGCGCGCGTTGATCTTGTCATCGACGTCGGTGAAATTGCGCGCATAGGTCACGTGCTCGGCGCCAAAGACTTCGCGCAGCAGCCGGTAGAGCAGGTCGAAGACCAGCACGGGGCGCGCATTGCCCAGATGCGCCCGGTCATAGACCGTCGGTCCGCAGACATAGAGCCGGACGTCCTTGGGGTCGATCGGCGCGAACTCCACCTTGCGGCGGGTCTTGGTGTCGTGCAGGCGGATCGTCGTCATGTGGGCCTCGCAGGCGGTGACGCCGGCGGGCTGATCCTGTGTTCCATCTGGAAAACGTGAGAGCGGCCCGCGTGACGCAAGTCAGCAGGAAATGATGCAGCCGATGATGCTCGTGCTCGTCATGGAATGCGATCTAGCAGCCGCATCCCCCCGCGTCCAGCGTCTCGGGCGATTGACAGCCGCGCGTGGGCGCGTCCTCTTGGGGTCTATGAAACTTTCGCATCGCATCACCCATATCAATGACGGCGGCTCCGACGGCTGGGGCCTGTTTCGCAAGGCGCGCCGGATGATCGCCTCCGGCGTCCCCGTGGTCGAGCTGACCATCGGCGAGCATGACATCCGCACCGACCCGCGCATTCTCGACGCCATGGACCACGCCGCGCGCGGCGGCCATACCGGCTACGCCGCCGTGGCGGGGACCGATGCGCTGCGGGCCGAGATCGCCCGCCGCGTGGCCGCGCAAAGCGGCGTCGCGACCACGCCAGAGAACGTGCTGGTGGTGCCCGGCGGCCAGGCCGGGCTGTTCATGGCCCATATGGCTGCCTGCGAACCGGGCGATGGTGCGCTCTACATCGACCCCTATTACGCGACCTACCCTGGCACGCTTCGCGCGGCCGGCGCACGGGCGATCGCGGTGGCGGCGCGGCCCGAGCACGGCTTCGTGCCGCAAGCCGAGGATATCGATGCGGCGATCGACGGCGCGACGGCGGCGGTGCGCTCCTTGCTGATCAACAGCCCCAACAACCCGACCGGCGCGGTCTATGATCGCCCGGCGCTGGAGCGGATCGGGGCGGTCTGCGACCGGCGCGATCTGTGGCTCGTCTCCGACGAAGTCTATGACGGGCAGGTCTGGGAGGGGGCGCATCTGAGCCCGCGCGCCCTGCCCGGTCTTGCGGAGCGCGTGCTGGTCGTGGGGTCCATGTCCAAGGGCCATGCCATGACCGGCAGCCGCGTCGGCTGGATCGTCGGCCCGGCAGAGGCGATCGCGGCGCTCGAGGATCTCGCCACCAACATGACCTACGGCATTCCGGGCTTCGTTCAGGATGCGGCCTTGCATGCATTGCGGCTTGGCCCCGCGTTCGAGGCCGAGATCGCGGCCCCCTTCCGGCGCAGGCGCGAGATCGCGCGGCGGCTGGTCGCGGCGCAGGAGGTGGTGCGCGCCGTACCGATGCAGGGCGCGATGTACGCACTGCTCGACATCCGCGCGACCGGGCTCGACGGCGAAGCCTTTGCCGAGGCTCTGCTGGAGCGCGAGCGGATCGCCGTCATGCCCGGCGAAAGCTTCGGCCAGGCGGCGCGGGGGCATGTGCGCGTGGCGCTGACGGTCGAGGACGCGCGGCTCGAAGCGGCGCTGGTCCGGTTGCTGGCGCTGGCGCGGGAGCTCGCAGAAGAAAGGGGGCCGTGACCGGCCCCCTTTCCTCGCGTCGTGCGATGCGTTCGACCCGGCGGATGGCCGGGTCGTCCGATCAAAAGCGGTAGGACACGCGCGCGGCGGCGGTGGTCGCGTCGAGATCGGTGTCACCGAGGTCTTCGAACTCGTGCTTGAGCACTTCGGCACCGACGGTGACGTTCTCGGTGACCTTGTAATCGACACCGGCACCGTAAACGTAGCCGTCGAACTGGTCTTCGCCATCGATCTCGTCGGCGGTGTAGGCGCTGGCGTAGCCCGCGGTCACATAGGGCAGGAAGGCGCCCGCGTCATAGCCCGCGCGCAGCTTGGCGGCGGCGATGCCGTCGATCTCGTTGCCAGTGGCATCGTCTTCGATCTCGGTGCCGGCATAGGAGACTTCGCCACCCAGGACGAGCTTGCCGAAGTCGTAGTCATAGCCGAGCTGAGCACCATAGACGGAGCCCTCGTCGTCGAAGCTGTCGTCATCGGCTTCGGTCTCGCCGTAGCCGAGCTGGCCACCGGCATAGAAGCCGGTCCAGTCGCTCACGGCAACCGGAGCAGGGGCGACGGCGACGGGCGCAGCCGGGGCCACCGGGTCGGCGACGGGCATGGCCAGGCCACCGGCGAAAGCGGGGGCGGAGAGCAGGCCGAGGGCCAGCGCGGAGGTGAGGGTCTTGGTCATCATCTGTAGCTCCTGTTCGTGCAATGCCCGGCCGCCCGAGTTCGGGGAGGAGGCGACCGTGGCAGACGCCCGGCTTTACCGGTGCGCCCATGACGAACACATGGCGCAGCCAAGTGTTCAATACGATTGCACAAAAATGCGCAGCCGCGACGCCGTACACGCGCAGGATTACGCTACCGTCTCGGCAGCGACCCGCCGATTACCCGGCGGCACTCGCGCGCAGGACCTCGATTACCGCCTCTTTCGGCACATCCGGGGTCATGAATGCACGACCGATGCCGCGCGCCAGGACAAAGCGCAGCACGCCTTCCTTCACCTTCTTGTCCTGCCCCATCAGGTCGAGCAGCGATTCGGCCCCCGGCAGATCGCCCGGAATGTCGCGCAGCTCGGCGCGCATGCCCATCTCGGCGAGATGCGCACGCAGGCGGCTCGGCTCTTCTTGCGAACACAGGCCCAGCCGGGCCGATAGGTCGAAGGCCAGCGCGCAACCGATCGCCACCCCCTCGCCGTGCCGGAGCCGATCCGAATAGCCCGTGGCCGCCTCCAGCGCGTGGCAGAAGGTATGGCCGAGGTTGAGCAGCGCCCGGTCGCCCTGCTCGGTCTCGTCGCGCATCACGATCTCGGCCTTCATCTCGCAAGAGCGGCGCACCGCCTCGAGCCGGGCGGCCGCGTCGCCCTCGCGCAGGCGGGGCCCGTGGGTCTCCAACCACTCGAAGAAATCGGCATCGCCCAAGAGCCCGTATTTCACCACCTCGCCATACCCCGACAGGAATTCGCGCCGGGGCAGCGTGTCGAGCAGAGCGATGTCGGCGAGCACGAGCGCCGGCTGGTGGAACGCCCCGGCAAGGTTCTTGCCCTGCGCGGTGTTGATGCCGGTCTTGCCGCCGACCGAACTGTCGACCTGCGCGAGCAGGGTCGTGGGGATCTGCACGAAGCGCACGCCACGCCGCATGATGGCGGCGGCAAAGCCCGCGAGATCGCCGATCACGCCGCCGCCGAAGGCCACGACGAGATCGCCGCGCTCGATCCGGTTCTCGATCATCCATTCCGTGGCCCGCGCCAGCCCCTCCCAGGACTTGGTCGCCTCGCCCGCCGGCAGAGAGAGGCTCACCGCCTCGATGCCCGCCGCGGCCAGCCCCTCTTCGAGCGTCGCCAGATGCGCCCGCGCCACCGTCTCGTCGGTCACGATGGCGACGCGGCTGCGCCGCAGCAGGGGCGCGATATGCCGTCCGGCCTGCGCCGCGAGCCCCGCACCGACATGGATGTCATAGGCGCGTCCCGGCAGGTCGACCCGGACGGTGGCGGTCTGTGATGCGGTCATCGGCGTGTCTCCAGGATATCGGGGCGGGTGGCGAGAAGCGCGATCACGCGGTCGGTGGTCCGGTCGATCGAATCCCCCGCCTGCGCGGTGAGCCGCAGCTCGGCCTGCTCATAGATGTCGCGGCGCTCATCGAGCAGCCGCGCCAGCGTCGCGCGGGGGTCGGCGGTGCGCAGCAGGGGCCGGGTCGACTTGTGGCGGACCCGCTCCCACAGCAGGTCGAGATCCGCATCGAGCCAGAGCGCCGCGCCGCGATCCGCGACGAGCGCCCGGTTCTGCGGCGCGAGATAGGCCCCGCCGCCGGTCGAGATGACGCGCGGCCCGGCGTCGAGCAGCCGCGACAGCACCTCGCTCTCGCGCGCGCGAAAGAAGGCCTCGCCGTCGCGCGCGAAGATCTCGGCAATGGAGCAGTCCGCGGCCTCCTCGATCGCGGCGTCGCTGTCCACGAAGCCGCAGCCGAGCCGGGTCGCCAAGGCGCGACCGATCGCGGTCTTGCCAGACCCCATCATGCCCACCAGCACCACGGGTCGCAGCAGCCCGCCGCTGCCCGTGGCCTTCGCGCCGTCTTTCGCCGTCATCCGCGCCTTTTTCGCCTCCATCGAGCTTCCGTCGCACCCCGCCGGGCGGGGCTGGCAATTTCTCGCCCTGAATGACGTGATATCCGCCGAAAGACCAGTTATGAATCGCTCGAAAGAGGCGGCGCACGGCCGCCCGCGGACCGGGGCAAGGGAACGAGTGAGATGCTGAGACGACTGATCTGGGCGCTGGTGAAGGCTGCGCTGATCCTTGTGGTGCTGGCCGCGCTGGGCGTGCTGGCCTATGCCTATGTGGGGCCGATGCTGTTCCCCGCCGACTTCGCCGCCCCCGCGACGGAGGTGGTCAAACCCGTGACCCTCGAGATCGGCCAGTGATCAAGGCGTCGCGTCTTCTGCTCGCGGCGGGCGCGATGGCGGCCTGGGCCTCTGCCGGTGCGGCCCAGACCGAAACGGGCGGCGGGGAACCGCTCTCGGCGATCGACTGGCTCTCGCGTTCGGTGGCGCCGCCCCCCGTGGCCGATATCGGCCCGCCAGAAGCGCCCGTGGCCGACAGCGCCGCCGCGCCGCAGGTGTCGGTGCAGCCGCTCGAGACCGCCTCGCCCGATTCCGTGGGCCTCGTCGGCCCGCGGCTGTCGGGCCTGCCGCGCAGGCTGTGGTCGGCCAGCGCGCAGGACAAGCTGATCGCCCTGATCGAGGCGCAGCCGCTCGAGACCCTGCCTGCCGTCGAGGGGCTCTTGCGCCTGCTCATGCTGGCCGAGGCCGATCCGCCGGCCGGGGCCGATGCGCGCGGCATGCTGTTTCTGGCCCGGATCGATCGGCTGCTCGAAATGGGAGCGCTGGAGCCCGCGGCCGAGCTTTTGCAGGAGGCCGGCCCCGACGATCCCGAGCGGTTTCGCCGCTGGTTCGACATCGCGCTGCTGACCGGCACGGAGAACGCTGCCTGCCGGGCGATGCGCGACAAGCCCGCCATCGCGCCGACATGGCTGGCGCGCATCTTCTGCCTCGCGCGCGAGGGCGATTGGCAGGCGGCGGCGCTGACGCTCAACTCGGCCCGCGCGCTGGGCGAGGTGACGGATGTCGAGGATGCGATGCTGTCGCGCTTCCTCGACCCCGATTACTACGAGGGCGAGCCGCCGCTCGAGGCGCCCGAGCGCGTGACGCCGCTGATCTACCGGCTGCTCGAAGCCGTGGGAGAGGCCATGCCCGCCGCGGGCCTGCCGCGCGCCTTCAGCCATGCCGATCTGCGCCCGACCAAGGCCTGGCGCGCGCAGCTCGAAGCGGCCGAGCGCCTCGCGCGCCACGGCGCGATCGAGCCCGCGCGCCTGTTCGGCA
>NZ_JAMYXC010000304.1 GCF_024159025.1 Limimaricola litoreus
CACCGGCAATTGCGCGCCGATCCGGCTGCGCCCGGGCGTGCTGCCGGGGCTGGAGCGCGACCTGCTGGTCTCGCCGCAGCACCGGATGCTGTTCGAGGGCTACCGCGCGCAGCTTCTGTTCGGCGAGGAGGAGGTGCTGATCGCCGCGCGCCACCTCGTCGACGGCTGCGACGTGACGGTGGAGGAGGGCGGCGAGGTGACCTATGTGCACCTGCTGTTCGACGCGCATGAGATCGTCATGGCCGAAGGCGCCGCGACCGAAAGCTTCCAGCCCGGCCTGCGCGGCATCCTCGGGCTCGACGGCCCGTCACGCGCCCGGCTGCTCGACACCTGCCCGGGCCTGCGCGCCATGCCCGACAGCTGGGGCCCTTCGGCCCGGCCGACCCTGCGCGCGCACGAGGCGAAAGCGCTCTTCGCCTGAAACGCGGCGCGGGGCATGTCCCCCGCGCCGCGCCGCTTTTCTCAGAGCCGGATCACGAAACGGGCAAAGCCCTCCGGCCCGTCGCCCGCGGGCGCGATCTGCACGCCCCTGACGTCGTTGAGGTAGTTGGCCGCCGCGGGGCCGGTGTCGAACAGCACCGTGGTCCCGTCCATCGGGGTGAAGTGCCAGTTGGCATCGGCCGAGGGGCTGATCGTGCCCTGTTCGACGATGTAGCGCACGATCACGTCGCGGTTGGTGTCGGGCGCCTCGAACACGATGGTCGAGCCGTCCGCCCCGGGGAAGGAGCCGCCGCCCGTCGCGCGGTAGTTGTTGGTGGCGATGATGAACTCCTGCTCGGGGTCGATCGGCTGGCCCTCGAACTGCAGGTTCTTGATGCGGTTGGTGTCGGGGTTCACCACCGCGCCCTCGCGGTCGAACATCGCCGGTTCCGACAGGTCGATCTCGTAGGTCACCCCGTCGATCACGTCGAAATTGTAGGAGGGGAACGCGTCGTTCAGAAGGACCTGGTCCTCCTGTCCCGGCTCGACCTGGTTGAACATCCCCGCCGAGCGCTCCAGCCAGTTCTTGACCTCTGCCCCGGTGACGCGCACCGCGCGCACCGTGTTGGGATAAAGATAGAGATCGGCCACGTTCTTGATCGCCACGTCGCCCTCGGGCACGTCGGTGTAATACTCCGGCCCGCCGCGACCGCCCGCCTTGAAGGGTGCGGCCGCCGAGAGGATCGGCAGGCCCTCGTGCTCGGTGCCCGCCAGCATCTGCTCGATGTACCAGCGCTGGGCGTTGGAGACGATCTGCACCGAAGGGTCGTCGGCGACCAGCGCGAAATAGCTGTGCAGCGGCGCATCGGTCTTGCCCACGGCGCGGCGCACGTAGTCGAGCGTCTCCTGGTGCTCTTCGGCCACCGACTCCAGCACCGGCTCGAAGCTCTCGACCAGCGGCGTGATCGAGCGATCCTCGCCGCGCTCGTAGATCGGCCGCGCCTCGACCTCGGAGGAGGCCACGCGCCAGCCCTCGCCGTCGCGCTCGAGCATCAGGTCCACGAGCCCCATGTGGGAGCCCCAGAAGCCCGCCATCACGCCCGGCTTGCCGCCGATCGTGCCCGCCTCGACATCGACGCCCTCGTGGCCTTCGTAGTCCGGGCCGGGGAAGACGAGGTGGCTGTGGCCGGTGAGGACCACGTCGATCCCCTCGACGCCCGCCAGCGGAATGGCCGCGTTCTCCATGCCCTCGGTGTGCTCCACCGGGCCGATGCCGCTGTGGGCCAGTGCCACGATGATCTGCGCGCCTTCCTCCTTCATCTTGGGCACATAGGCCTCGGCAGCGCGCACGATGTCGCGCGGCTCGACCTTCCCTTCGAGATGCTTGCGGTCCCAGTTCATGATCTGCGGCGGCACGAAGCCGATCACACCGATCTTGATCTGATGCGTCTCGCCCGCGCCGTCGGTGATCTCGCGCTCGAGGATGGTGTAGGGCGGCACCAGCGTCTCGTCCTCGGTGATGGTCTCGCCGGTCTTGGTGGCCACGTTGGCCGAAACGATCGGGAAGGCCGCGCCCGAGACCGAGTTCATCAGGAACTCCAGCCCGTAGTTGAACTCGTGGTTGCCCAGCGTCGAGGCGTCGAAGCCCAAGCTGTTCATCGCCTCGATCACGGGATGCATCGCGCCCTCGGGCATGCCGCGCTCATAGGCGATGTAATCGCCCATCGGGTTGCCCTGCAAAAAGTCGCCATTGTCGAACAGCACCGAGTTGGTGGCCTCGGCGCGGATGTCCTCGATCAGGCTGGCGGTGCGGGCGAGACCGACGGTGTCGATCTGTTTGTCGGCGTAATAATCATACGGGTAGACGTGCACATGGATGTCGGTCGTCTCCATGATGCGCAGATGCGCCTGGTTGCCCTGCGCGCGGACCGAGAAGGGGTGCAGCGCGATCATGGCCGAGCTTCCGGCAAGAAAGCCGCGGCGGTTCAGAATCAATGCCATCGATCTTTTCCCTGTTGCTGTCGGGGGTCGTTCTGCCCCCGTATCCGATGGCGGCAGGGTAACGGCTTCGCATCACAGTCCAATGACCTTTCGCGCGCTGCCGTTGCGGAAAGCGTCTGGACGTGGCGCGCCCGCGCTGCGCTCAATGGCGCAAAGCCCAAGGAGGATGGATGCGCAGCGAGAAGGAAAAGATGCTGGCGGGCGAGCTTTACCGCGCGGGCGACGCCGAGCTTCAGGCGCTGGCCTTGGCGGGCCAAGCGCTGGATGGCCGAATACAACGCCATGTCGGTCGCGCCGGTGGCTAAGCGGCACGCGAAGCTCGCCGAAATCATGGCGCATGTGGGCGAGGGCGCGGTGATCCGCCCGCCGTTTTATTGCGATTACGGCATGAACATCCGGCTCGGGGCAGGGGTGTTCCTCAACTTCAACTGCGTGCTTCTGGACGTGGTCGAGATCGCGATCGGCGATCTGACGCAGATCGGGCCGGGGGTGCAGATCCTGACGCCCGATCACCCGAGGGGGGCCGAGGCGCGGCGCGAGGGGCTGGAGTTCGGCCAGCCTATCCGCATCCAATGTCTGGATCGGCGGCGGCGCGCTCTTGATGCCCGGCGTGACAGTGGGCGACGACGCGATCATCGGCGCGGGCGCGGTGGTGACGCGGGACGTGGCGGCGGGTGCGACGGTGGGCGGCAACCCGGCGCGGGTGCTCAGATCGCGGGATGCGGATCGCTGAGCACGGGGGCGAATTCGATCCGGACGACGAGCCCCTCGGGTCGCCAGTCGAAGTCGAGCGTGCCGCCTGCGGCCTCGACGAGGTTTCGGATGATGCGCGAGCCGCTGCACCGCCGGGGCGGGACGACCGTCGGCCCGCCGCTTTCGCGCCATGTCAGGGCAAGCCCCCGCGGGGCGGGATCGACGTCGATCCCGATCATCCCTTCGGCACGGCTCAGCGCGCCGTGCTTGACGGCATTCGCCGCCAGCTCGTGCAGCGCCAGCGTCAATGCCGAGACCTGCGAGGCAGGCACGGGCGTCTCTGCGTCGCCAATCGCGAATTGGGATGTACCGCGTGGCGCATAGGTGGCGAGGATCGGCGTAATCAGCTTCTGCAGCGACATGGCCGCCTCTTCCGGCTTGGCGAAGGCTTGGAAATGCGTGTCGCCGAGCGCCCTGAGCCGCCTGTCGATCTGTTCGGCGAGCGCCTTCGGATCGCTTTCGTCGCGCGCTGACATGCGGATCATGACCGACATCACGTTGACGATGTTGCGCAGGCGATGTTCGAGCTCCTGGTGCTCCAGATCGCGCGCCTGCAGAAGGCTGTTCGACGCATCCTCCCTCGGGGCACCCGACGGGATCTTCGTGGATGGCCCTCTGCCATCCTCGGGATCGGCACCCTTTGCCGCGTGGCTTTCGCCGTCGCTTCGACAGCCCCTGCGCGGGCTCGGATCGGCGAGGTCCGACGGCTTGAACTTCCCGCCTCGCAATGGGCGCCGCAGGGGACCAGGCTTCTTCAGCAGATTCGACTCGTCGAAACTCTCCGATGCGATCCGTGACGCAGTGTCGGTGGCGAGGGTCATGAGGCGTACTCCAGAAGCTGACCGAACCACGCCCCCTGAGCGACGCCACGTCAACCCGTGCAACCGCCATGCCGCGTTCGATACCCAACGTCACAAAGGCTGCGTCCGCTTTGGTACACGAGAGTGACAAACCTTTGGAGGCGTTGACATGCGAAAGGGGCCGCATCCCGGATGCGGCCCCCTCATGGCGTTTCCGAAGTGTCAGCTCGGGCTCAGCCCTCCTGGCCCTCGTCGTCATTGGCGGCGCCGCCGATGTCGTCGAACAGGCCCTGGATCTCGAACTCGGCAGCGGCTTCCTCTTCCGCGGCCAGGTCCTGGATCGACTTGCCCGACGCCTGCAGTTCGGCCTCTTCGGGCGAGCGGGCGACGTTGACCTCGATGGTGGCGTCCACCTCGGGGTGCAGAACCACGGTGACCTCGTAAAGGCCGAGGTCCTTGATCGCGCCGCGCAGCACGACCTGCTTGCGGTCGACGGTGAAGCCGTCGGCGGTGGCGGCTTCGGCGACGTCACGCGTGGTGACCGAGCCGTAGAGCGCGCCGCCGTCGGAGGCCGAGCGGATCACGACGAACTGCTGCCCGTCGAGCTTCGCGGCCATGGCTTCGGCCTCTTTCTTCGACTCGAGGTTCTGGGCCTCGAGCTGGGCTTTCTGGTCCTCGAAACGAGCCTTGTTGGTCTCGTTCGCGCGGAGCGCCTTGCCCTGGGGCAGAAGGAAGTTACGGGCGTAGCCGTCCTTGACCTTCACGATTTCGCCCATCTGGCCAAGCTTGGCCACACGTTCCAGAAGGATCACGTCCATGTGTCGGTCTCCTTATTTCACGGCGTAGGGCAGCAGCGCCAGGAACCGCGCGCGCTTGATCGCCTGGGCGAGCTTGCGCTGGTTCTTGGAGCCGACGGCGGTGATGCGCGAGGGCACGATCTTGCCGCGCTCGGAAATGTAGCGCTGCAGCAGACGCGTGTCCTTGTAGTCGATCTTCGGCGCGTTCTCGCCCTCGAAGGGGTCGGTCTTGCGGCGACGGAAAAACGGTTTGGTGGCCATTCTCTTATCCTTTCCTGGAGGCGATCAGCGACGCTCGCGGCGGTCGCCGCGCTCTTCGCGCTTCTGCATCTGGACCGAGGGGCCCTCCTGATGCTCGTCGACCTTGATGGTCAGAACGCGCATCACGTCGTCATGCAGGCGCATCAGGCGCTCCATTTCCTGCACGGCGGGCGACGGGGCGTCCGAGCGCAGGAAGGCGTAATGGCCCTTGCGGTTCTTGTTGATCTTGTAGGCCATGGTCTTGACGCCCCAGTACTCGTTCTCGAGCACCTTGCCGCCGTTGTCGGCGAGGACGGTCGAGAAGTGCTCGACCAGGCTTTCGGCCTGCGCGTTGGACAGGTCCTGACGCGCGATGAAGACATGCTCGTAGAGCGGCATGTGAACTCCAGTTCGGTTTCCGGGCGCATTTCATAGAACGGGGCCATGACCTTCCGCTCCCCGTTCACGAGAGACTGCGCGGTTCATGCGAAATCGCGGAAGGATGCGGCCTTATACAGAGATCGCGCCGCGCCGCAAGCCGGGCGGAGGTACGAAAAAACGCCCCAATGTCGTGAAAGACGGCATGAGGCCCGCAATCGGCCATAATCCCGCCCTCATGCTTGCGAAGGATCGACCTGTCCAATTGTACAGGCCGGAGCTCGTCGAGATGACCGCAACCCTCAGCACCCGCAGCGATCGCGCCCCCCTGGTTCTCGGAGGCGGCCGCCGCACGGCCGAGGGGGGGCTGGTGCTGGCGCTCTTCGCGGTCTGGGCCTTCGCGCTGGGCGTGACGGCGGCGGCCGGGGCGCTGTGGCTATCGCCGCTGGGCGCGCCGGGCGACGCTGCGCTCTGGGCCAAGCTGGCGCTGGCGGTGCTACTGGGCGGCGGGCTGATCTGCTTTGCCGGGCTGGGCAGCCGCAGCGAGATGCATTTCGACACAGAGCGTCGGCTGGTGCGCGAGGTGCTGCGCCGCCCGGGCGGGCGGGTTCAGCAGGTCGCGAGCTGGCGCTTCGACGAATTCCGCGCCACCGAGATCCGCGATCACCGCGATCCGCGCCGCATGGCGCTGCGCGCCGAGCTGCGCCTGTCGGGCGAGAACGTCTCGGTCCGGGTGGCCAAGGGCGAGCTGCATGTCATCTCCGCGCTCGCCCGGCGCATCGAGACCGATCTCGACCTGCCGCGCCGCCGCGGCGTGCCGCTGTTTCGCCGCGCGGCCTGAGGCTTTCTTGTCGCGGCGCATCCGAGCCGCTATGCGAGGAGCCGACGCACCGCAGCACAAGGGAGCAGGGCCATGCGCGCATTCGTTTTTCCGGGTCAGGGATCGCAGACCATCGGCATGGGCCGGGCCCTGTCCGAGGCCTATCCGGCTGCGCGCGCGGTGTTCGACGAGGTCGACGCAGCGCTCGGCGAAAAGCTCTCCGGCCTGATCTTCGAGGGCGAGATCGAGGAGCTGACCCTCACCCGCAACGCCCAGCCCGCGCTTATGGCGACCTCCATCGCCGCCATGGAGGCGCTGAAATCCGAGGGCGTCGCCGTCACCGACGCGGCCTTCGTGGCCGGGCATAGCTTGGGCGAATACTCCGCCCTCTGCGCGGCCGGATCGCTCCGTCTCGATGACACGGCGCGGCTTTTGCGGCTGCGCGGCGAGGCGATGCAGGCCGCCGTGCCGGTGGGCGAGGGCGCCATGGCCGCGCTTCTGGGCCTCGATCTCGCGGCTGCGCGCGAGGTGGCCGAGGCCGCCGCGCAGGGCGAGACCTGCCAGGCCGCCAATGACAACGACCCCTCGCAGGTGGTGATTTCGGGCAGCCGCGCCGCGGTCGAGCGCGCGCTCGACATCGCCAAAGAAAAGGGCGCCAAGCGCGCGATCCTCTTGCCGGTCAGCGCGCCGTTCCACTGCGCGCTGATGGCGCCCGCCGCGCGCGCCATGGCCGAGGCGCTGGAGGGCGTCGAGATCCGCGAGCCCGCGGTGCCACTCGTCGCCAATGTGCGCGCCGCGGCGGTCAGCGATCCGGCGACGATCCGCAGCCTTCTGGTCGATCAGGTCACCGGCGCGGTGCGCTGGCGCGAGAGCGTGGAGTTCATGGCGGGCGAGGGCGTCACCGAATTCTGGGAGATCGGCGCGGGCAAGGCGCTCACCGGCATGATCCGCCGCATCGCCAAGGGCTCCGCCACCCGCACCGTTGGCACGCCCGAGGATGTCGCCGCGGCCCGGGGCTGAGCGCGAAGCCCCGCGCGCATTCCTGCCCGCGGGGCATGGCCCGGGCGCGCCCCGGCTGCTAGACCCTTGGCCAACGGATTACGCAGGAGACCACACATGTTCGATCTGACCGGGAAATGCGCCCTCGTCACCGGTGCCTCTGGCGGCATCGGCGGCGCCATCGCCACCGCGCTGCACGGCGCGGGCGCGACGGTGGGGCTGTCTGGCACCCGCACCGCGCCGCTCGAGGAGCTGGCCGCGCGATTGGGCGAACGCGCCCATGTCCTGCCGTGCAACCTCTCGGACGCCGAGGCGGTCAACGCCCTTCCCAAGCAGGCGATCGAGGCGATGGGCGGGCTCGACATCCTCGTCAACAACGCCGGCATCACCCGCGACAACCTCTTCATGCGCATGTCCGAGGAGGACTGGGCGCAGGTGCTCGAGGTCAACCTCACCTCGACCATGCGGCTGTGCAAGGGCGTGGTGCGCCCGATGATGAAGACGCGCTGGGGCCGGATCGTCAACATCACCTCGATCGTCGGCTCCACCGGCAACCCCGGTCAGGCCAACTACGCCGCCGCCAAGGCCGGCATGGTCGGCATGTCGAAATCCATCGCCTACGAGGTGGCGAGCCGCGGTATCACCGTGAACTGCGTGGCGCCGGGTTTCATAGAGACGGCGATGACCGACAAGCTCAACGAGGACCAGAAATCGGGCATCTTGGGCCAGATCCCGGCGGGCCGGATGGGCACGCCCGAGGAGATCGCATCGGCGGTGCTTTACCTCTCCAGCCCGGAGGCGGGCTACGTCACCGGGGCGACGCTGCACGTCAATGGCGGCATGGCGATGCTTTGAGCCGGGGATTTCCGTGCAGGGAAAGGGGCGAAAGCGTTTGCGCCTTCCGGAATCTCTGCTACATGACCCCGTGATTTGCCGAATTTGGCGCTTTTGGCGCCTGTCGGTCAGCGGCCCGAGCGGGCACATCAAGCCGCCCTCTGGGGCAAGCAGTGAAAAGGCCCGACAGGGGCCGGAAAGACGTGAGGAACTGTTATGAGCGACGTCGCCGACCGCGTGCGCAAGATCGTTGTTGAGCATCTGGGTGTCGAAGAGGACAAGGTCGTCGAGAACGCCTCGTTCATCGACGATCTGGGCGCCGACAGCCTCGACACCGTCGAGCTGGTCATGGCTTTCGAGGAAGAGTTCGGGATCGAGATCCCCGACGATGCCGCCGAGACCATCCAGACCTTCGGCGATGCGGTCCGCTTCATCAAGGAAGCGCAGTAATCGAGACGGCCCGATCCTCGGATCAGGACGCGAAACGGCACCCCTCGGGGTGCCGTTTTCGATTCTTGGCCCCCTCAGCCCGCCGGAGCCCCGCCGGGGTCGGGTTCGGGCCCCGTGCCGGGGTCGGTCTGGGTCAGGATCGGCGCCACCGCATCGTCGGGCAGGGGGCGCAGGAACTGCACGCCGAGGAAATGCTTGTTGCGCCAGCGCGCCGTGGCGCCGATGCGCCGGTCGCCCAGAAGGATCGTCACCCCCCTGAGCCCCGCCGGCTCGAAGCCCGCGTCGAGCCGCAGCTTGGCGCCCTGACGGCTGATGTCGATCAGCCGGGTTTCGGTTTCGGCGGTGCCGCTTCGGATGCGGGCGGGGAGGTTGACCGCGTGGCGTTTGGCCTGCCGCTGGCGCTTGCGCTGCACCCGGCTCACGGCCAGCGCGGCGAGGGCGGCGAGCCCCAGCGCCCC
>NZ_JAMYXC010000077.1 GCF_024159025.1 Limimaricola litoreus
CGGCGCGGCCATGCCCCCCGACCGGCCCGCCCGCCCCGCGCGGCCCGAGCTTCTGGCCCCGCGCGAGATGCCCAAGCGGCGTCCGGGCTCTGAGCATGGCCGGATCGCGCTGATCCATGCGGTCGCGCATATCGAGCTCAACGCGGTGGATCTGCATTGGGACGCGGTGGCGCGCTTTGCCGAAACGCCGCTGCCGTTGGGCTATTTCGACGACTGGGTGCAGGCGGCGGATGAGGAATCCAAGCATTTCAACCTGCTCAGCGACAGGCTCGAAGCCCTGGGGAGCCATTACGGCGCCCTGCCCGCGCATGAGGGCATGTGGCGCGCCGCCGAGGACACGGCGCAGGATTTGCTGGCGCGGCTCGCCGTGGTGCCGATGGTGCTCGAGGCGCGCGGGCTCGACGTGACGCCGGGGATGATCGAGATCTTTCGCAAGGCGAATGATGCCGAGACCGTCGCCGCGCTGGAGATCATCTATGCCGAGGAGGTGCACCACGTCTCCTACGGCTCGAAGTGGTTTCACTTCCTGTGCGGACGCCATGATCTCGACCCGGCCCCGGTGTTCCGCGATCTCGTGCGCCGGCATTTCCACGCCAGCCTCAAGCCGCCCTTCAACGAGGAAAAGCGCGCCGAGGCCGGAATTCCCCCCGATTTCTACTGGCCGCTGGCCGAAGAGACCGGCTCGAAGCGCGGCTGACCCCCGCGGGCGGCGGGCGTGGCCCCCGGGCAACAGCTGGGGAAAAGCCGGTCAGGTCGGCAATATCCCGCCGTTTCCGGCCCCGCTTTGCCCCGGTTTCGGCACATCGCGGCCAAACCAGTTGCGACACCGCCGGACCGCCGGTAACACCTCACCCGCGGCACTCTCGAAAAAGAGAGGCTGTGACAGGGGCAACACGGGGACGGACGGGTGCGGACAAGACTGGCACAGAAACTTCACGCGGCGCTGGAGCGCCGGTTTCCCGAACGGCGGCTGTTTCTGCGCTCGGACACCGAAACCCGGTTCATCCGGCTGCACCCCTCGACCCAGCTCCTGGCCTGGAGCGGCGCGACACTGGTGGTGGGCTGGACCATCACCGCCACCGCGATCCTCATGATGGATTCGATCGGCTCGGGCAATTTCCGCGCCCAGGCGCAGCGCGACCAGATGATCTACGAAGAGCGCCTCAACGCGCTCTCGACCGAGCGCGACCTGCGCGCCGCCGAGGCCGCCGCCGCGCAGGAGCGCTTTTCGACCGCGCTGGCGCAGATCTCGACCATGCAGAGCGAGCTACTCGCCTCCGAGGATCGCCGCCGGGAGATGGAGACCGGGCTCGAGGTGGTGCAGGCCGCGCTACGCCGCACCATGCTCGAGCGCGAGACCGCGCGCGACGCGGCCGACGAGCTGAAACTGGCGCTGGCCGAGGGCGGCACCCTGCCCGGCGGCGCCGATGCGGCTTCGGTCGAGGGCACGCTGGACATCCTCTCGGATGCGCTGGCCGACACGGCGCAGGAGCGCGACAAGATCGCGCAGGACGCCGAGCTCGCCTTCGAGCAGGCCAACGAGATGCAGCTCGAACTGCGGCTGATGACCGAGCGCAACGACGAGATCTTCCGCCAGCTCGAAGAGGCGATGACCGTCTCGGTCGAGCCGCTGGGCGACATGTTCCGCGCCGCGGGCATGGATCCCGACGCGATGATCTCCAAGGTGCGTAAGGGCTACAGCGGCATCGGCGGTGGCGCGCTGACGCCGATCCAGTTCTCGACCATGGGCGCGCATGCCGGTCATGCGCATGAGAACGCCGAGCGCGCCAACGCGCTCCTGGGCAAGATGGACGAGATCAACCTCTACCGCATCGCCGCCTCCAAGGCGCCCTTTGCCCAGCCGGTGAAGTCCAGTTTCCGCTTCACCTCGGGCTTCGGCCAGCGCTGGGGCCGCCTGCACGCGGGCACCGATTTCGCCGCCCCGATCGGCACCCCGATCTACTCCACCGCCGACGGCGTGGTGGTCAGCGCCGGCTGGGCCTCGGGCTATGGCCGGCTGATCAAGATCCAGCACGAGTTCGGGATCGAGACCCGTTACGCACACCTCAACAAGATCCGGGTCAAGGTCGGTCAAAGGGTATCGCGCGGCGAGCGGATCGGTGATATGGGCAACTCCGGACGATCGACCGGGCCCCACCTCCATTACGAGGTGCGCGTCGGTGGGACTCCCGTCAATCCCATGACCTACATACGAGCTGGAAAAGATGTTTTCTAAGAGCAAGATCAACGAGCCCGGACCCAGGACAGCCGAAGGGACGCCCACCATGGACGCAACCGCCAAGCCCGCGCAGCCGCAAGGATCGCAGGACTACCGCCCTGCCGCTCCCAAGGCCAAGCCGCCGGCCTCGGTGCTGTCCGCCGACCTGCACATCAAGGGCAACATCAAGACCACCGGCGACATTCAGGTCGAGGGGCAGATCGAGGGCGACATCCGCGCGCATCTGCTGACCGTCGGCGAAGGCGCCACCGTGCGCGGCGAGCTGATGGCCGATGACGTCGTCATCAACGGCCGCATCGTCGGCCGGGTGCGCGGCCTCAAGGTCCGCCTCACCTCGACCGCGCGCGTCGAGGGCGACATCATCCACAAGACCATCGCGATCGAGAGCGGCGCGCATTTCGAAGGCTCGGTGCAGCGGCAGGAAGACCCGCTCAACACCACCGGCGCACCCAAGCCCCTGCCCAAGCCCTCGGCAGCCGAAGGCGGTCACGACTGACCTCGGACCCTCGGGATCGAGATGCGAGGGGCGCTTCGGGACACCGGGGCGCCCCTTTTGCATGGGCAATCCGCGCCGCCCCTAGCGCTTGGCGCGCGGGCCGATCCGGCCCAGATGCGTGTCGGTGAACCCCTCGCGCGATTTCAGCCCGTAGCCCAGCATCCGGTCGAACCCGGCATGGCCGAGCCAGAGCGCGCCGAGCGCCGCCCAAAGCGGCATCCCCAGCCCGAGGCCCACCGCGAGCAGGGCTGCGCCGAAGCCGTAGAGATGCAAGAGGTTGTAGCCCAGGGCGCCCCAGCGCGGCCCGAAGAGATAGGCGGCAAAGCCGATGTCGGGTGCGAAGAACAGCAAAACGGCGGCCCAGATCGAAAGACCGCCATCGACGGTCGCATGAATCCAGAGCGAGGCGGCCAGGACCAGCGCCCCCTCGATCCGCTGCCAGACCAGGAAATCCCGCATCTTCGCCACCCTCGCCCGCCATGCCCCGTCGGACCGAGGTTGGCCTCTTCGACGGGGCGAGTCCAGCCGGTAGCGCCGCGCGCCGGGCATGAAAAAGGGGCCCCGCAGGCCCCCTCCCCTCGGTCATCCACGCACGGCGCTCAGTCCTCGGCCGAGGCCTCGGCGCGGCTCTTGCCGGAGACCTGCCCCGCGAGCGTGGCGGCCATGAAGCCGTCGAGATCGCCGTCGAGCACCCCTTGGGTGTCGGAGGTCTCGTGGCCGGTGCGCAGGTCCTTCACCATCTGGTAGGGCTGCAGCACGTAGGAGCGGATCTGGTTGCCCCAGCCCGCGTCGCCCTTGGCGTCGTGCTGGGCGTTGATCTCGGCGTTCCGGCGGTCAAGCTCCATCTGGTAGAGCCGCGATTTCAGCGCCTTCATCGCGATGTCGCGGTTCTGGTGCTGCGATTTCTCCGAGCTCGTCACCACGATGCCGGTCGGCAGGTGGGTGATCCGCACCGCCGAGTCGGTGGTGTTGACGTGCTGGCCACCCGCGCCCGAGGAGCGGTAGGTGTCGAGCCGGATGTCCGAGGGGTTCACCTCGATCTCGATGTTGTCGTCGACCACCGGATAGACCCAGACGCTCGCGAAGGAGGTCTCCCGCGTGCCCTTGCCGAAGGGCGAGATGCGCACGAGCCGGTGCACGCCCGACTCCGATTTCAGCCAGCCATAGGCATTGGGGCCGGAGATCTTGTAGGCCACGGATTTGATGCCTGCCTCACCGCCGGCTTCTTCGGACTGCATCTCGACCTCGTAGCCGCGCTTTTCGGCCCAGCGCACATACATGCGCTGCAGCATCTGCGCCCAGTCGCAGGCCTCGGTGCCGCCTGCCCCGGCGTTGATCTCGAGGAAGGTGTCGTTGCCGTCGGCCTCGCCGTCGAGCAGCGCCTCCAGCTCCTTCGACGCGGCGCTCTCGCGCAGCGCCTTGAGCGCGGCCTCGGCCTCGGCGACGATCTCCTCGTCGCCCTCCATCTCGCCCATCTCGATCAGCTCGGTATTGTCGGCGAGCGCCTGGCTGATCTGGTCGTAGGTGCCCATCTTGTCGAGCAGGGCCTGACGCTCGCGCATCAGCTTTTGCGCCGCGGCCGGGTCGTCCCACAGGGTCGGGTCCTCGACCCGCGCGTCGAACTCCTCGAGCCGGTGCGCGGCCGTCTCGCGGTCCATGCGCTTGGCGAGCAGGCCGAGCGACTTCTCGATGGCGGCGATGTTGGCTTGCGTCTCTGCGCGCATGATCGGTCCCTCAGTCTGGCGGTCGGCTTGGAATTGAAGCGCGTGATACCGCGCCCCGCGCGCCCCGGCAAGCGAGGCGCGCGCGCTCAGTAGAGCCCGCCCGAGGAGAGCGTGCCGAAGCTCGCCTTGGGGCCGACGGTGGCGGTGTTGCCGGTCGAGGTCTTGACCTTCTTGGTCGGCTTGCTGCCGCCCGCCTCCTCGTAGAGCGGCAGGTCGCCCGACATCTCGAAGCCGCCGTCGAAGGCCACGCCGAAGAGCGGCTCCTCGCCGATGCGGAAGCATTCGGAGATCACGTTGGCGCCCGAGGCGCCATCGGGCAGCCGCGCGCCCGAGAAGCGGTCGATCTTGATGAACTGGCACTCGTCGGGCACCGGGAAATCGGTGCCGCCGAAGCGCTTGATCGCGCTGCGCATGAACTGCTCGAACACCGGGCCGCAGATGCCGCCGCCCGAGGCGCCGGAGCCCAGGGAGCGCGGGTTGTCGTAGCCGATGTAGCAGCCCGCGACGATGTTGGAGGAAAAACCCACGAACCACACGTCCTTGGCGTCGTTGGTGGTGCCGGTCTTGCCGGCGATCGGCACCGGCAGGTTGATGCCGCGCGCGGTGCCGCGCTCGACCACGCCCTTCATCATCGAGGTGAGCTGGTAGGCGGTGACGGCGTTCATGATCCGCTCGCGGTTCGACTGGATCGTCGGCACCTCGCCCGCGGGCAGCGCCGCGAGGGTGCAATCGACACAGTTGCGCTGGTCGTGGCGGTAGATGGTGTTGCCGTAGCGGTCCTGCACCCGGTCCACCAGCGTCGGCTCGACCCGCTCGCCGCCATTGGCGAACATCGCATAGGCCGCGACCATCTTGAACAGCGTCGTCTCCTGCGCGCCCAGCGCGTTCGAGAGATAGGGGCCGAGATCGTCGTAGACGCCGAAGCGCTCGCCATATTCGGCCACCACATCCATTCCGACCTCCTGCGCGAGGCGGATGGTCATGATGTTGCGCGACCGCTCGATCCCGGTCCTGAGCGGCGTCGGGCCGTAGAAGCGGTTGGAGGCGTTCTGCGGCCGCCACATGCCCTGCGGCGTGTTGATCTCGATCGGGGCGTCGACGATGATCGTCGCGGGCGTATAGCCGCTGTCGAGCGCCGCGGCATAGACGAAGGGCTTGAAGGAGGAGCCGGGTTGGCGCTGCGCCTGGGTGGCGCGGTTGAACACCGAATCCTGGTAGGAGAAGCCGCCCTGCATCGCCAGAACGCGACCGGTGTTGACGTCCATCGCCATGAAGCCGCCCTGCACCTTGGGCGTCTGGCGCAGGGTCCAGCGGATGAAGTCGCCGCCGTCGTCGGTGATCATCCGGCGCACCAGCACCACGTCGCCGCGCTCGAAGTTGTCGGCAAAGCTGCCGCGCATCCACGAGATATCCTCGCGCGGGACGACATGCGGCTCGGAGCCGTCATCGGCCAGCCCCTCGATACCGAGGCGCATCTCTTGGTCGCCCACCTCCATCACGACCGCCGGGCGCCACTGGCTCTCCAGCGTCACGTCGCGTGGCACGTCGACCTCGGACAGCGCGCGGCGCCATGCGATCTCGTCGTCGAGCGTCTCGAC
This sequence comes from Limimaricola litoreus, assembly GCF_024159025.1. GTDB lineage: Bacteria > Pseudomonadota > Alphaproteobacteria > Rhodobacterales > Rhodobacteraceae > Limimaricola > Limimaricola litoreus. Next base: position 6,058 of record NZ_JAMYXC010000077.1, read on the forward strand.
GGGGATGGACTTGCCGGTGCCGTGCCAGCGGCCCAAGCCCCGGTCGTAGCGTTCGAGCGCGCGTTGCAGCGCATGGGCGGCCTCGATCTGCAGCTCGCCGTCCAGCGTCGCGCGAATCGACAGGCCGCCGCCGAAAAACTCGTCCTCGCCGAACTCGGCCGAGAGCTGGCGGCGCACCTCGTCGGTGAAGTAGTCGCGCGGCGGCAGCGCGGCGCGGAAGCTTTCGATATCGCCCGACTGCACCGTGTCGAGCGTGCGGCCGCGCTCCTCCTCATAGGTGGCGCGGTCGATGTAGCCGTCCTCCCACATGCGGCGCAGCACGTAGTTGCGACGGTTCACCGCGTCGGCGTATTCGCGCACCGGGTGCAGCGTGCCCGGGCGTTGCGGCAAGGCGGCGAGATAGGCGGCCTCGCCGGGCTCCAGCGCGCTCAGCGGCTTGTTGAAATAGGTCTGCGCGGCGGCGGTCACGCCGTAGGAGTTCTGCCCGAGGAAGATCTCGTTGAGATAGAGTTCGAGGATCCGCTCCTTGTCCATCGCGCCCTCGATGCGCACGGCGAGGATCAGCTCCTTGATCTTGCGCTCCAGCGTGCGCGAGCCGTCGAGCAGGAAGTTCTTCATCACCTGCTGGGTGATGGTCGAGGCGCCACGGATGTCTTCGCCGCGCGAGCGCACCGCCTCGACCCCGGCGGCGAGGATGCCTTTGACGTCGAAACCGGAGTGGACGTAGAAATTCTGGTCCTCGGCCGAGACGAAGGCGTGCTTGATCAGCTCGGGGATTTCCTCGGCCGGGGTGAACAGCCGCCGCTCGGAAGCGAATTCGTCGAGAATCTCGCCCTCGCCGTCATAGACCCGGCTGATGGTGGGCGGGGTGTACTGCGCCAATGTCTCGTAGCTGGGCAGATCGCGGCCATAGACATAGAAGATCGCGCCGAGCGTCAGCGCCCCCATGGCGAGGCCGAGGGTCAGCATCGAGAAGATGCCGCCAAAGAAGGACATTATGAAGCGCAGCACGATATTTCTCCGGGAGGAATGGGTGGCTTATAGGCAAGCCCCCGCCCCGGGTCAAAAGCGCAGGGCTTGAAATCGGCGGCAAAACGCCCGAAAGCAGGGTCACGCTTTGGCGAGGGGATTGCGCTCTCGACAGATGGGACCCAAAAGGGCGTACATGATGGCAACCGAAACCTCCTCCCCCCGCCGCGCCACGCCCGATGACGTGATCGCGACCTATGACGCCGTTGGCCCCGAATGGGCCAAGGCGCGCGATCGCCGCCTGATCGAGCGGCGCTGGATCGACCGGATGCTGGCCGCGGCACCGCGCAACGGCGGACGCCGCCGTGTGCTCGATCTGGGCTGCGGCACCGGCGCGCCGATCGCGCAGTACATCGCCGATCGCGGCGCCGAGGTGACCGGCGTCGATGCCAGCCGCGTGATGCTTGGCATGTTCCAGAAGAACCTGCCGCGGTCGCGCGCCTTTCATCATGACATGCGCGGGCTGCGCCTGTCGGAGAAGTTCGATGCGATCCTGGCCTGGGACAGCTTCTTCCACCTTTCGGGCCCCGATCAGCAAGCGATGTTCCCGACCTTCACCGAGCATGCCGCGCCGGGCTGCGCGCTGATGTTCACCTCCGGCCCCTCGGCCGGCACCGCCATCGGCGAGGTGGCGGGCAAGCCGATCTTCCACGAGAGCCTCAGCCCCAAGACCTACAAGGGTCTTCTGGAGATGCACGGCTTCATGCCGCTGGCCTTCATTCCCGAAGATCCCGATTGCGGCATGCATTCGGTCTGGCTGGCGCGCTTCGACGGGCTGCCGCGCGAGGATGGCTCCAAGCCCGCCAAGACGGGCTGATCCCGCCCGTTCATGCCGCATCACGGGCCCCGCGCGATTTCGCGCGGGGCCCGTCGCGTTTCAGCGCCGCCTGAGCGGCGCGCGCGCCGCCTCCTCCGCGGCCCAGGCCTGAAGCCCCGCGACGAGGCCCGAGACGATCCGCGCGCGCCCCACCGGATCGATCAGCCGCGCGCGGTCGCCCGCGTTGGACAAGAACCCCACCTCGACCAGCACGGAGGGAAAATCGGCGGCGTTGAGCACCGCCAGCGGCGCGCTGCGGCGCGGCCGGGTGTTGAGATGCGCCCCCGCCTCGCGCAGCGCCGCCACCAGCGCGCTTGCCAGCCGCGCGCTTTGCGGCGCGGTGTCGAGCCGGGCGAGATCCATCAGCGCCGTCGCGACCCTGTCGTCCTGCCGGCTGAGATCGAGCCCGGACAGAAGATCGCCCCTCTGGTGCCGCTCGACCATACGGCTCGAGGCGGCATCCTGTGCGGCGTCCGAGAGAGTATAGACCGACCCACCCGAGGCGGCGTCCTCTTCCAGAGCATCCGCGTGCAGCGACAAAAGCAGCCCCGCGCCCTCGGCCCGGGCGATGGTCATCCGCTCGGAGAGCGAGACGAAGGCATCCTCGTCGCGGGTCAGCACGGCGCGCATGGTGCCCGTGCGGTTGATCGCCTCGGCCGTCTCGCGCGCCAGCCGCAGCATCAGATCGGCCTCGACCAGCCCCTCGCGCATGGCGCCGGGATCGACGCCGCCATGGCCCGCATCCACCGCCACCACCAGCGGGCCTTGCGCCGCGCGTTCGGGCGCGGGCAGCATTTCCCCTGCCGGGTCCTGCGGCCGGGCGCGGGCGGCGAACTCCTCCGCCGTGACC
>NZ_JAMYXC010000052.1 GCF_024159025.1 Limimaricola litoreus
CCGATCTGGTGGCGCGACCCTCTCGCGAGCGCATGGGCGATGGCCCGCTCCTCGCGGCCCGAAGGCCCCGCGCCGATCTTCGGCAGACCGGTGGTCAGCGTGCCGGTCTTGTCGAACACCACCCGATCGATCTCGGCCAGCCGCTCCAGCGCCCCGCCGTCCTTCATCAGCACGCCCTCGCGCATCAACCGCCCCGCCGCCACCACATGCGCCACCGGCACGGCAAGGCCGAGTGCGCAGGGGCAGGTGATGATCAGCACGCTGATCGCGACGAAGGCAGACGTTTGCCAGTCGCGCGTGACCCACAGCCAACCCGCGAAGGTCACGAGTGCGAGGAGATGCACGACGGGCGCATAGAGCCGCGCCGCCCGGTCGGCGATGCGCACATAGCTGCCACGTCCGCCTTCGGCAGCACCCAGCATCCGCATCATCTCGGCGAGGAAGGAAGTGCTGGCGGGGCGCAGCACCTCGACCTCGATCTCCCCCGTGAGGTTCAGCGTGCCAGCCTCGAGATCCGTGCCCGGTCCGGCAGACACGGGCATTGCCTCGCCGGTAACGATCGATCGATCGAGGTCGGTGGCCCCGCGCCGGATCCGTGCATCTACCGGCAGCCGTTCGCCAGCCGCGACAAGCAGCACCATACCCGGCGCGATCACCTCCTTGGGAAGCCATTCCCGACCGCCATCCGCAAGCTGGCGCATGGCGCCTTTCGGCGCGAGTTTCGCGAGGCTCGTGACGGCGCTACGGGCGCGGTCCCGCATCAGCTGGTCGAGATAGCGCCCTGTCAGCAGGAAGAAGAGCAAGGTCACGGCCGCATCGAAGAACACTTCGTCGCCGCCACGCGCTGTTTCGAACAGGCTCAGCGCCACTGCCAGAAGAATTGCAAGCGTGATCGGCACGTCCATGTTGAGCCGTCGGACCTTCAACGCCGATAACGCCGATCGAAAGAAGGGCTGCCCCGCATAGGCCACGACCGGCACCGCGATCAGCGCCGAGATCAGATGGAACGTCTCGCGCATGGCACCGTCTGCACCGGACCAGACCGCGACCGAAAGCAGCATGACGTTCATCGCGCCGAAACCCGCCACCGCCATGGCGCGCAGCAACCCCGGCCCCTCACCCTTCGGATCCGCTTGCTGATCAGCCTCGACAGGGTGAACCTCGTGGCCGAGAGCTTCGAGCCTCTCAAGGACCGGACGTGGATCTTCATCGGCCCGCGCCAGGATCACCCGCACCTGCTTGAGGGTCAGGTTGGCCCGCGCCGACACGACTTGAGGCAGTTCGGCCAGGGATCGTTCGACCGCAGCCACGCAACCGCCACAACGCAGTCCCGATACCGAAAGCAGGCAGACCCCCTGCCCGGCTTCCATCGGTCGGACCATCGTTTGTCGCTCGGCGCGCGCCCGCTCGTCGGACGCCGGAATATGTTGGTCGGAGTTCGGACTCATCGCGGTCTTTCGGATCCTCACATGCTGGCCGAAGCCGGGCGTTGCGGCCTGTACTTCGGCCGAGATACACGCGCGCCCTTGGGCACTCGTATTCCCGGGGTGTGGCAGCAATCGATCCGAAGGGATTTGATCCAGATCAAACGGGCGGTCGGTTTTTGCCCTGCGGCAGAAGAACCTTGGGATCCGCCTCATGCGGCGCGCACAAGTTGATCGACATCAAGGTGTCCGATCGTCGGACCCGTCTACATCGCGGCTGTCGCTTCAAGGAAAGACTGCCATGCCCCATGGAACCATCGCCGTGCTCGCCACCGACTCCACCCTCGATCACGGCGCAATCCTCACCGCGCTCTGTGTGAGCGATACGCAGGACACGCATCTCGATATCCATTGCATCGGCTTGGAAAGCCCCGTCCCCGATGCCTTTGCCATGGAGTCGGCCGCACCGCTCAGCTGGCCGCACGATGGCGCAGCCCTGGCCCGCGCCGAAGCACTCGAGGCCGATCTGCGACCGATCGTTCCGAAACACCGCTGCAACGTCGCCTTCTGCCGGCAGACGCTTCGCGTAAGGTCGGTCGGCAGCGAGTTGCCCCCGGTGATACGATTTGCCGACTGGATCGTCGCCGCAGCGCCCCATGATACGCAGGATCGGTCTTCGCAGGTCGCAGTTTTGGAAGCCGCGCTCTTCGTAGGCGGGTTGCCGGTGATCGTGGTGCCGAAAGAAGGTATCGAAATCGCCCGCGCTCCAACCCGCATTGCGGTGGCCTGGGATGGCAGCCGAGAGGCGTTGGCGGCCGTGCGCAGCACCCTGCCGATCCTACGGCGTGCGCAACTCGTCGATGTGGTCGTCGTCGATCCTGATATACGCCATGGCGATCGTTCGGACCCGGGCGGAAATCTTGCGCTCTTTCTGGCTCGGAACGGCGTGCATGTAGAAATCAACGTCCTTTCACGCAGCCGGCCACGCATCTGCGACATCTTGTGCCGTCACGGGTTCGAGACAGGCGCAGAAGCGATGGTCATGGGCGCATTCGGCCATTCTCGACTGCGCGAAACGCTGTTCGGCAGCACCACCCGCGACATGCTACGCGCGTCGCGGATCCCGCTGATCCTGGCCCGTTAGGGATCAGGCCCGCATCGCGCCATCCCCGGTTTCGGCGTCGAGACGAGCGAGATCGGGAATATGAACCCGTCTCTTGCCGTCCAGTCCGATCACGCCATCCCGGTTTAGTTGGTTGATCTGTCGACTCACCGTTTCGAGCGTCAATCCAAGATACTCCGACATCGCCTCCCGTGTCAGCGGCAGCTCGAGCCGGATGTCGTGGGTCTTGGGTGCCATGTCAAAGCTGGCCTCGCGTCGGGCAACCGAAGCCAGCAGGCTGGCTATGCGCTCGCGTGCGGTCTTGCGACCAAGCACCAGCATCCAGTCACGCGCAGCATCCAATTCATCGAGGGTCATCTCCAGAAGCCGCTCTGCGACATGTGGCGTATCGCGGAGCAGCCGCTCGAACGGCGCACGGCGAAAGCAACACAAGGTGACGGCGCTCGCCGCCGTAACGTCGTAGATCGTGCTGTCACGACCGGGCCGCCCGATGAAATCCGAGGGCAACAGCAGGCCGACCATCTGGACACGACCATCCTCCATGGTCTGCGACAGCGTCGCGACGCCAGAGACGACCGAGCCGACGAAGCTCATGGGATCGCCGGCCCAGGCAATCCTCTGTCCGGCTTCGTAGCGCCTGTAGACCTTGATCTGTTCCAGCTGAGCCAGTTCGGTCTCGTCGCAGCGCGCACAGACGGCCCGGTGACGGATGCCACAATCGGTACAGCGAAGGTTCAATCTGTGTGGCATGAAGGTCTCTCTTCGAGTCGAGGCGTCGGCAATCTTCGAAACGGGATGATCACGGTTCAATCTGCAGGGCACTGCACTGGATCAGCTGCGTTTTGCGATGGCCCCGCGGAAGTGGGGATGTCGAAAAGGGCGCGCAGCATATGGCTTCGGTTTGCGATATCACTCAGCCGATAGCCGTCGAGTACTGCAAGGAACGCTTGCATCGCCTCGGCCAGAACATCGGGCAAGCCGCAAGCAGGTGCGATCAGGCAACCCGTGCAGTCCACCAGGCTGTCCTCACCCTCGGTATGGCGCACCAGGGCCCCGAGGCTGATCTCGCTGGCCGGGCGCGCCAGCCGCAACCCACCATGACGGCCTCGCACCGGCTCGATAAACCCTGCACGGCCAAGGCCTTGTGCGATCTTCATGAGGTGGTTGTGGGAGATGCCGTAGGTCTGGGCGATGTGACGGATCGAAACCAACTCGTCACCCGATGTGGCGAGCTGGATCATGGCGCGGAGGGCGTAGTCGGAATGGCGGCTGAGCTTCATAATGTCACATTAGATGTATTCCATTTGAATGTATAGCAGGTCGGGAATAGAGGCATTCTTGAAGCATGTATGAATGGAGCCCCCCATGCCGACAGCTCTCTCCCCCCGAACCGTTGCTTTGGTAAAGGCGAGCGTCCCTGCGCTCGAAGCGCATGGCCCCGCGATCACCGAAGCCATGTATCGCCGCCTGTTCCGCGACCCGCAGATCGCGGCACTGTTCAACCACGCCAATCAAAGGAGCGGCGCGCAACGCTTCGCGCTCGCGAATGCGGTGCTTGCCTATGCGCGCCACATCGAAAACCCGGCGGCTCTTGGCGCGGCAATCGAGAGAATTGCGCAAAAGCATGTCGGCTACGCAATCCTGCCGGAGCACTACCCGCATGTCGCCGGCGCGCTTCTGGGTGCCATGGAGGATATCCTCGGCGAGGCCGCCACGCCGGAGCTTCTTGCTGCCTGGGGGCAAGCCTACTGGTTTCTGGCCGAGATACTGCAAGCGCGCGAGACCGAGATCCGGGAGGCCAACGAAGTGCAGCCCGGCAGCTGGACCGGCTGGCGGCGCTTTGTCGTCGCAGAGCGTCATAGCGAAAGCGATGCGATCACGTCCTTCATACTGCGCCCCGAAGATGACGGGCCGGTCGTGCCGCACCGGGCAGGTCAGTATCTGACGCTTCGCTTCGATGCGGCCGGTCTCGAGGGCGCAAAGCGCAACTACTCCATATCCTGTGGAGCGAATGCCACGCATTATCGGATCACCGTCAAGCGCGAGCATGATGGCGAAGTCTCGGGCTTTTTGCATGATAGAGCCGTTGAAGGCACGGTGCTCGAAGCCACGGCTCCCGCAGGTGATTTCTACCTTGCCGAGCGTCCGGATCGCCCTGTTTTGCTGCTATCGGGCGGAGTTGGCCTGACGCCAATGGTCAGCATGCTTGAAGTGATCGCCGACCGGCATCCGAAGCTGCCGACATGGTATATCCATGCCACGACAGACCGGGCAAACCATGCGCTCGGCGCTCATGTCCACGCTTTGGCCAAACGCCATGGGCAGGTCTCGACGGCTACGTTCTACGACGATCACGTCACAGGCAGTGATGCAATGAGGGGACGAATTACGGTGGACTGGCTGCGTGAGAACACGCCTCTGCAAGAGGCCGAAATCTATCTATGCGGCCCCAAGCCCTTCATGCGTAGCCTGATTACCGGACTGCTTCAGGACGGCATTCCCGTCGATCGGATTCACTATGAAATATTCGGCCCGGGCGATGAAGACCTTGCAGCCTGACCGATAAGGCAAACGCTTCTCGCCTCCTGCCGGAGTTCGAGGAGCGAACATGTCGAATACAGAGAGAGAGGCAGGATCTAGCGGCGCACCTACCGGACACGCAAGGAAGCCAGATGGAGGTAATCGACCGTATTCCATCGTCATACGGAATTTGAATTGGCGGCCCCGTGACCACCATCGGCTACGCCCGTATCCCGGCCGAACTGCAGGACATCGCCACCCAACGCCGTGAACGGATGCTCCCATGGGCCTGTCCCCTCAACGCGGAAAGCTCGCGCTTTGCGATCCGCAGGACGATACGGTAGCGCGGTGACGATCAAGAGACACGCGACGGGAGAGGTATGCGATGAGCTACGCGCTGTATGTCGGCCGGGCGCTGAGTGGCGCGGGTCATGCCTGGCTCGCGGGCTACGGCGACGAGCCGTCGGGCCATTGGCTGCAGGTGAGCCCGGGCCGTGACCACGCGCCGGGTGCGACGATCACCGTCGGCGTCACCCCGCAGGCCGATCTGCCGGGCCGGTTGAGCGAGATCCCGCAGGCAGCCCGCACGGCCCGGCACATGGGCGTGAACTACAGCCACTATCTCGGCGCCCCGGCGCCGCTGACCAATGGCGGTGTGAACGAACACGGTGTCGCGGTGCGCGATGTCTGGTCGCCGTCCCGCCCCGAACTGGTGGCGATGACACCGCCGGACCAGACCGGTCCGAATTATTCGGACCTCGCCCGCATCGTGCTCGAACGCGCCCGCAGCGCCCGCGAGGGCGTGGAAATCATCGGCGCCTTGATCGCGGCGCATGGCCATAGCAGCTATGGCGGCAATTCGCACCTGATAGCCGATGCCGAGGAAGGCTGGCTCGTCGTCGAGTTCGCGGGCGGGCTGGGGCTCTGGGTGGCCGAGCGGCTCGGCCCGCACGACATCCGCGCCGCGCGCCCCGGCCATGTCGGCCTCATTGCGCAAGAGCCGGACGGAGAGGTGCTGTATTCGGAGCGGTTCATTGAGACGGCGCAGCGACTCGGCTGGCACGTCCCCGGCACCCCGTTCGACGTGAACCGGGTCTATGGCGACGGGCGCGGACGCAGGCCGGGTTCGGTCTGGATCGAGGAAGAGATGACGCGCCGCGCCGCCCGGCCCGGCGGCCTGACGCTCAGCGACATGATCTGGGCGGTCGCGACGCCCCGGTTGACCGGCGACAGCGCAGGATACGGGCAGATCGTACCTCTGCAGCCCGACCGCCCGGCAATGCTGCGGATGATGTGGCACGCGCCCTCGGGCCCGGTGACGACGCCGCTGGTGCCGGTGTTTCTCGGCATCGACCACGTGCCGCCCGAATACGACCGCCGCCGCCATCTCGGTCGCGGTGAAAGCGCCCGCTTCGTCGACCGGGCGAGCGAGGTGACGGGCGAGGACGCCATATCCGAGGTGCCGCAGGGCGTGGTCTCGACCCGCGCCGCCATCGCGGTGTTCAAGCGACTGATGCACCTTGCCTTTCAGGGCGGGGAGCCCTGGGTCGAGGAGATCTCGGCGCATTGGCGGCGCGTCGAGCGCGGCATGGCAGAGGAACTCGACGATGTCAGGCGCAGCGCCGAGATCCTGATCGCCGCCGAAGCGCCGGATCTGGCGCGGCGTCTGCTCGATGAGCATGTCAGGACACGGCTGCTGCGCGTGCTGGCCGAGGCCGAGGCGCTGGCGGCAGGCTACGAGGCGCGGCTGCGCGCGGGTCCGGGCCTCAACATGGGTGCGGTGCCGAAGGGCCCCGACCGGATCTGGTAGAAGCCCTGATCCGGCCCGCTTGATCCTGCCTGACCCGCGAACGAGACCCGGAAGCGTGGACCGAGCCCCCTGCAGAGATGCTTTCCAACCCTCCCCCGTTTCGGCACCAAAGCGCTGCGGACGCGGGATCAGATCACCACGAAGCCATGCGCAAAGGGATCGCGGTCGTCGATGGTGATGGTGTTGAAGCCGGTGACCCGTGCCCATCCCGCGATCGAGGGGATGATCGCCGGGGATCCCGCCACCGTCGTCGTGGCCTCGACCCGGCCCCGAAACAGCGAGCCGATGATGCTTTCATGCACGAAGGCATCGCCCGGGTTCAGCAACCCCTTGGCCGCGAGTTGCGCCATGCGCGCCGAGGTGCCGGTGCCGCAGGGCGACCGGTCGATCGCCTTGTCGCCGTAGAACACGGCGTTGCGCGCGTCGGCCTGCGGATCGCGCGGCGCGCCGGTCCACAGGATATGGCTCAGCCCAGAAATCGCGGGCTGTTCGGGATGGACGAACGCCTGCGCCTCGTTCAGCGCCCGGCGCAGCCTCAAGCTGAGCGCGACCAGCTGCGCGGCCGAGAAATCGGCGAGGTCGGCGTAGTTTCTCTGCGGCTCGACGATGGCGTAGAAATTGCCGCCATAGGCCACGTCGACGGTGATCTCCCCCAGCCCCTCGACCTTCACGGTGAGCCCTTGGGTATGAAGAAAGGCCGGCACGTTGGTCAGCCGCACCTCCTCGATGAAGCCCCCCTCGTGTCGGTAGGTGACGTCGATCCGTCCCGCCGGGGTGTCGAGCCGCAGCCGCCCCGGCGTTTCGGGCCGCATCAGGCCGTGTTCCAGCGCGATGGTCACGGTGCCGATCGTGCCATGGCCGCACATCGGCAGGCAGCCCGAGGTTTCGATGAACAGCACGCCCGCGTCGCAGTCGGGCCGGGTCGGCGGGTAGAGGATCGCGCCGGACATCTGGTCGTGGCCGCGCGGCTCGAACATCAGCCCGGTGCGGATCCAGTCGTACTCGGCCAGAAAATGCGCGCGGCGCTCCAGCATGGTCTCGCCGCGCAGCTCCGGCGCGCCCCCGGTGACGAGGCGGACCGGATTGCCGCAGGTATGCCCGTCGATGCAGGGAAAAACATGCCGGGTCATGCGAGCCTCGCGAAACGTGTCGGTGCAAACGGGGTGAGGTCGATCTGGGGCGCCTGCCCGGTCAGCAGATCGGCCACGATGCGCGCGGTGCCAACCGACTGGGTCAGGCCGAGATGGCCGTGGCCGAAGGCGCAGATCACGTCGTCTTGCCCCGGCAACAGGCCGATGGCGGGCAGGCTGTCCGGCAGAGAGGGGCGAAACCCCATCCAGCGCGTGCCGCCTTGCGGGCGCAGCCCCGGCAGAAAGGCGGCGGCCTTTTGCAGCATCGCATCGGCGCGCGCCCAGTTCGGCGGCAGGTCGAGCCCGCCCAGCTCCACCGCGCCGCCGACCCGCAGGCCCGAGGCGAGCTTGGAGACCACAAAGCCATGCGCCCCGAAGGTAAGCTGCATCCGCAGATCGAAGGCGTCTTCGGGCAGCGTGGTGTTGTAGCCGCGCTCGGTCTCCAGCGGGATCGCGATCCCCGCCGTCCGCGTCAACCGGTGCGAGAACGCCCCGGCGGCGATCACCACCCGGCCCCGAAGCTCGCCTGCCTCGGTGCGCAGCCCCCCGGGGATCAGCGCGCGCGCCTCGCCGATCTCGATCGTGCCGCCCCGCGCGCGCACCCGCTCGGCCAGCGCCAGCGTGTAATCCTTGGGGTCGGAG
>NZ_JAMYXC010000292.1 GCF_024159025.1 Limimaricola litoreus
CCCGCCCATGCGCCCGTGCAGCGCGGCCATGATCTCGGGCAGGCGGTCCGCGCGCTGGATCAGCGTCAGCCGCCCCAGCGGCGCCACCCGGCGCGCCATCGCGTCCACCCAGCTTGCCATCGGCAGCGGCGCGCCGAAGGCGGTTTCCTTGGCCGGATCGGGCGCGGGGCGCGAATGGGCCCGGTCGAAATAGGGCGGGTTGGCGATGACGTGATCGAATCGCCGTGCCTTGATGGCGGGAGGCAGGGCCCGCAGATCGGCGGTGTGGATCTCGGCCCGCGCGCCGTTCAGCGCGGCGTTGCGGCGGGCGAGCTCGGCATAGGCGGGCTGGATCTCCACGCCCCACAGCGAAACTTCGGGCACCCGCGCGGCAAGGCACATCAGCGCGGCCCCCGCGCCGCAGCCCAGCTCGAGCACGCTCTGTCCCGGCCTGGCCCCGGTGGCGGCGGCAAGCAGCACCGGATCGGTCCCCGCCCGGTAGCCGCGCCGCGGCTGCAGCAGCGTCACCCGCCCGCCGAGAAAGGCGTCACGGGTCAGCGCCTCATCGGCCCAGGTCGATGTCATTGTCGCGCATGGCCCGTTCGGCGGCGGCGTGATCGTCGCTGCGCACCATCAGGCGGCGCGGCAATATGCCGATGCTGCCTTCGAGGATGCTCGTGTTTACGTCCCACTCGAAGCAGTCTATACCCTCGCCGTTCAGGAGGGCGGTGGCAAAAGCGATGACCGTCGGGTCGTTGCTGCGCAAAAGCTCTTTCATCCGCAACCAGCTAGGGCGTTTCGACGCTCTTGTCGAGAAGACGCCGCCATGGACCTCGCCACGCCGACAGCAAAGCCGCACGACCGCCTCGCCCATGCTCTCTCCGGGGACATGCAGGCCGTCAACGCGATGATCCGCGAGCGCATAGCCTCCGAGCATGCGCCCCGCATCCCCGAGGTGACAGCGCATCTGGTCGAGGCCGGGGGCAAGCGGCTGCGCCCGATGCTGACGCTCGCCGCCGCGCGGCTCTGCGGTTATGACGGCCCCTATCACATCCACCTCGCCGCGACGGTGGAGTTCATCCACACTGCGACGCTCCTGCATGACGACGTGGTCGATGACAGCAAGCAGCGGCGTGGGCGGCCCACGGCGAACCTGTTGTGGGACAACACCTCGTCGGTGCTGGTGGGCGATTACCTCTTCGCCCGCTCGTTCCAGGTGATGGTCGAGACCGGTTCGCTGCGGGTGTTGGGCATCCTGTCGAACGCCTCGGCCACCATCGCCGAGGGCGAGGTGCTGCAGCTCACCGCGGCGCGCAACCTCGAGACCACCGAGGAGACCTATCTGCGGGTGGTGCGCGGCAAGACCGCGGCGCTGTTCTCGGCCGCGACCGAGGTCGGCGGCATCATCGCCGGCGCGCCCGAGCCGCATGTCGCGGCACTGCGCGCCTACGGCGACGCGCTCGGCATCGCCTTCCAGATCGTCGATGATCTGCTCGACTACGGCGGCACGGCGGCGATCGGCAAGGCACTCGGCGACGACCTGCGCGAGGGCAAGTTGACGCTGCCGGTGATCCGGGCGCTGGCCCAGGCCGATGCCGAGGAGCGCGCCTTCTGGAGCCGGACCATCGGCAAGGGCCGGGTCGAGGCGGGTGATCTTGATCGCGCGCAGGCGATCCTCGCGCGGCACGGCGCGCTGGAAAGCACCCGTCAGACGGCGCTCGACTGGGCCGAGCGCGCGCGCCTCAGCCTGCGGGCGCTGCCGGATCACCCCTTGAGCGAGATGCTCGAGGATCTGGCGAGCTACGTGGTCGAGCGGATCAGCTGAGCAGCGGCGCCGGGGCGACCCACCAGCCCATCTCCGATAGCTGGATCGCGCGGGCGACCTGCCGCGCGCGGCCCATGTCGCGGGTCAGGCCCACGCAGGTCGCGCCAGAGCCGGACATCACCGCAAGATCGACGCCGGGCATGGCGCGCAGCCGCTTGAGCGCGCGGGCGATCTCGGGCGCCAGCGCCTCGGCCGGGGCCTGTAGGTCGTTGCGCTGCGCGCCGAGCCATTCGATGAAACCCTCGTAATCGAGCCGCTCCGGCATCTCCGCCATGGGGGCGTTGTCGGACTGCGCGAGCTTGTCGAAGACCTGTCCCGTCGGCACCTCGACGCCGGGATTGACCAGCACCAGCCCGCAGCCGGGCAGGGCGGGCAGGGGGGTCAGGCTTTCGCCGATGCCGCGCATCCGCGCCGGGGCCGGGGCATGGAGGCAGACCGGCACGTCGGCCCCGAGTTCGAGCACGATCGGATCCTCGGGCGCGAAATTCTCCACCCCCCAGACCCGGCTCAAGAGCCGCAGCGCCGCGGCGGCATCCGACGAACCGCTGCCGATGCCCGCGGCATGGGGCAGCGTCTTGGTCAGCTTGATCCGCGCACCCTGCGCCACGCCGCGCGTGGCCTGCAGCACCCGCGCGGCGCGCAGGATCGAGTTGCTCTCGTCGACCGGCACGCCCTTGGAAAACGGCCCCATCACCTCGAGCGTCAGATCAGTCGCGGGCAGGGCGGTCAGCTGATCGCCTACCCCGGCAAAGGCGACGAGGCTGTCGAGCAGGTGATAGCCCCCGGCGCGCAGCCCGGTGACGTGCAAGGCCAGGTTGATCTTGGCCGGTGCCAGCCCCTTGTCGAGCGCCATGCTCACTCCCCCCGCGCGACCTGCCGAAGCGGCACGCCGCCCTCGGCCGAGATCACCGCATCGAGCCCTTGTTCGAGCTTCTTGCGGATGCGGAGGGCTTCCTCCGGGGTCGGGTCGAAGGACAGCGCGCGCTGCCATTGGAACCGCGCCTCGGTTTGGCGCCCCACGGCCCAGTAGCCATCGCCCAGATGATCGTTGACGATCGGATCCACGGGCTCCAGCTCGGCGGCGCGTTCGAGATGGCCGACCGCCTCCTCGTAGCGGCCAAGCTTGAACTGCGCCCAGCCAAGGCTGTCGACGATCGCGCCGTTGTCGGGCTGGCTGCGCACCGCGCGTTCGATCATGTCCAGCGCCTCATCGAGCGCCTCACCGCGTTCGACAAGGGAATAGCCGAGGAAATTCAGCACCTCGGCGCGGTCGGGGTCGATCTCGAGCGCGGCGCGGAAATCGGCCTCCGCGCCGGGCCAGTCGTTCCGCTCGTGCCGCGCGATGCCGCGCATGTAGTAGAGCCACCACGCGGCTTCCTCGCCGGCCAGTTCCAGCGCGGCGCTGTAGGCGGCCTCGGCGGCGGCGGCATCCTCGCGGGCGCGCTGCAGGTCGCCGATCGCCACATGGACCTCGGCCAGATCGGGTGCCGTGCGCGACAGCTGTTCGAGCACTTCGAGCGCGCGCGCGGTTTCGCCCGCGCGGCGCAGCACGGCGGCGCGGCCCAGCTCGGCGGTGACATGGGCGGGATGATCCTCGGGCACCTCGGCATAGGCCTCCTGCGCCAGATCCAGCCGTCCGGCCCGCTCCAGCAGGGTCGCGGTGACAAGCAGCGCCTCGACCCGGTCGGGGTCGAGCGCCAGTGCCGCGCGGCTGTAAAGCAGGGCGAAGGCCCCCGGCGCCTCGCTGCCCAGCGCGCCCGCGACGCTGACATAGAGATCGGAGAGGCCCTCGACGGCGGAGGTGACCTCGTCATAGGCGGCGTCGGGCTCTTGCGCGATCCGCTGCCTCAGCGCCTCGAGGACCGCATCGCCGCGCCCGACACGGTCGAGCAGCGCCAAGGCTTCCTCGTGCCGGTCGAGACGCCCCAGGATGCGGGCATGGGCGGTGACGACCTGCCGGCTCAGCGGCAGCCCGTTGCCCGGGGCCGAAGCGAGGATCGCCTCGGCGGCCGAGAGATCGCCCGCCACCGAGAGCGCCATCGCCTTGTGATAGAGGCCGAAGCCGCGCAGGCCGCGGGTTTCGATCACCTCGTCGAAGGCCGAGAGCGCCTGATCCATGCGGCCCTGCCCGAGCCGGGCCCAGGCGCGGGTCAGCCCGTCGGCCAGCGGACCGATGCCGCGATCGGCCTCCATGAGATCGAAGATCGCGTTCCAGTCGCCGCGCTTCGCCGCGTCGATCTGCAGCACCATGTTGGCGACGGGGCTGGGCGCGCCAGTCTCGCGCAGGCGCTCGGCCAGCGGCACGGCGGCCTCCGCCTCGCCCGAGGCCAGAAGCCCGCCGATCGCCCCTTCGAGCAGGGCGGGGTTGCGCGGATCGGCCCCGAGCGCGGTCTGGAACCAGTCGGCGGCGGCCTCGTAATCCTGGGCGGCGGCGGCGACGCGGGCGGCAAGGTAGGGGCCCGCATCGGTACCGGCGCTCTGGGCGACGGCGAAGGCAGGGGCAAGAGGGGCTGACAAGAGCCCGGCCGTCACGGCCAGGGCCCGCAGGCTTCGGGTCACCATCATTCTGCTCCTGCCATTCCGGTCTTGGTGTTGGCAGGCAGGCTAGAGAGGCCGGCGGGCCCGCGCAATGCGGGTTCCCGCCGACCGGCGGATATCCGCGATCACATGTTCGGGTAGTTCGGCCCGTCGCCGCCCTGCGGCACCGTCCAGACGATGTTCTGGCTGGGGTCCTTGATGTCGCAGGTCTTGCAGTGGACGCAGTTCTGGAAGTTGATCACGAACTCCGGCCCGTCGTCCTTTTCGACCACCTCGTAGACCCCGGCCGGGCAGTAGCGCTGCGCAGGCTCGGCATAGACCGGCAGGTTCTTTTCGATCGGGATGCTCGGGTCCTTGAGCCTGAGGTGGCAGGGCTGGCTTTCCTCGTGGTTGGTGCCCGAAAAGCTGACATTGGTCAGCCGGTCGAAGCTCAGCACGCCGTCCGGCTTGGGGTAGACGATCTCGGCGTGGTCCCTGGCCGGTTCCGTCGCCTCGGCGTCGGACTTGCCGTGGCCCATTGTGCCCAGAAGCGAGAAGCCCAGCGTGTTGGTCCACATGTCGAAGCCGCCCAGCGCCATGGAGGCGGTGAGCCCCCAGCGCGACCAGAGCGGCTTGACGTTGCGCACGCGCTTGAGGTCCTTGCCGATCGCGCCCTCGCGCACCGCCGCATCGTAGCTTTCGAGAACGTCGCCCGACCGGCCCGCCTTGATCGCCTCATGCGCGGCCTCGGCGGCGTGGATGCCCGAGAGCATGGCATTGTGGTTGCCCTTGATGCGCGGCACGTTGACCATGCCCGCCGAGCAGCCCAGGAGCGCGCCGCCCGGGAAGGCGGTCTTCGGGAGCGACTGCCAGCCGCCCTCGGTGATCGCGCGGGCGCCGTAGGCCACGCGCTTGCCGCCCTTCAGCAGCTCGGCCACCACCGGGTGGTGCTTGAAGCGCTGGAACTCCTGATAGGGGCGCAGATAGGGGTTCTTGTAGCCCAGGTGCACCACGAAGCCGACATAGACCTGATTGTTGTCGAGGTGGTAGATGAACGAGCCGCCACCGGCGTTCTTCTCCAGCGGCCAGCCCATGGTATGCTCGACCCGGCCCTCGCTGTGCTTGGCGGGATCGATCTCCCAGATCTCCTTCATGCCGAGCCCGTATTTCTGCGGCTCGCGGCCCTGCGCCAGATCGAAGCGTTCGATCGCCTGCTTGGAGAGCGAGCCGCGCACGCCTTCGCCGAGGAAGACGTATTTGCCCAAGAGCTCCATGCCCGGCTCGTAGCCCGGCCCCGGCGTGCCGTCGGCGTCGCGGCCGAACTCGCCCGCGACCACGCCCGCGACGCGGCCATCCTCGCCCCAGACGATCTCCGAGCAGGACATGCCCGGAAACACCTCGACGCCGAGTGCCTCGGCCTGCTCGGCCATCCAGCGGCAGACATTGCCCATCGAGACGATGTAATTGCCGTGGTTGTTCATCAGGGGCGGCATGAGCGCGTTGGGGATGCGCACCGAGCCGCCTTCGCCCAGCATCAGGAAGCGGTCTTCCTTGACCGGCACGGTGATCGGCGCGCCCATCTCGCGCCAGTCGGGCAAGAGCCGGTCGAGGCCGCAGGGATCGAGCACCGCGCCCGACAGGATATGCGCGCCGACCTCGGAGCCCTTTTCCAGCACCACCACGGAGGTTTCGGGGTCGAGCTGCTTGAGGCGGATCGCCGCCGACAGGCCCGCGGGCCCCGCGCCGACGATCACCACGTCGTATTCCATCGCCTCGCGCTCGGGGCGGGTCTCGGTCTGGCTGGTGGCTTCGGTCATGGCGGTGTCCCTGTTGGCTCTCCTGCTCCGCGCCAAGGCCTATCGCATGCGCCCGGCACGCACAATTGCGACCCCGCGCCACGCTCGCTTGCAAGCGGCTCCCGGAGCAGGGCCCGGGGCCGGGCTTGACTTCGTCCCGCCCCTAAGGGTTAGAACGTCCGGTGTTGCACGGCCCCGCATGGGGGAAAGGCTGTATAAAATGGAAAAGATTCCGCTGACGCGCGCCGGTTTCGCCAAGATCGACGCGGAGCTGAAGCACCTGAAATCGGTCGAGCGCCCGGCGATCATCGCGGCGATCTCGGAGGCGCGAGCGCATGGCGACCTGTCGGAGAACGCCGAGTATCATTCGGCCAAGGAAAAGCAGAGCTTCATCGAGGGCCGGATCAAGGAGCTCGAAGGGGTGATCGGCCTTGCCGACGTGATCGACACCTCGAAGATGAAGGGCAGCGTCAAGTTCGGCGCGACCGTCAAGCTCGTCGACGAGGACACCGACGAGGAGAAGACCTACCAGATCGTCGGCGAATACGAGGCCGACATCGAGGCGGGCCGCCTCAACATCAAGTCGCCGCTGGCGCGCGCCTTGATCGGCAAGGACGAAGGCGACAGCGTCGAGGTCCGCACGCCGGGCGGCGAGAAGTCCTACGAGATCCTGAGCGTCAGCTATTCGTGAGGCCGCGCGAGCGGCCCGGAAGGGCGGTATGAGCGACGATCCCGACACTCCGCGCGCGCCCGAGGCGCCGCCTTCGGACCATGCCATGCCATGGGAGCGGATGGGCCGCGCCGAGCGCATCGCCGCCGGGGCGAGCCTTCTATGGGCGCTTGGCGCCGGGCTGGCCATGGCGCTGGGCGGCGCGACGCTGGTCGGGCCGGTGCTGGTCGTCGTGGTGCCCGTCGCGCTGTTGTGGATCGGGCTCTTCGCGAGCCACGCCTCGCGCAGCGCACGCGAGGAATCCCACCGGCTGCGGGCCGAGATCCAGACCCTGCAGCGCAGCCTGCGCACCCAGGCGCGCGGTGGCGGACTGCCGGCCGAGCTCGACCGGCGTCTTGCCGGGATCGAGCGCGCCGCGCGCCAGACCGAGACGGCGCTGGCGGGATTCGGCGTGATGCGCCCCGAGCCCGCCCCCGAAGCCGAGCCGGAGGCCGAGACGGAGATACCCGCGCCGGAGCCCGACCCCGCACCGACGCTTGGCCGGGCCGAGCTGGCGCGCGCGCTGAACTTTCCCGACAGCGATCAGGATCTCGAAGGCTTCGCGGCGCTGCGCGCGGCGCTGCGCGACACCCGCGCGCGCCAGCTCATCCAAGCCAGCCAGGACGTGCTGACTCTGCTGAGCCAGGATGGCATCTACATGGACGACCTCGCCCCGCCGCCCGCACCCGCCGAAGCCTGGCGCGCGCTGGCGCGCGGCGAGCGCGGCGCACCGCTCGCGCCTTTGGCGGAAGGGCTCGATGCCGAAGGCATGGCCGGAATCGCGACCGCGCGGATGGGCGAGGACACGATCTTCCGCGACACGGCGCAGCATTTCCTGCGGCTGTTCGACCGGATGCTCGACGATTACTGCGACGGGGCGGAGGACGAGGAGATCGCGCTTCTGGCCGAAACCCGGACCGGGCGCGCCTTCCGTCTGCTCGGTGCCGCGGCGGGCAACTTCTCCTGAGCCTCAGCCGAGGCGGCGGATCATCGTCGTGGTGGCGCGAAACCCGAAGACGAGCCGCAGCGGCCCCGCGGGGCGGCGCCCGGCGGCGATGAAGCCGCGCCGCTCGTAGAGCGCGCGGGCGCGGATGTTCTCGTCGACGACCTCGAGCCTGATCTCGCGGTGGCCGCGCGCGCGCGCCTCCTGCGCCAACGCTTCAATGAGCCGCGATCCGACGCCGCGCCCGCGCGCCTCGCGCGCCACGAAGATCCCGTCGACGAGGAAACGGGCATTGTCCACGTCGCTTTCAAGCAGGTTCAGCAAGCCGGCGCGCCAGACCGCCCCGAGCGGACCATAGGCCGCGCGCAGCGCCCCGGATCCGCCCAGCACCAGCGCCCCGCGCGCTGTCTTGAACCCAGCCACGCCGAGCAGCGCGTCGTCCGCGGCACGGGCACAGAGCGCGTGGTCCGGATCGAGCGCGTGGTCGATAAAGCGCAGCGCCCGGGGGCGGGGGCCCAGCACCCGCCCCAGCTTGGGGCCGAAAGCCTCCCAGTAGAGCGCCGCGATGCGCGCCCGCTCGTGCTCCTCAAAGCCCTTTTCGATCTTCACCGCCGCGCCTCGGCGCGCGCGAAATCCTCCGGTGTGTTGAGGTTGGCGAAGGGATCGGGCGTGCCTTGGGGGAAGGCCGCGAGCGCCGCGCCGTGGCGCTGGGCCCAATCGCCGATCCGCCGCGCCCCGGCGGCGATGTCCCGCTCCAGCGTGTCGCGCAGCCGCACAGGCCACAGGCCGCAGACCGGGTGCAGCCGCCCGCCGCATTCGGCCAGCGCCAGGCCGTCGCTTTCTTCGCTCGCGAGAATC
>NZ_JAMYXC010000009.1 GCF_024159025.1 Limimaricola litoreus
GACGCGCTTGGCGCGCGCGGCCGCAGGCGGGCGCTGAGCCCCCGCGCGGGGCGGGATTTCTCCTCGAACGACTATCTCGGGCTGGCGGGCTCCGCGCTTCTGCGCGATGCCGCGCGCGAAGCCCTCGACCGGGGCGTGGCGACAGGCTCTGGTGGCTCGCGGTTGTTGCGCGGCAACGATGCCGAGCACGAGGCGCTGGAGCGCGAGGCGGCGGCCTTCTTCGAGGCACCCGCCGCGCTCTACATGGGCGCGGGCTTTCCCGGCAATGTCGCGGTCTTTTCGGCCCTGCCGATGCAGGGCGATCTCGTGCTGTTCGACGAACTCGTGCATGCCAGCGCGCATGACGGGATGCGGCTCGGGCGGGCCGAAACCGTGTCCTTTGCCCATAACGACGCCGATGCCGCGCGCAATGCGCTGAAGGGCTGGCGCGCGAAGGGCAGCACGGGCCGCGCCTGGATCGCCTGCGAAAGCCTCTATTCGATGGAGGGCGACCTTGCGCCGCTGAGCGACCTCGCCGCCGTCGCGGCAGAGGACGGCGCGGTTCTGGTGGTCGACGAGGCCCATGCCACCGGGCTTTACGGCAGCCGGGGGCAGGGCCGGGCGCATGGGCTCGACCCGTCGGTCGATCTGGTCAGCCTGCACACCTGCGGCAAGGCGCTGGGCGGCGCTGGCGGTCTGGTCTGCGCCGATCCGGTGCTGATCGATACGCTGATCAACCGCGCGCGCAACTTCGTCTTTTCCACGGCACCTTCGCCGCTTGATGCGGCTATCACGCGGGCGAGCCTGCGGCACTTGGCGGAGCGGCCCGATCTGCGCGATGCGGCGTGGGGCAACATCCGCCATGCCCATGCCGCCGCGCAGCGCGCGAGCTTCGGCGAGTTCGAGACGCAGATCCTGCCCGTCCTCATCGGCGAGGACGCCGAGGCGCTGGCGCTGGCCTCGGCGCTTCAGGCGCGGGGCCACGACGTGCGGGCGATCCGCCCGCCCACCGTGCCGCGCGGCACGGCGCGGCTGCGCGTCTCGATCACCCCCAATGTCTCCACGGTCGAGATCGACGCGCTTTTCGCCGATCTCGCCGACATCCGAAAGGCTGCCGCATGAAGCCCATCATCGTCACCGGCACCGATACCGGCATCGGCAAGACAATCGTCTCCGCGGGCCTCGCCCAAGCGCTCGGCGCGACCTATTGGAAGCCGGTGCAATCGGGGCTGGAGGAAGAGACCGACAGCGAGATCGTGGCGCGGCTTTCGGGGCGTCCGGTTCTGGCCGAGGCGGTGCGGCTGAAGCTGCCCGCCAGCCCGCATATCTCGGCCGAGGCCGAAGGCGCACGGATCGACCACGCATCGCTGCGCCTGCCCAAAGCCGAAGGCGCGCTGGTGGTCGAGGGGGCGGGCGGGCTGATGGTGCCGCTAGATGACGAGACGACCTTCCTCGATCTCTTCGCCCGCTGGGGCGCGCCGGTGGTGCTCGTGGCGCGGACCGCGCTGGGAACGATCAACCATTCGCTGCTGTCGCTCTCGGCGCTGCGGGCGCGGGGCGTACCGGTGGCGGGGGTGATCTTCTCGGGCGCGGCCGCGCCGCGGGTCGAGCAAACCATCGTCGATATGGGCAGGGTGGCGCATCTGGGGCGGCTGGGCCACCTCGACCCGCTGACGCCCGAGACTTTGCGCACAGGCTTCGAAGACATCGACATGGCCGCGATCCGCGCCACGATGGAGGCCGCATGACCGACGCCGAGTTCGACCGAGACCATCTCTGGCACCCCTACACAAACGTCATGGCGCCGGGGCCGACCTATCTGGTCGAACGCGCCGAGGGCGCGTGGATCACGCTTCAGGACGGGACGGAGATGATCGACGCGATGTCGTCCTGGTGGTGCACGATCCACGGCCATCGCCACCCGGCGATCACCGCCGCCATGCATGCCCAGATCGACACCCTGCCGCATGTCATGTTCGGCGGGCTCACGCATCGGCCCGCGGTCGAGCTTGGCCGCCGCCTCGTGGCGATGACGCCCGAGGGGCTCGACCACGTGTTCTACTGCGACAGCGGCTCGGTCGCGGTCGAGGTGGCGATGAAGATGGCGGTGCAGCACCAGATCGCCGCCGGCAACCCCGGCCGCACCCGCTTTGCCACGCCGCGCGGTGGCTATCACGGCGACACGTGGAAGGCGATGAGCGTCTGCGACCCGGTCAACGGGATGCACCATGTCTTCGGGGGCGCGGTCAATGTCCAGTATTTCGCGCCCCGTCCGCCGGTGCCGATGGGCGAGCCCTGGCCCGAGGACGACGAGGCCAATGGCATCGCCGCGCTGTCTCGGCTTTTGCACGAGCACGGCGACCAGATCGCGGGCCTGATCCTCGAGCCCATGGTGCAGGGGGCGGGTGGCATGCGCTTTTATCACCCCGAATACCTGCGCCGGGCGCGGGCCTTGTGCGACGAGATGGGCATCCTGTTGATCTTCGACGAGATCGCCACCGGCTTTGGCCGCACCGGCGAGATGTTCGCCGCCGATCTCGCGGGCGTCACCCCTGACATCATGTGTCTGGGCAAGGCGCTGACCGGCGGGCATCTGTCCTTCGCCGCCGTCATGGCCTCGGGGCATGTCGCGCGCACCATCGGCGGCGGCGAGCCGGGGCTGTTCATGCACGGGCCGACCTTCATGGGCAACCCGCTGGCCTGCGCCGCCGCCTGTGCCAGCCTTGATCTTCTGGCCGATGGCACCTGGCGCGAGCGGGTGGGCGCGATGTCGAAGCGGTTGGAGGCGGCGCTGGCGCCCGCGCGCGAGATGTCCGGCGTTCGGGATGTGCGCGTGCTGGGCGCGATCGCGGTGATCGAGATGGACCATGTGGTCAGCGCCGACGCGGCGCACCCCGTCTCGCGCGAGACGGGGGTCTGGCTGCGGCCCTTCGGGCACAACATCTATGCCATGCCGCCCTTCATCCTCACGCCCGGGGAAATCGACCGGGTCTGCGCCGCGATGCTGCGCCTCGCGCGCGAGCTCTAGGATCATGCGGTCGCGCTGGCTGTCCGGGCCGGGCGGGGCCACGGAACTCGTGGTGGTGTTCGGCGGCTGGGCGGCGGGGGCCGCGCCATTGGCGCATCTTGGCGGGCGGCGCGACGTTCTCTTCGTCTGGGACTGGCGCGCTCTCGATGCCGAGCTGCCGCAGCTGTCGCAGTATCGCAGCCGATACCTCGTTGCCTGGTCCTTCGGTGTCGCCGCCTATGCGCATTGGCAAGAGGGGCGCGCGCATCGGTTCGACCGTCGCGTGGCGATCTGCGGCAGCCCGGTGCCTGTCGATCGCCGCCTCGGCATTCCGCCTGCCGCCTTCGCGCGGACCCGCGACCGGCTGAGCCGCGACGTGCTCGACGCTTTTCTCGACCGGGCCGGGGTGCCGCGGCTCGATGCCCCCGATATCACGGCCCTGCGCGCGGAACTCGACGCCGTGGCCGCGCGCGGGGCGGCGCCGCCCTGCGGCTGGGATGCCGCGGTGATCGCGACGCGCGACCACGTCTTTCCCGCCGCGAACCTGCACCGCGTCTTTGCGCAGGTGCCCACGCGCGAGGTCGATGCGCCACATGCGCCGTTCGGCCTGTGGCGCGATTGGGACGAGGTGCTGAATTGAGCCCGCCCCACGAACGCGTGGCCCGCGCCTTTCGGCGCGGCCTGCCGAGCTATCACGGCGCGGCGCGGGTGCAGGCAAAGAGCGCGCAGCGCCTGGCCGGAATGCTGGCGGCGGATGGGGCCGGGCCAAGGATCGGGCGCGCGCTGGAGTTCGGCTGCGGCACCGGCCTGCTGACCCGGGCGCTGCACCGGCGCTTTGCCTTCGATGCCTTCGAGACCAACGATCTGCTGGACGAAGCGCGCGACCATCTGCCCGAGGCTCTGCGGCCCGCGTTTCGCCCCGGCCCGATCGAGCGGCTGCCGCTGAGGGGGGGCTACGATCTTATCGCCTCGGGCGCGACGATCCAGTGGATCGCCGATCCGGCGGCGCTTCTGGCGCGCATGTCGCGTCACCTCGCGCCGGGGGGGCGGCTGCTGATCGGCGGTTTCGGGCGGGGGCATTTCGCGGAGCTGGCGGCGCTGGCATCCCCCGCGCCGCTTTTCTACGCCGATCCCGACGACTGGCCCGCTCTGCTGCCCCCGGGGCTTGTGCCGCGCGCGGCGGAGCGGCGGCACGAGGTGCTGGGTTTCGACGATCTGCCGCAGCTTTTGCGCCATTTGCGGGCCACCGGGGTCACCGGCAATGCGCGCGCGGGCTGGGGCCGCGCCGCGATGCGCGCGGTTGAGCAGCGCTGGCGGGCGGAGCATGGCCTCGCCGATGGCCGGCTGGGGCTGAGCTATGTTTCGGTGCATCTCGTCATCGGCGCCATGCCGGGGGTGCAGGCCCAAGCCTACCTGGGCAGGTAGAGCTCCGGGTGCTGCAGGAAATGCTCCAGCGCCGAGGCCTGCGCGCCGCCCGACGCGGCCATCTCTTCACGCCGCCCGAAGTGCCGGCCCATCGCACGCCGCTTGGCCGCGACCGAGACAGGCGGCGCGATCAGAAGCTGCAGCCCATGCGGCACCTTCGCCTCGGGGGCAAATCGCGCTTCGGCGAGGTAGCACAGCGCCGGTTGATCCTCGGGCATCGCCGCGCGGCCCAGCGCATGGCCGCGCGCGAGATCGGCCTGCGGCTCACCGTGCCATGGCAGCAGCACCACAGCATCGGGGGCGATGAGCGGCTGCAACCGCCGCGCCAGCATGTCGAACTGCCGACCCCGCGCGGGCAGCGCATCCGCGGGCGCGCCGATCCAGTGCAGCGCCGCATCGGGCGCAAGGCAGGCCAGCGCGTCCGCCGTCTCCTCCCGGCGCGCCGGTACTGTTTCCTCCTCCTGGGTCAGGCAGATGACATCGACCCGCGCGCCGCCGCGCGCCGCCGCATGGATCAGCGCGCCGCAACACAGCGTCTCGTCGCCCGCGCGGGCGGTGACGACGGCAAGCCGCGGTGCCCCTCCCATGACCCGTGCGACCGTGGTCGAGAGCGCCTCATTGGTGGCGCGCAGGAACGCGCCGTCGGTCAGGGGCGCGGGGGCCTCGCGCCGCCGGAAGATCATGCGCGGCGCTCGCGTCGCCGGAGGGGGCGCGCCGTCGTTCCGTCGTTTCCCGCTGGCGGTGTCGCGCCCATCTTTCTGTCCGTCCTGCCCATGGCGCCACAACCGCAGCCCTGCGCCGGGGTTCCGGGCTTCGTGTCGCGCCTCGGCCCTGCCCGAACTCTTCGCGTTGTTGCCGTGCCGTGCCGCGATAGGGGGTCGGCCTCTATCGGGTGATCCGGTTTCAGTCTCAAGGCAGGTAATCGGGCGGCTGCGCGACCGGGGCGACATGGCGATCGTGCCGGTCGAGCAGTATTTCGATTTCGCCTACGAGCTGGCGGACAGCTGCGTGGTGATGCGGCGCGGTCGGGTAACGCTGACCGGCGCGCGCGATGCCGTCGGCCGCGACGAGCTGGTGCGCGGCGTGTCGCTCTGAGGCCCCGCGCGGACTATGGCCGGGCGGGCGGCATCGCCCGGCCATGCCCGTTCAATGGGCGCGCGATTTCAGCGGCAGCAGCGAGATGATGGCAACGAGAATGACGCCCACGGCGAGCCCGATCACACCCATGATCGTGGCCCCCGTCAGCCAGCCCAGCGCCTCCTGCAGGAGCGGCACATGGGTGACGACGTAATGGGTCGCACCCTCCACCACGTGTTCGGGGCGGGAGATGTGGTAGTTCTCCAACCCGTGCACGAGGATGCCGCCGCTGACCCACAGCATCGCCGCCGTGCCGACGATGGAGAGCAGCTTGAGCACATAGGGCATGCCCTTGACCAGCCCGCGCCCGAACCCGGCAAGCAGCCCGTCCGGCCCCCGCGCGGCCAGCGCCGCGCCGAAATCATCGGCCTTCACGATGATCGCCACCGCGCCGTAGACGAGAAAGGTGATGAACACGCCCACCACGCCGAGCACCGCGGCCTGGGTGACGAAGGGCAGGTCGGCCACGCTCGACAGGGTCAGCGCCATGATCTCGGCCGAGAGGATGAAATCGGTCCGGATCGCGCCCTTGACCGTGCTTTCCTCATTGAGAACGGCCTTCTTCTTGGCCTCGTGGCCGTGCCCCAGCACCACTTCGACGATCTTCTCCGCGCCCTCATAGGCAAGGTAGAGCCCGCCCAGCATCAACAGCGGCGTGATGGCCCATGGCGCGAGAAAGCTCAGCGCCAGGGCTGCCGGCAGCAGGATCAGCAGCTTGTTGCGCAGCGAGCCGATGCCGATCTTGCGGATGATCGGCAGCTCGCGGTCGGCCATGAACCCCAGCACGTATTTCGGCGTGACGGCGGCATCGTCGATGATGATCCCCATGGATTTGGAGCCGGCCTTCATGGTGGCCGCAGCCACGTCATCGAGCGATGCCGCGGCGGTTCTGGCGATCAGGGCGACGTCGTCGAGAAGTGCGAATAATCCGGAACTCATGATCCTGCCGATGTTGGGATGGTTTGATGCGATTTGCTATGGCTTACCGCGGTCCAACCCCCCATGGACAGAATGGGTCGCATCGAGGGGGAATTTTTCCGGCAGTGGGCGCTCTTGCACCTCGCCGGGCCACTGCCACGAAGGCAGGAGGACGCTTCGGTCATCGGCTGTGATCGAAACGGCCGTCAACGACCTGTGGCGCGCCGCGGGTCAGTCCGCCGGGGCGGTCTGTGCTTCGGGAGCGGGCAGGGCCGCGCGCAGCTCATCCTCACCCACACTGAGCGCCACCGTGGCGGCCGCGAAATCCGGCGGCATCGCCTTGCCGAGAGCTTCGCGCAGATCCTCCTGCGTCACGCCGAGCCCTTGGACGGCAGCGATGTCTCGTCAAACCTTGCGCGCCGCGCTGCGATCGACATCGTGCTGCGCCCAGAATCGGCCGGACCCCGCTCCCTAGATCGCGCCGCGGGGGAGGCGGCGACCGGTCGTGTGTTGCCTATTTCGAAGGCGGTTTAGGGCCCCGTGCCGCGCGCAACCACGATGGAGTTGTCGCAAGGGCTGTCACCGATACAGGGCTGATACATTTCGCGACAAACTCGGCCTGCGGCGCGCTGGGGTATCGCGCGAGTTTCTGCATAGAAAGGGAAAAAGGCGGCCTTTCGGGCCCGCCGTACCCATCGCCTCACGAGCCCGGCGCACCGGCGGCGCAGTCCCCCCCGGGGGCGACCACCCGCGCCCGGGCCGCCCGGCAAACATGAAGAGAAGACATGGCACGCATTGTGAAGATCCTTCTGCTGTCGACCGCGCTGGTGTCGACGGCAGGCTTTGCCACATGGCAGGGCGCGCGGGTGAGCGCCGCGCTGACCGAGGAGACGGAGACCGCGGTCTCGCGCCGGGGGGGCGGATCCGGGGGTAGGCCGGGGCGCGGCACGCGCGAGGCTGCGGCACAAGGCGAGGTGGTGGACATCGCGACGGCCCAGGCCACGACGATGCAGCCCGTCTCCATCGCCTACGGACGCATCACCGCGCCGCGCAGCGCGCAGGTGGCAGCGGCGGTCTCGGGCGAGGTGGCCTTCGTCAAGGAGGGGCTGCGCGACGGGGCGCTGGTCGAGGCGGGCGACGTGCTGTTCAAGATCGACGATGCGGAGGCCGCCAGCACCCTGCGCGAGGCCGAGATCTCCCAGCGCGCGGCCGAAGCCGCGCTTGAGAATGACCGCCGCAGGGTCAACGAGCTCTCCGAGGAGCTGGTCCTGCTCGAAGAGCAGCTCGAGATCGCCCAGGCCGAGCTGGAACGCACGCGCCCGCTGGTGGATCGTGGCCTGTCCGGCGTCGCGGCGCTCGACGCCGCGCGCTCCTCCGAGCTTTCGGCGCGGCAGGGGCTCGTGGCGCAGAAGGCCTCGATCAGCGCGGCGGAAAACGAGGTGGCGCAGGGCGAGATCGCGGTCGAGCAGGCGGTTCTGGCGGTGGAGCGCGCCGAGCGCGCCCTTGCCGATCACGAGGTGGTCGCGCCGATCGACGGGGAATTCTCGGGCAGTGCGCCGCTTGCGGGGCAGAGCGTCACGACGGCGGCGATCGGCGAGATCGTGGACCTCACCCAACTGGAGGCGCGGCTCGAACTGTCGCAGGCGGCGCTGTCGCGGATCACCGGGGCGGATGGCCGGGCCATACCGCTGGAGGTCGAACTCCGCCGCCCGAGTGGCGATGTCCGCGCGCTGGCCCGTATCGACAGGCTCGCGCTCGATACCTCGACCGACGACAGCGAAAGCTCCGTCGCGATCGCCACCCTGCTCGCCGAGCAGGGCGCGCGGCTGCGCCCTGGCGATTTCGTGGAGGCGCGCATTCTGGAGGAGGCGCTCGACGGGGTCGTGGCGCTGCCGGTCTCGGCGGTGAGCCCCGAAGGGCGCGTGGTCTTCGTCGAGGCGGGCCAAGCCGTGTTCGAGACGGTGGAGGTGATCCGCGCGAGCGGCGACGAGGTCTTTGTCGAGGGGGGCATCGCGGGGCGCAGCTACGTGGTGACGCCCGGGGCGGAGCTGACCGACGGTCAGGCCGTCATGGCGCAGACCGAAGGAGCCGCCGAGGGCGAGGACAGCCCGGCGGGCCAGAACGGCGAGCGGCCGCGCGCCGGGCGCGACGGGGCCC
>NZ_JAMYXC010000137.1 GCF_024159025.1 Limimaricola litoreus
GGTCGGCGGCGGCCTGCGCCGTCCGGGCCGTGTCCTGCGCCGCGGCGGGCGCGGCGAGAAGCGCCAGCGCGAGGAGAAGCGCCGCCCTCATCCGATGAGGCTGCGCCCGGTCATCTCGGGCGGCAGGTCGAGCCCCATGAGATCCAGCAGCGTCGGCGCGAGATCGGCGAGCCGTCCTTCGCGCAAGGTGGCCCCCTCCGGCCCGCCGAACAGCGCCACGGGCACCGGGTTGAGCGTGTGCGAGGTATGCGCGCCCCCCGTCTCGGGGTCGATCATCACCTCGCAATTGCCGTGATCGGCGGTGACGATCATCGCGCCGCCCGCCTTCTCCAGCGCCGCGCAGACCTGCGCCAACCCCTCGTCCACCGCTTCGCAGGCGCGGATCGCGGCATCCAGATCGCCGGTATGCCCGACCATGTCGGGGTTGGCGTAATTGGTGACGATGAGGTCATAGCCCTTCTCGATCGCGCCCACGAAGGCCGCCGTCACATCGGCTGCCGACATCTCGGGCTGCATGTCATAGGTCGCCACATTGGGCGATTTGGGCATGAAACGGTCCTCGCCCTCTTCGGGCTCTTCCTTGCCGCCGTTGAGGAAGAAGGTGACATGCGGGTATTTCTCGGTCTCGGCGAGCCGGAACTGCGTGCGCCCCTTGGACGCCACCCAGGCGCCCAGCGTGTTGACGATGTCTCGCTTGGGAAAGACCGTCTCGTACCAGGCGGTGTGCCTGTCCGAATACTCCACCATGCCGAGCCGGGCCGCCAGCGCCGGGGCCTCGCCGCGCTCGAAACCGTCGAACTCGGGGTCGGCGATGGCGGCGAGGATCTCGCGCGCCCGGTCGGCGCGGAAGTTGAGACAGAACAGCCCGTCTTGCGGCTGCATGCCCTCGTAGCCCTCGATCACCGTGGCGGGGATGAACTCGTCGGTCTTGCCGGCGTCCCAGGCAGATTTCACCGCCAAAAGCGGATCGGCGGCGGTGCCGCCCTCGCCGCGGATGATGGCGTCATAGGCGGTCTTCACCCGGTCCCAGCGGTTGTCGCGGTCCATGGCGAAATAGCGCCCGATCACCGTGGCGATCCTCGTGCCCTCGGGCAGCTTCTCCTGCAGATCCTCGATATAGGCGTCCGCCGATGAAGGCGCCACGTCGCGCCCGTCGGTGATGGCATGGATCGTCACGGCGACGTTGCGGTCGCGCAGCGCCTTCGCCGCGGCGACGATATGGTCGAGATGCCCATGCACGCCGCCGTCAGAGACGACGCCGAAGAGATGCGCCGTGCCGCCCGAATCCTGCAAGGTCTTTGCGAAGCTCTCGATCGCCTCCATCTCGAAGAAGGAGCCGTCCTCGATCGAAAGGTCGATCTGCCCGAGATCCATGGCGACGACCCGGCCCGCGCCGATATTGGTGTGGCCGACCTCGGAATTGCCCATCTGGCCCGAGGGCAGGCCGACATCCGGCCCATGCGTGGTCAGCGTCGCATTGGGGCCTTGCATGATCCGGTCGAAGGCCGGGGTCTTGGCCAGCGCGGGCGCGTTGCCCGTCCGCTCGGCGCGCAGACCCCAGCCGTCGAGGATGCACAGGACCACGGGTTTGGGTGTCGCCATCGGAAAAGCCCCTTCGCTCAAAACTCAGGCTCAGTCCTGAGCCAAAGCGGCGGTCTTGTCCACCAAAGGCCCGTTTCAGACCCTGTGATAGGGCGATCCGGCAAGGATCGAGGCGGCGCGGTAGAGCTGCTCGGCGAGCATGGCGCGCACCAGCATGTGCGGCCAGACCATCGGTCCGAAGGAGAGCATGGCATCGCTGCGGGCGCGCAGGGCCGGGTCGATCCCGTCGGCGCCGCCGATCACGAGGGCCAGATCGGAGCGGCCGGCATCGCGCCAGCCCGCCAGCATGTCGGCGAACTGCGGCGAGGTCATCTCGCGCCCGCGCTCGTCCATGGCGCAGATCACTGCGCCGTTCGGGATGGTGCGCTCCAGCAGGGCGGCCTCGGCGGCCATGCCGCCGCCCTTGCGGTCGTCCACTTCGGAGATGGTGAGCGGCCCGAGGCCCAGCGCCCGCCCGGTCCGGTCGAACCGGGTGGTGTAGTCCTCGACCAGCGCGCGTTCGGGGCCGGATTTCATCCGGCCCACCGCGCAGATCCTGACGCGCATCAGCGGAAGGCGTCGGCGGCCGCCCCGGAAGGCGCCCACATCTTCTCCAGCTGGTAGAACTCGCGCACCTCGGGTCGGAACACATGCACGATCACGTCGCCGGTATCGATCAGCACCCAGTCGCCGGTCTCCTTGCCCTCGGTCTTCGAGAGCACGCCGTACTCCTGCTTGAGCTTGTCTGTCAGGTTTTCGGCGATGGCGGCGACCTGGCGCGAGGAGCGGCCCGAGGCGATCACCATGTAATCGCCCATCTCGGAGCGCCCGCGCAGATCGATCTGCACGACCTCTTCGGCCTTGTCGTCATCGAGGGAGACGAGGATCGCTGCCAGCAGCTTTTCGCTCGTCGCGGAGGGCGCCCCGGCCATCAGGCCCGCGCCCTGGGGAGCGGCTTGTGCCGCTTGGGTGGAAAGGGACAGGTCATCATCCTCCGGTTTCACGCCGCCGACTTTGCCCCGGCGCCAGGCATGTCATCAATGTAGCAAGAACAGGGCTCGTTTTCAACGATCCCCCCCCTCTCGTGCCGTCACTTCGGCGGTGGTTTGCGCGACGCGCAGGGCGGAGCCATCGAGCATCCGGACCTCGCGCTGCGGGAAGGGAATCGAGATCCCCTCGGACTTGAACGCGTCCCACAGGGCGAGGAACACGTCGCCGCGGATGTTGACCAGCCCCGCCTTCGCGTCGTCGATCCAGAAACGCAGCGTGTAATCCACGCTCGAATCGCCGAAGGCGGTGATATGACAGACCGGGACGGGCTGCGCCAGCACCCGGTCGCAGCCCCCCGCCGCCACCACCGCGACCCGGCGAACCAGATGCGGGTCGTCGCCGTAGGAGGTGCCGAAATCGATGTCGATGCGCACCGAGTTGTTGGAATGGGTCCAGTTCACCACCTGCGTGGTGATCAGGTCCTCGTTCGGGATCAGGTATTCCTTGCCGTCGCGGGTGACGACGGAGGCGTAGCGCGCGCCCAGCGTCGAGATCCAGCCGAAGGTCTGGCCCACCGAGATCACGTCGCCGGGCTTGATCGACTTGTCCATCAGGATGATCAGCCCCGACACCAGGTTCGACACCACCTTTTGCAGGCCGAAGCCCAGGCCCACCCCGATCGCGCCCGAGAGCACCGCGAGGCCGGTCAGATCCACCCCCACGGCCCGCAGCCCGACGAAGACGGCGATGCCGTAGAACAGCAATTGGCTGAGCTTGACCGCCAGCACCTGCATCGAGGGGCTGATCTCGCGGTTGCTCTCGATCCGGTGGGCCGAGCTGCGGGCCAGCAGCCGTGCCACGAAGAAGGCCACCCCCAGCACCAGCGCCGCCTTGAGCACCAAGAGCACCGAAAGGCGCAGATCGCCGGTCTGGATGGCAAGGCTGTCGAGCAGCCGCGCCGTCTCTTCCGTCAGATCGAGGATGCGCAGTGTGATCCAGGTCCAGGCGCCGTAGCGCACGATGCCGCGCAGCAGCGGGTTGGAGATCAACCGCGCCACCAGCGCCACGAAGAGCCAGCCGGTGGCGAGGTTGGCCGCGATGCGCAGCACCCCCGCCCCGCCCGCGGGATCGACCTGCCGCACCACCCCGACCAAGAGCCACAACAGCGCCACGAAGAGCACCGCGCGCAGCCGCCGGTGCAGCGTCACGGCATAGCGCATCCGCCAGCGCGGCCAGCTCGCACGCCCGCGCATCCAGTCATGCAGCTTCGGCGCGAGCCAGACCCGCCCCAGATGCGCAAGGACGAAGGCCGCCAGCACGATCAGGAGCTGCCAGGCGTTCCAGGGCTGCATCACGCCCTGCGCCACGCGCTCGGCATCATTCACCAGCCGCTCGCCGAAATCGCTGGCGGCGGCGGCGATCACCTCCGGCGCCTCTGCCGCCTGCGCGGCGATCTCTTCGGCGGTCTCGGCCGCCTCCGTCGCCGCGGTCTCCTCCGCCTCCTCACCTTCCGTTTCCGGCTCCATTGCGCGCTCCGCCCTGCCTCGATTGCCTTCGAGCATGTAGCGCCGCCCCGCCCCGGTCCAGCCGCGCGAGGCTCTTGTGCCGCAGGGTCCGACGGAGTATCTGGACCGCATGACACGGGTCTTCGACATGGACGATCGCGCGCGGCTGCCCTGGCGGTTCTTCGGCGCGACCTGCACGATCCTCGCGCGGCTTTGACGCGGCGGGGCGCGACCGCGCGCCCGATCGACCCCTGCGGGCGCGCCTTCGCGCCTTGTCACCATCATCCAGCCGCAAGAGGACATCTCCCATGACCGGCAAGACACTCTACGACAAGATCTGGGACGCGCATCTCGTCCACGAGGCCGAGGACGGCTCCAGCCTGCTCTATATCGACCGCCACCTCGTGCATGAGGTCACCAGCCCGCAGGCCTTCGAAGGGCTGCGCATGGCCGGCCGCCCGGTGCGCGCGCCCGAGAAGACCATCGCCGTGCCGGACCACAACGTGCCGACCACCGAAGGCCGCGACAAGGTCATCGAGAACGAGGACAGCCGGATCCAGGTCGAGGCGCTCGACAAGAACGCGCGCGATTTCGGCATCAACTACTACCCCGTCTCCGACGTGCGCCAGGGCATCGTCCACATCGTCGGCCCCGAGCAGGGCTGGACCCTGCCGGGCATGACGGTGGTCTGCGGCGACAGCCACACCGCCACCCACGGCGCCTTCGGCGCGCTGGCGCATGGCATCGGCACCTCGGAGGTCGAGCACGTGCTCGCCACCCAGACGCTGATCCAGTCGAAGTCCAAGAACATGAAGGTGGAGATCACCGGCCAGCTCGCGCCGGGCGTCACCGCCAAGGACATCACCATGGCGGTGATCGGCCGCACCGGCACCGCCGGCGGCACCGGCTATGTCATCGAATATTGCGGCGAGGCGATCCGCTCGCTGTCGATGGAAGGCCGGATGACGGTCTGCAACATGGCGATCGAGGGCGGCGCGCGCGCCGGTCTGATCGCCCCCGACCAGACCACCTTCGACTACGTCAAGGGCCGGCCCCACGCGCCCAAGGGCGCGCAGTGGGAAGCGGCGATGGAGTGGTGGAAGACGCTCTATTCCGACGACGACGCGCATTGGGACAAGGTCATCACCATCCCCGGCGAGGAGATCGCGCCGCTCGTCACCTGGGGCACTTCGCCGGAGGACGTGCTGCCGATCACCGATATCGTGCCCGCCCCTGAAAGCTTTGCAGGCGGCAAGGCCGATGCCGCGAGGCGCGCGCTCGACTACATGGGCCTCAAGGCCGGACAGAAGCTCAGCGAGATCCAGATCGACACGGTCTTCATCGGCTCGTGCACCAATGGCCGGATCGAGGATCTGCGCGCCGCAGCCGCGATACTCAAGGGCAAGAAGATCAAGGACGGGATGCGCGCCATGGTCGTGCCGGGCTCGGGCCTCGTGCGCGCCCAAGCCGAGGAAGAGGGTCTCGCCGAGATCTTCAAGGAGGCGGGCTTCGAGTGGCGCCTTGCGGGCTGCTCGATGTGCCTTGCCATGAACCCCGACCAACTCGCCCCCGGCGAGCGCTGCGCCGCGACCTCGAACCGCAACTTCGAGGGCCGGCAGGGCAAGGGTGGCCGGACCCACCTGATGAGCCCGGCGATGGCGGCCGCCGCCGCGATCACCGGACATTTGACCGACGTGCGGGAGATCATGTGATGGACAAGTTCGAAAGCTTCTCGGGCGTCGCCGCCCCCATGCCGCTGGTCAACATCGACACGGACATGATCATCCCCAAGCAGTTCCTCAAGACCATCAAGCGGTCGGGGCTCGGGGTGAACCTCTTTGCCGAGATGCGCTATCTCGACGACGGTTCGGAAAACCCCGACTTCGTGCTCAACAAGCCGGCCTACCGCAGCGCCGAGATCATCGTCGCGGGCGACAACTTCGGCTGCGGCTCCTCGCGCGAGCACGCGCCCTGGGCGATCAAGGACTTCGGGATCAAATGCGTGATCTCGACGAGCTTCGCCGACATCTTCTTCAACAACTGCTTCAAGAACGGCATCCTGCCGATCACCCTGCCGCAGGAGCAGATCGACGTGCTGATGAAGGATGCCGAGAAGGGCTCGAACGCCCGGCTCGACATCGATCTGGAAAACCAGACCGTGACCACCTCCGAGGGCGAAAGCTTCTCTTTCGAGGTCGATCCCTTCCGCAAGCACTGCCTGCTCGAGGGACTCGACGACATCGGCCTGACCATGGAGAAGGCCGGCGCGATCGACAGCTTCGAGGCGCAGGCCAGCCAGGCGCGCCCCTGGGTCTGATCCCGCGCGTCTTTCGGCGCGGGATTCGGTCCTGACCGAGGCGGCCTTTCGGGGCCGCCTCTTGCTGTTCGGGCGCCATGTGACCGAATAGTGCCGTAGCGTCAAATAATTACCCATCATGTGGTGGCTCTGGCGCCTTCGACCACCACATGAGCGCTCGAAACCCCCGCAATCTGGGATGAATTGCCGCATTATGGCTTCATTGCCGCGCCCGACCCGTCGCAAAAGCGCCGCAGTTCAACGGCTTGTTGGAAACTAGTCGTTGCTGCCTTCATCGGGAAAGGGCACAAATAGTGGCAGGATTGGGGCAATCGGGTCCGCGAGGACCGAGGCACGTCGGTACAGAGCCGCGACATTCAAACGCGGCCGCTCGGCGGAGAAATGGGCAAACTATGGTCACGCGACTGACAGGAGGACTCCTGCGGGCGGCGCTGGTGGTGTTGATGATCGCAACCCCCTCCATGCTGCTGCAGACAGGCGGTTCGGGTACACCGGAAATCGTCGCGCTCGTGGCGCTGGGGGCGGGCCTCTTCACGGCGGTCGAATATACCTCGCTCTCCCCGAGCCTCGTCGAATTTCGCGACGCGCCGCCCTTCAACCGCATCCGCTTCCTGACCGCGGCGCTGTCGGTGTTCCTGCTGTCGGTTCTGCTGCGCGACGGGGCCGAAGCCGCGCCCATCGCGGCGCTCGTCTCCACGCTGGGCGCGGCGCTGGGCCAGGCGCTCGACATCCCCTATTCGCCCGTGCGGCTCGTGATGCTGACCCTGCCCGACGGCGCGCCCGCCGCGCTGACCGATCAGGTCCGCGCCAGCGCCGCGCTGAGCTACCTGCTCTCGCTCGGCTCGCTCGTGATCTTCGCCGGGCTGCTGCGCTACCGCGGCTGGCCGATGCGCTCGGGCAATTTCAACGTCTGGATCAACCTGCCCACCTTCGATCCGACCGCCGGGCCGGACGTGATCTGGCGCCTGCGCCGCGACGGGCAGTTCAACCTCGTGCTGGGCTTTCTGCTGCCCTTCGTGATCCCGGCGCTGCTGTCGCTCGGCGCGCCGCTTCTCGGCCCGCTCGACCTGTCGAACCCGCACACGCTGATCTGGACCGTGACCGCCTGGGCCTTCCTGCCGGCGAGCCTTCTGATGCGCGGCGTCGCGCTGCAGCGCGTGGCCGACATGATCGGCGCCCAGCGCGAACGCGCCTCGGCCCGCGAGGCCGGGCTGATGCCCGCATGAGGCAAGGGGCGCGCCGTTATCGCCGCGCCCTGCCTGCCGCCCTCGCCGCCCTGCTCGCGGCCCCCCTCCCCGCCATGGCCGAGCCGATCCGGCTCGCCACCTATGCCCCGGATCTGAGCCGCGACGGCCCCGGCCTGCTCTTGCGCGACATCCGCCGCAATGAGGCGCAGGTGCAGGACGCCGCACGCGTCATCACCCATGCCGCGCCCGACATCCTCTTGTTGACCGATTTCGATTACGACGCGCAGGGCGCGGCCCTCGCGGCCTTCGCGGGCCTGCTGCGCGAGGCGGGCGGGCCGGAGTATCCCCATCTCCTCGCCCCGCCCTCGAACGCGGGCCGGGCCTCGGGCCATGATCTCGACGGCGATGGGCGGACCGGCCGCGCGCGCGATGCCCATGGCTATGGTCGCTTCACCGGCGATGGCGCGATGGCGCTGCTGTCGCGCCACCCGCTCGAGCTTGTGCGGGACTTCACCGACCTTTCATGGCGCGACCTGCCCGGTGCGCAGCAGCCCGCACGCGGCGGCGCCCCCTTTCCCTCGGCCGAGGCACAGGCCGCGCGCCGCCTGTCGAGCACGGGCCACTGGATGGTGACGGCGCGCACGCCGGAGGGGCCGCTGACCCTCATGGCCTTCGCCGCGACGCCGCCGGTCTTCGACGGGCCGGAGGACGCCAACGGGCTGCGCAACCGCGACGAGATCCGGCTCTGGCAGCGGCTCATGGACGGCGATCAGGATCGTGGAGCCGTTCACGATGTGATAGGCGTCGCCCGGCTCGTTGTCCTCGCGCTGGAGCATCTGCAGC
>NZ_JAMYXC010000121.1 GCF_024159025.1 Limimaricola litoreus
CCGCCGGGATAGGGCGCGCGCCGGTCGCGCCGGGCGCGGTGCATCGCGCGGTCGTCCTCAAAGGTCCTGTAGGTCATGATGAGATGTCCTCCCTCGCCTCGGCGTGTCGCGATCTGCTTGCGGGGTCATGCGACCGAACGGCAGAACGCGAGCGAGGTTCCACTGCCGGCAATCCCGGGCCGAGGCATGGGCAGGCAGGGAGCAAGCCCCCGAATGCGGCATCGCCCCCGTCCCACAGGGCTCTCGGCACCGGCTTCCATCACGAAGCGCCGCGCTTGCGCTCTGAGGAGGGCGCTTCAGTCGCGCTCCTCCAACCAGTCCTCCATGGCGTCGAACACCGAGAGGGACAGGCCGGGTGCCCCGGCGCTCGCCTCCAACAAGGGGCAGCTTCGGCCCGCCCGCTGCGCGGCCTCCTCGACCCCGAAACCATCCGCGCGATCGAGCTTGGCGAGTTCGTCCCAATCGACGGGAAGCGCCACGGAAGCGCCGGGCCGGGCGCGCAGCGAATAGGGTGACACCGCCGTCGCGGCGATCCCGTTCCTGAGCCAGTCCACGAAGATGCGCCCCTCGCGGTTCGACTTGGACGCGCTGGCGGTATAGCGCTCCGGCGCGCGCCGCTTAAAGCCGCGCGCCACGCCTTCCGCAAAGCCGCGCAGGGTTTCCCACCCGGCCGTCCGGCGCAGCGGCACGACGACATGCACACCCTTGCCGCCGGTGACCATCGGCGCACAGGCAAGGCCGAAGCGCTCCATCAGCGCGCCGATCTCGTGCGCCGCCTTGCGCACCGCCGCGAAGGGCAGATCCTCGTCCGGGTCGAGATCGAAAACCAGCCGGTCGGGGCGGTCGAGCCGGTCGTTGCGCGCGCCGTGGATATGCACCTCGAGCGTTCCCATCTGCACGCTGCCCAAAAGGGCGGCCGGGTCCGGCAGGGTGATGTATTCGACCGTGCCGCCATCGGCCCCGGTCACGCTGACCGACCGCACAGCCTCCGGGAACCCCTTGCCAAGATGGCGCTGGAAGAAGCGCGGCCCGTCGAGGCCGGATGGCATCCGAACGAGGGCCACTGGCCTGTCCGCCGCGTGCTCCAGCATCCGCTCCGCGACACGGTCGTAATGGCGGGCGATGCCGCCCTTGGTAAGCGCGGGCTTCGGATAGACCGCCCTGTCGGCGCTGGAGATACGGATCCCGCGATACTCCACCTCCCCGGCGTCCTGCGCGGGAAGGGCGGCCAGCTCCTGCGCCGCGCTCACCTCCTGCGCCTCCTTGTCCTCGCGCAGGCCTTCGAAGATGCCGTGGCGGATCTGGCCCTGGGCCGTGAATTCGGCGTAACGCACTTGGGCCACCAGCTCCGGCGTGACCCAGCGCGCATGCTTGGCTACAGCGCGCGGGGCATCGTCGAAAGCCGGGGTCTTGCAGGCGAGCGGGTCGAGCCTCTCGGCAAGCATGCGCATCGCAGCAGCGTCGAAACCGGTGCCGACGCGGCCCCGGTAGACCAGCCGTTCGTCCTCGAAGCTGCCGAGCAGCAGCGAGGCAAAGGGGCGCCCGCGTTTGTCCGAAGGCAACCAGCCGCCGATCACGAACTCGGCCCCTTGGACGCATTTCACCTTGATCCAGTCGGTCGAGCGCCCCGAACGATAGGGCGCATCGGCACGCTTGCTGATGATACCCTCGGCCCCTGCACCGCACAGATGGGTCAGCACCTGCTCCGCCGCTCCCTCGATATAGGGCGAGAGCCGGATCGCCCCATCCTCGGGCTGATCCTCGAGCAGCTTTTCCAGCGCCGCGCGGCGGTCGCGAAGCGGTCGGGCGGTCATGTCCTGCCCGTCGAGATGCAGCAGGTCGAAGGCATGGAAGGTGAGCGGCCCGCCAGTCGACAGGGCCTTTTGCAGGGTCGAGAAATCGCCGCCGCCGCCCCCGGCGGTCACCTCGCCGTCAATCAGCGCCGCGTCGCACTCCAGCGCCCCGGCCGGGCCGATCAGCGGGGCGAAGCGGTCGCTCCAGTCATGGCCGCCCCGGCTCCAGGCAACGACGCCGTCGGCACCGATCGCAAGAAGGCAGCGATAGCCGTCGAATTTCGGCTCCTGCCACCACTCCTCCCCCTTTGGCGCGCTGTCGCGCAACGTGGCGAGTTGTGGCCGAACCGGTTCCGGCATCTTGCGCTTGCGCGCCTTGCGCCCCTTGCGGTCCGCAGCGCCCTCGGCGATCTCTTCCATCCGCCTGCCGCTCTCGACGGAGCGGTCGTGCCGGCGGGTCAGCCCGTCGGGATCGTCCGTCGCATCCCCGTCGCGCTCCTTGATCAAGAGCCAGTTCTCGCGCGCGCCGCCGCTTTTGCAGGGCTTCATCCGCACCAATGTCCAGCCGCCGCGCATCCGTTCGCCGTGCAGCCGGACCTTCAGCTTGCCGGCCTTGAGGGCCGCGGCGGGATCATCGTCCTGCGGCTCCCAGTCGCCCCGGTCCCACAGCATCACCGATCCGGCCCCGTATTGCCCTTCGGGGATCACCCCTTCGAACCCGGCATAATCCAGCGGATGATCCTCGGTGCGCACGGCCAGCCGCTTTTCGCCGGGGTCGTCCGAGGGGCCGCGCGTCACCGCCCAGGACCAGAGCGCGCCGTCGTGTTCCAGGCGGAAATCGTAATGCAGCCGCGTGGCGTCGTGCTTTTGCACCACGAAGGACAGCTTGCCGCCCTTGCCGCGCGCGGCACCGCGCGGCTCCGGCGTGGAGCGAAAATCGCGCTTGGCCTCGTACTCCTCCAAGCGAGCCATGGCTCATCCTCCTTACGAGGCTTTCTTGCGCGGCGAGGCTTTCCTGCCGCCGGATTTCTTGTCCGCCGCAAGGCTCTTTTTCAGCGCCGCCATGAGATCGACGACATTGCCCTTGGCGTCGGTCTCCACCTCGGGCTTGTCTGCGCCGGGCCGGGCGCGCGGCGCTTTCTTCGAACGGGCCTTGCGCGCCACCAGCTCCTTGAGCGCCTGCGCGTAATGATCCTCGTAGGCCGAGGCGTCGAAGGGCGCGGACTTGCTTTCGATCAGCTGCGTGGCGACCTTGAGCAGCTCCTTGTCCGCCGGGTCGTCCTCGATCTGCGCAAACAGCGGCTCCGCCTTGCGGATCTCGTCCTCGTAGCGCAGCGTCTCGAGCAGCAGCCCGTCGCCGCAGGGCCGGATCGCGCAGAGATACTCGCGCCCGCGCATGGTGAGCTGCCCGAGCCCCACCTTGCGCGTCTCGCGCAGCGCGTCGCGGACAACGCGGTAGGCGTCCTGCGCCAGCTCATCGACGGGCACCACGTAATAGGGCGCGTCGTAGTAAAGCGGCGCGATCTCGCCCTGTTCGACGAACTGTACCATCTCCAGCGTCTTCTTGGTCTCGAGGCGGATCTCCTCGACCTCCTCCGGCTCGATCAGCACGTATTCGTTCTTGGCGGTCTGAAACCCCTTCACGATCTCGGCCGTGTCGATTGGGCCGAGCCCCTCCACCACCTTCTGATAGCTCACGGGCTTGCCCGACGGCTTGTGGATCTGCCGAAACGAGGTCTTGGAGCCGCGATCGCGGGCCGAATGCAGCTCCACCGGGATCGCCACGAGCGACAGGCGCAGCTGGCCTTTCCAGACGGGACGCGAAGCCATGGCAGGTCTCCCTCAATGATGGCCGGCACTATCGAAACGAGGCCGCGATCCCCGGGGTTCCGGCCTCCGCCGATCCTCGCGGGCCAACAGCCGCCCGCCGGGAAGCGAAGCGGCCGGAGGCTTCCAGACGGCATGGGGCGGATCGGTCGTCCTCCCTGATCCTGCCTCCGATGGCGTTCCTCTCAGGGCCCGCCCATCCGGCCATCGAGGTTGTGCAGGATCCAGATCGTGCCGCCGCCCATCATGGCGAGGATCAGCGCGGTGAAGAGGACGAGCTGCAGGTCCTCCTTCGCCTGCCCCTTGAGCCGGATGTGCAAAAAGAACCGGAACTGCACCGCCACCTGTGCCACCGCCGCCGCCCCGATCGCCCACCACAGCGCGGCGCGCGGCAGCCAGTCCCACGCGACCGCCCCGAACACCGGCAGCGTCAACAGCAGCGACAGCCCGTAGCCCCACAGGTAGGAGCGCAGCTCCTGCTGCGGCGTGCCGTCCGGCGTGCCGGTCTCGTCCTCGGTCTCGACAGGGGCGCTCATGCCAGACCTCCCAGAAAGACGACCGAGATGATGGCGATCCAGACCACGTCGAGGAAATGCCACAACACGCCAAGGCGCAGCAGCGCCGTCTTGACCGGCGTGTCGAGACCG
Organism: Limimaricola litoreus; assembly: GCF_024159025.1. Lineage (GTDB taxonomy): Bacteria > Pseudomonadota > Alphaproteobacteria > Rhodobacterales > Rhodobacteraceae > Limimaricola > Limimaricola litoreus. Next base: position 4,268 of record NZ_JAMYXC010000121.1, read on the forward strand.
AAACGCCAGACCTGCGCCACGATCGCCATGAGCCAGAGCGCGGCGGCGGTAACATGCAGGGCGTGCAGCGGCACCAATGCCCAGAAGGCCGAGAGAAAACCGCTGCGCTGCGGCGCGCCGCCCTTGGCCAGCAGCGCGTGCAGATCCTTCGCTTCCATCGCGACGAAGGCCAGCCCGAGCACCAGCGTCAGGCCGAGCCAGGCCAGAACGGGTTGCACGCGGCGTCCCGGGTCGTGCTTCAACGACAGGATCGCCATGCCGTAGGTCAGGCTCGAGGTCAGCAGCACGAGGGTCTCGATGAACACGGGCTTCAGCTCGAACAGATCCTTCGGCCCCGGCCCGCCGGCGAGGTTGTCGAGCATCGTCACATAGGTGGCGAGCAACAGGCCGAAGGTCACGAGATCGCTCATCATGAAGACCCAGAAGCCGAAGACCAGCGCTTCGGCTTCGCCATGCGCCTCGGCATGGCCGCTGCCGAGGTTGAGGCCGGGGTGCCGACCGGTTTCGGTGTTCATCACTGCTCCTCCTGCGAGGCCGGGATCGCGTGGCCCAGATTGGCGGGCGTGTTCTCCTCGTGCCGGGGGATGCGCGGCGTGGCATGCACCATGGCGAGCCAGCCTTCATGCGCCTTGCGGACCTCCGCCGCCGGAATGACCCGCACCGTGTCGCGCACGAAGCCGCGCGCCAGCATCGCGCCCAAGCCCAGCAGCGCCCCCAAGCTGGCCAGCCACCACATGTACCACACGAGGCCGAAGGCACAGGCGAAGCCCGCGACACCAACGATGGGGCCGACGGCGCTGTTCCTGGGCATCCCGATGTCCTCGTAGTCTTCGGGCGAGCGGTAGGCGCGCCCTTGCTCCTTGGCCTCGGTGAAGGGATCGCGCGTCTCCACCTTGGGCAGCACGGCAAAGTTCCACTCCGGCGCGGGGGCCGGGATCGACCATTCGAGGCTGCGCCCGTCCCACGGATCGCCCGCCGGCACCCGACGGCGCTCGCGCTCGCGGATCGAGACGACGAGCTGTGCGACGAGGCAGCCGAAGGCGAACAGGACCAGCCCCGCCCCGGCAAGGGCGACGAGCGTGAAGGGAAGATAGGCCGGCTCGAAGAAAGCCACCGTCCGGCGCGGCATGCCCAAAAGCCCCAAGCCGTAGAGCGGGAAGAAGGCGAGGATGAAGCCCGCGATCCACGAGACGGCGGCGCGGCGGCCCCATTTCTCCTCGAGCCGGAAGCCGAAGGCCTTGGGAAACCAGAAGGCATAGGCCGCAAGCATGCCAAAGAGCAGGCCCGGGATCAGCATGTTGTGGAAATGCGCGACGAGAAAGAGCGTGTTGTGGGTGACGTAGTCGAGGCTCGGATTGGCCAGCACGATGCCGGTGGCCCCGCCGATGACGAACAGCATCAGGAAGCCCGCGGCATAGATCATCGGCACGCCCAGTCGCACCCGGCCCCGGTAGAGCGTCAGCATCCAGTCATAGACCTTCACGCCGGTGGGGATGCCGATCAGCATCGTCGCGATGCCGAAGACCGCGTTGAGCGAGGCCGACTGCCCCATGGTGAAGAAGTGATGCACCCAGACGGTGAAGGACAGCACCGCGATGCAGATCGTGGCCAGCGCCAGCGAGGTGTAGCCATAAAGCTTCTTGCCCGAGAGGGTCGAGATCACCTCGGAATAGACACCGAAAGCGGGCAGGATCAGGATATAGACCTCCGGATGCCCGAACAGCCAGAACATGTTGGCGTAAAGCATCGGATCGCCGCCGCCGGTATTGGTGAAGAAGTGAAAGTCCAGATAGCGGTCGAGCGCCAGCATCGAGGTCGCCAGCGTCAGCGGCGGCATCGCGAAGATCATCAGGATCGACACGCACAGCGCGGTCCAGCAAAACAGCGGCATCCGGAACATCGTCATGCCCGGCGCGCGTTTCTTGTAGATCGTCACCGCGAAGTTCATCCCCGCCAGCGTCGTGCCCAGCGAGGACAGCGTCACCGCCCAGATCCAGTAATCGGGCCCGACATCGGGGCTGTAGCCGGTCTCGGTAAAGGGCGGATAGCCGCTCCAGCCGCCGATCGAGAACGGCGTGAGCAGGAGCGACGCCATGACGAGCGCCGCGCCCGCCGCGGTGAGCGCGAGGCTGACGGAGTTCAGGAGCGGAAAGGCGACGTCGCGCGCGCCGATCTGCAACGGCATGACGAAGTTGATGACCCCGGTCAGGAACGGCATCGCCATGAAGAAGATCATGATCGTGCCATGGGTCGAAAACAGCTGGCCGAAATGCTCGGGGCTGAGAAAACCGCCCCCCAGACCCACCGCCTGCTGGGTGCGCATCACCGACGCCTCGGCCAGCGCCCGCGCCAGCATGACGAAGGCGAGCGCGATATACATGATGCCGATCTTCTTGTGATCGAGGCTGGTCAGCCAGTCGCGCCAGAGGGCGCCCCAGAGGCTGTAGCGGGTCAGCGCCCAGACGGTGACCAGCGCCCCCAGCACCATGACCCCCGCCGCGCCGCTGGCGATGAGGCCGTTGATGATGCTCGACGCACTCGGATGCGCCACCATTTCCCAGAACGGCAGGGCGTTCCAGTCGAGCCGCCCCAGCGCGGCATCGAGAAACCCGGAGAGGGTCATTGCCCGTCCGCCCTGTCATGCGCGGCCATCGGAGCCTTGGCGGTTTCGGACATCACCCGCGCGAAGAGATCGTCCGGCAGGCCGCCGAACAGGATCTCGCCCCCCTGACGGTCCAGCGCGCGCGCCAGATCGGAGGCCACGCCCTCCCGGCCCAGGGCCTCCAGTGCCGCCGCATCGAGGGCCGGTGCCGTCGCCGCATGTCGCGCCCAAGCCTCGAACGCCTCATCATCCATCGCGACGGCCTCGAACTTCTGCATGTGAAAACCTTTGCCGTTGTATTGCGAGTTCTCGCCACCGAACCGCCCCGGCGCATCCGCCCCGAGATGCAGCCATGTCGACATGCCGCCCATGGCATAGATCTGACTGCCGAGTGCGGGGACGAAGAACGACTGCATCACCGTCGCCGAGGTGAGTTCGATCTCCAGCGGCCGCGCCGCCGGAAAGGCCAGCAGGTCGACGCTGGCGATGCCGAGGTCGGGATAGAGGAACAGCCACTTCCAGTCGTATCCCACGGCCTGCACCCGCAACGGATCGGCGTCCGAGACGAGCGGCGCATAGGGGTCGAGCCGCGTCGCGTTGATCCACAGCAATGCCGCGAGCACCGCCACCACCAGCGCCGGGCCGCCCCACAAGGCGACTTCCCATGCCCGCGAAAACGCCCATCTGGGCTCGTAATCCGCGCCGCCCCGATCCCGGTAGCGCCAGATCAGCCATGGCGTCAGCGTCAGCACAGGCAGGACGACCAGCGCCATCAAGGCCGTGACCAGCCAGAAATGCGTTCGCTGCTGCGCGGCCACCGGCCCCTGTGGGTCGAGGAATGTTTCGACGCCGCAGCCTGAAAGAAGCAGGAAGGCAGCCAGAGGGGGCATCCACCGAAGGAAACCGGCGAACGGATGTCTTCGCAAAGGAGACTTCACGAAGGCCGTTCCGGCATGCCGCGTCATGACGCTGCAACCGCTTCAGGCCGGTTTTCTCTTTGATACGGTCGGGCATGTCTCATCCCCGCACCACCTAGAAGGGAACCAGCGGCGGGAAAGAGACGAATTATTATGATCCTGGCGTGATCAAAACATGATCGGGTCTGAATACCGCAAGGGTCGTGATCGAACATCGGGAACCCTCCCCGGCGCGCCACGTTCCGCCTCGGAGCGCGCGATACCGCACGGACCCCAGGCATGACCGGCAGGCAGATCATTATGGCCGGATTCGGGGCGACCGCGGTGACCTACGGCCCCGCCCGGATGGGCTTCGGGCTGTTCCTGCCGCAGTTCCGCGAGGCCTTCGGTCTGGGCTCGGGGATGGCCGGTCTCATCGCCGGGGGCGCCTTTCTCGCCTATCTGCTCACGGTGCTGGCCGCGGGGCCGCTGACCGCCCGCCACGGCGCACGCGTCCCGGTGCTGATCGGTGCCGCGCTCGCCTGCACCGGCATGGGTCTCGTCGCCGCGGCACCGAGCCTGCCCGTCCTC
>NZ_JAMYXC010000042.1 GCF_024159025.1 Limimaricola litoreus
TCTTCATTTGCGCGATTTCGAGGTCGCTGGTGGCAGCGCGAACCGCCTCGCCTCGAACGGGCTGCTCGAAGCTTTGGTCTTCGCGCGCCGCTGCGCCGAGGATATCGGGCCGGGGCCCGGGGCCGCCCCCGAATTGACGGTCGCCTTTGTGCCCGGCGGGCGTCGTCCCGCGCTCGCCAGCGTGGCGGCGCTGCGCCGCCTGATGACCGACCATGTCGCGGTGCTGCGCGATGGCGCGGGGCTGGCCCGCGCGCTTGCGGGCATCGCCGCGCTGGAACGGGCCGAGACGGCCCCTGCCTTTCACGCCATGACCGCCACCGCGACGCTGATCGCCGCGGCCGCGCTCATCCGCCGCGAAAGCCGGGGCGGCCATTGCCGCACCGATCACCCCGAACCCGACCCCGCGCAGGCGCGCCGCAGCCGCCTGACGCTCACAGACGCCCTGAAGATTCGCGCGCGTTGCGCGGCGACGGAGACCGCATGACCCAGATCCCCGACCTCTTGCTCGAACCGATGGTGCGCCACGCGCTGCACGAGGATCTCGGCGCTTACGGCGATGTCACCACCCGCGCCGTCATCCCCGAGGGCACGCGCTATGCCGCGCGGATCAACGCGCGCGAGGCGGGCGTCGTCTCGGGGATGCAGATCGCGGCGCTTGCGTTCCGCCTCGTCGATCCGGCGCTGCGGGTGACGCCCCGCCTTGCCGATGGCCAGCCCTGCGCCCCCGGCGACACGCTGATGGAGATCGAGGGGTCGGCGGCGTCGATCCTCTCCGCCGAGCGGGTGGCGCTCAATTTCGCCGGGCGGCTGTCTGGCATCGCCACGCTGACGGCGGGCTTCGTCGCCGAAACCCGTGGCACGAAGACCCGCATCACCTGCACCCGCAAGACCACGCCCGGCCTGCGCGCCGCCGAGAAGCTCGCGGTGCTGCATGGCGGCGGCTTCAACCACCGCTACGGGCTTTCGGACGCGATCCTGATCAAGGACAACCACATCGCCGCGGCGGGCGGCATCCGCGCCGCGCTGGGCGCCGCGACCGCCTCGGCCTCGCACATGCTCAAGGTGGAGATCGAGGTCGACACGCTGGAGCAGCTTTCAGAGGTTCTGGAGACGGGCGGCGCAGATGTCGTGCTGCTCGACAACATGTCGACCCCCGATCTCGCCCGCGCGGTCGAGAGGGTCGGCGGCCGCCTCGTCACCGAAGCCTCGGGCAACATGCGCCGCGCGCGGGTGGCGGAGGTCTGCGCCACCGGCGTCGATTACATCTCCTCCGGCGCGCTGACCCATTCGGCGCGCACCCTCGACCTCGGGCTCGACTTCTAGGCCGCGCGCCGAACCGGCAGCCTCTCAGGGGGCAGGCCGGGAGACGGCGGCTCAGCCCTTTGGCGGAAGGAGGATCTCGTGCCGCATGCCGGGCAGGCTGCGGCTCTCGATCCGGGCGCCGATCTGGGCGCAAAGCCCCGTCACCAGCCCCGCGCCGAGCCCGGAGGCCGGTTGCGCGTCCGGTTCCGCATCCGGCCCGATCCCGTCATCCGAGACGAGGATCCGGATCGTGCCGTCCCGCGCCGTTCCGAGGCCCAGTTCGATCCGGCCTCGGTTGGCGGGAAAGGCGTATTTTATGGCGTTGGTGACCAGCTCGTTGATCACCAGCCCCAGGGGCACCGCGCGCCCCAGGTCGAGATCGACCGGTTCGGTCGTGCAATCGAGCGCGATCTCGGTGCCTTCCAGCGCCGAGCGGCGCAGCTTTTCGGCCAGTTCATCGAGATAGGCGTCGAATCGCAAATGCCCCGCATCCTCGCCGAAGCCCAGCTGCGCGTGCAGGTCGGCCACCGCCTCGATCCGCTTGGTCGCCGCGTCGAAGCATTCGGGCCGGCCCGAGCGGTTCGCCTCGAGCCGCAGCATCGACAGGATCAGGTGCAGGTTGTTCTTCATGCGGTGGTTCAGCTCCGAGAGCAGGATCCGCCGCCGCTCCAGTTCGGCCTCGCGCTCGGCCTCGCGCCGCCGCTCGTCGGTGACGTCGGTCAGCGCGCCGATCAGCCGGGTGCTGCCGTCGAGCAGCCGGACCATCCGCCCGCGGGTGCTCAGCCAGCGCGTCCGCCCCTCGGCGTTCTGGACCCGGTAGACCCCGGTTGTCTCCGCATCCTGCTCCAGCACGGCGCGCAGCTCCGTGCGCATCGCCTCGCGGTCTTCGGGGGCCAGCCGCGCCAGAACCGCGGCCAGCGGCCATGGCGCATCGCCCTCGGGCAGGCCGAGCAGCGCGGCGGCATGCGGGCAGGCGGTGACCTTGCGGGTCGCGGGGTCCAGCTCCCAGGTGCCCAGATCGGCGAGATCCGCGCTCATCCGCAGCAGCATCGCCGCGCGGGCGCGTGCCTCCTCGCGCCGGTGCTGTTCGGTGGTGTCGAAGTTCACCCCGGTCAGACGTGCCGGACGGCCCTGCGCATCGCGCAACAGCCGGCCGCGCCCCTCGATCCAGCGCAACCCGGTCTCGGGATGCATCACCCTGAAGGACATGGTGAGCCGTTCCATCTCACGCGAATCGAGGCATTCGCGCAGATCCGCCGCGCAGCGCGCGCGATCTTCGGGATGCAATCGCCCCATCCATGCCGCGATCAGCGCATCGGGCTCGCCCTGCGCCCCGATATCCGGCGACAATCCGTAGAGCCGGAACATCTGCTCGGACCAGGTCAGCCGGTTGGCGGCCATGTCCCAATCATAGACCCCGAGCGCCGCGCCCTCCTGCGCCAGCTCCAGCCGGGCCTGCGCATGGCCGAGCGCCTGGGCGGTCTCGCGCCGGTCGGTGATGTCGACACAGCTGCCGATGTAGCCGAGCAGGCGGCCCTCCTCGTCGAGCCGCGGCTTGCCGGTGTCGAGAAACCAGCGCCACACCCCGTCGTGCCGCCGCAGGCGGTATTCGACCTGAAAGGGCCGGCCATCGGTCAGCGCCGAGGCATAGCCGTCGAGCGCGGGCAGATCATCGGGGTGGATGCCGGTGAGCCAGCCGCCGCCGATCTCCTGCTCCAGCGTGCGGCCACGAAACGCGAGCCAGGCGGTGTTGAAGTAGGTGCCTTCGTAATCGGGATCCGAAAGCCACATCGGCAAAGGCGCCTGATCGAGCGCGGCAAGAAAGGCCGTCTCCTCGCGGTGTCGTCCGGTCCTGTCGAGGTCCACCACTTCGATCGCTTCCATGACTCCTACCCATTTCCGCCCCGACCCATACTTTGGTGTAGCCCCTTTGACGGCTCGCTGGCCAAGATTGCCGCGCATGGCCCCGCCATCGGCGGATCGGCGCCGAAACGCACGAAAGCGTGGAACAATGCGCCGCAACCGCTCCGCGTCGGAATCGAGCCGTGAAATGGCGTGCATGGAATTGACCGGGCGCCGCCGAGCCTGTCGCCTGAGGGCATGTCAGCAGGAGTGCCCATGGGACCGCATGCCGCCCCCTTCGACCGCCCCGAATACGACCGCCGCCTTGCCGCGACGCGCCGGGCCATGGCCCGCGCCGGTCTCGACGTGCTGTTCGTCACCGACCCCTCGAACCAGAACTGGCTCACCGGCTACGACGGCTGGTCCTTCTACGTCCATCAGGGCGTGATTCTGCCGATCGAGGGGGAGCCCTGCTGGTGGGGCCGGATGCAGGACACGGCGGGCGCGCAGCGCACCGTCTGGATGGGGGAGCCCTGCATCCTTGGCTATGACGACCGCTACGTGCAGTCCTCCACCCGCCACCCGATGCAGGACCTCGCCGCGCGGTTGATCGGCATGGGGCGGGGTCGCGCCCGGATCGGCGTCGAGATGGACAATTACTACTACTCCGCCAAGGCGCATGCCGTGCTCGAGACGGCGCTGCCCGATGCGACGCTGGTGGATGCAACGGCCTTGGTGAACTGGCAAAGGCTGGTGAAATCGCCACCCGAGATCGCGATGATGCGCCGCGCGGCGCGGATCTCCGAGACGATCGCGCGGCTGGCGATCGAGCTGGCCGAACCGGGGCGGCGCAAGAACGAGCTCGTGGGCGAGGTGATGCGCGCCGCCGTGCGTGGCACGGGCGAGGATTGGGGCGATTACGCCGCCATCGTGCCGCTCATGCCCTCGGGCGCCGATGCCAGCGCGCCGCATCTGACATGGAACGGCGAGGAGATGAAGCGCGGCGAGGCCACCTTCTTCGAGCTGTCGGGCTGCGTGCGCCGCTACCACGCGCCCCTGTGCCGCACCGTCCATCTCGGGCCGCCGCCCGACGAGATGGCCCGCGCCTCGGAGGCGCTGACCGAGGGGCTGGAGGCCGCGCTCGACGCCGCGCGGCCGGGCAACACCACGCAGGACATCGCCGCCGCACTTCACGCGCCGCTCCGGCGCATCGGCATCCACCGGCCCAACCGCTGCGGTTACCCGGTGGGGCTCAGCTACCCGCCCGACTGGGGCGAGCGCACGGCAAGCCTGCGCAAGGGCGACCTGACGGTGCTGGAACCGGGCATGACCTTCCACTTCATGCCGGGGATATGGATGGAGGGCTGGGGGCTGGAGACGACCGAGACCATCCTGATCCGCGAAGAGGGCCCGGCCGAGACGCTGTGCGACCTCGACCGCAAGCTCTTCGTCAAGCCATGAGCGCGCTGGAGGAGACCATCGCGCTCCTGTCGCGGATGATCGCCCATCCCACGATGTCGGACCGGGGCAACCGCGATCTGGTCGAGTTTCTGGCGATCCGCCTGCGCGCCGACGGCGCGCGGGTCCGCATCCTGCCCGACGCCACGGGCGAAAAGGCCAACCTCCTGGCCAGCACCGGGCCCGAGGGGGACGGGGGGCTGCTACTTTCGGGCCATCTCGACGTGGTGCCGCCGGGCGAGGGCTGGTCGTCGGACCCGTTCACCCTGCGCCGCGAGGTCGGGCGGCTTTACGGGCGCGGCGCTTGCGACATGAAGGGTTTCGTCGCGGCCTGCGTCACCATGCTGCCCCGTCTGGCGCAGCGCGGCGCGCCCGTGCATCTCGCGCTTACCCATGACGAGGAGGTGGGCTGCATCGGCGCGCAGGCGCTGGCGCGGGCGATGGCCGCGGAGGGGCCGCGCCCGGCCATGGCGATCATCGGCGAGCCGACGCGGATGCAAGTGATCGAGGGGCACAAGGGTTGCTTCGAATACACCACCCGCTTCACCGGGCGCGACGGTCATGGCTCGGCCCCCGATCTCGGGCTCAACGCAGGCTGGGCGGCGGCGCGCTTCGCGCAGCGGTTGGAGGCGCTGGCGGGCGAGCTGAAGGCGATGCGCCCCGAGGGGGTCTTCGACCCGCCATGGGCCACGATCAGCTTGGGGCGGATCGAGGCGGGCGTGGCGCGCAACGTGATCGCGGGGCAGGGGGCGGTGGAATGGGAGATGCGCCCCACATGCGAGGCCGAGGCGTGCCACGTGAAACAAGCGCTGGTCGATCATGTCGAGACGGAGATGGCGGCGCATCCGGGGCTTGTCATCGAGACCGAATGCTTCGGTGAGGTGGCGGGGCTGGAGCCGCGCGCCGCCAATGCCGCGCGCGACCTGCTGCTGGGGCTGGTGGGCGGGAGGCCTGGCCTCGTGCCCTTCGGCACCGAGGCCGGGATCTGGCAATCGCTAGGGATGGATGCGGTACTCTGCGGGCCGGGCGACATCGCGCAGGCGCATCGGCCCGACGAATACCTCGAAGAAAGCCAGCTCGCCGCCTGCCTCGACATGCTGAGCGCGCTGGCCACCCGGGCCTGAGAGCCCGAGCGCCCCGGCGCTTCGCCTCACTCGTCGGCGGGCGCGTCCATGTCATGGCCCATGTCACCGTGATCCATTGCGTCATGGTCCATGTCATCATGGCCCATCACCCCATGATCCATGCCGCCTTCGGCCTCGGGGCGCGCCTCGACCACGAACTCGACCGCGACTTCGCCGGCCTCTTCGAAGATCAGCGTCGCGGGAAAGCGCGCGCCGGTTTCGAACGGCGCCTCGAGCCCCATGAACATCACATGCCCGCCCATGCCCGGCGCCAGCGTCACCGTCTCGCCCGGCGCGATGTCGATGCGCTCGAGCGGCTGCATCGTCATCATGCCGTCGGCCTCGACCGACTCGTGCAGGGTCACCTTCGGGAAATCGGCCTCGACGCCGATCAGCGCATCCGCGGTTTCGCCCTCGTTGCGGATCGTGAGGTAGCCCGCACCCGTGGTCGCCCGGCTGGCCGTCTCGATCGCAAAGGGGTGCAGCACGGTCAGGCCACCGGCCTCGAAATCATGCGCCTGCGCGGCGCCGGCAAACCCGAGGGCCGCGATGAGGGCAAGGGAGCGGAACATCATGGTAATATCCTTGAAACGACTGCGCCGCATCGGCGCGTCTCCCGCTCATACCAGCGGCACGGCGCGGCAAAAAGCGACGGCTCGTCGCAGCCGGGCCGCATCCCGCGCCCGCGCGCATTGACCCCGGGGCCTTCCTCTGCGCCTCTGTCGGCCTAGTCTGAAGCGAACTCCGGTCAGAGGGGCAGGGACCATGACATCATTCGCATCACAACGCGACGAGACCGCGCTCGCGCCCTTCGTGGCCGCCGTGGCGCGCGGGCCGGGCCGGGGCCGCCACCTCACGCGCGAGGAGGCGGCAAGCGCGCTGCGGCTGATCCTCGACGGCACCGCAGCACCCGAGGCGGCGGGCGCGCTCTTGATGGTGATGCGCTACCGCGGCGAGAGCGCGGAGGAAATCGCCGGTTTCGCCGATGCGCTGGCCAGTGGCGAGGAATGGCGCCGTGCCGCGCCCGCGCTCGATTGGCCCTCCTACGCCGCCGGGCGGACGCGCGGCCTGCCGTGGTTTTTGCTCGCGGCCAAGCTGGTGGCGGGGGCCGGGCACCGGGTGGCCCTGCATGGCTGGAACGCCCATCGCCACGAGATCCGCGATGCGCTGCCCGGACTTGGCATTCCCGTGGCCGAAAGCGGCGCGGCCCTCGCCTCGGCGCTGGATCGCGCCTCCATCGCCTATGTGCCGCTCGAAGCCTGGTCGCCCGGCGGCCACCGGCTGATCCGCCTGCGCGAGGTGTTCGGGCTGCGATCGTGCATCAACACGGTGCTGCGCGTGGCCAACCCCTTCGGCGCGGACGCGCAGGTCCAAGGCGTGTTCCACCCCTCCTACCGAGGGCTGCAGACCGACACGGGCGCGCTGATGGGGCAGCGCAACCTGATGATCCTCAAGGGCGCGGGCGGCGAGTTCGAGCGCAATCCCTCCAAGGAGATCGAGCTGTTCGGCCTGCTCGACGGGGCCGAGGTCGACCTGACCGCGCAGGCCCTGCGCGACGAGACCCGCCGCCTCGCCGATCCGGGCGGGCGGCCCGAGGATCTGCGCAGGCTCTGGGCCGGCGAGAGCGACGATGCCTTCGCCACGGCGCTTGTCACCGGCACCGCCGCTCTGGCGCTCCTTGCCCTGCGCGCCGCCCCCGGCCTTGCCCGCGCCGAGGCGCTGGCCGAAGCGCTGTGGCAGGCGCGCGACCGCGCAGCGCTGCCTGACGAGGCCGCGGCATGAAGGCCTTTCCGATGTTCCTCGCCACCTCCGGTCGGCGCATCGTCATCCTGGGCGGCGGCGAGCAGGCGGCGCAGAAGGCGCGGCTGGTGATCCGCACCGATGCCGAAATCATCGTCGCGGGCTTCGAGTTCGACGAGGAATTGCGCGCGCTGGCCGAAGAGGGGCGGCTTCGGCTCGTCGATGCGCACGAGATCCACGCCGACCTGTTCGAGCGCGCGGCCATCACCTTCGTCGCCACCGGCTCGGCCGGGGCGGATGGGGCGCTGCACGCGCTGGCCAAGGCGTTGGGCGCGCCGGTGGTCAACGTGGTCGACCGGCCCGCTTTGTGCGATGCGCTCACCCCCTCGATCGTCGATCGCGACCCGGTGGTGGTGGCGATCGGCACCGAGGGCACGGCACCCGTGCTGGGCCGACAGATCAAGACGGCCGTGGAGACGATGCTCGAGCCGCGCCTGGGCGCGCTGGCGGCCCTGGCGGGCCGGATGCGGAGTGCCGTGGGGCAGAGGCTCTCAGCCCGCGCGCGGCGCGACTTCTGGGTCTGGGTGTTTTCCGGTCCGGTACGTCGCGCCCATTCCTCGGGCTCCGAGCGCCGCGCGGCGCAGCTTCTGAAGGCGCGTCTGGAGGAGGGGCCGGGCGCGGCCGAGGGGTCGGTCGCCTATGTCGGCGCGGGGCCGGGGGAGGCGGATCTAGTGTGCCTGCGCGGCGTGCGCCGGATGCAGGAGGCCGATCTGGTGGTGCATGGCCCCGATCTGCCCGGCGGCATCTTGGAGCTGGCCCGACGCGATGCCGAGCGGCGCGTCGCCGCCGATCCGGTCGAGGTGGCGCTCG
>NZ_JAMYXC010000201.1 GCF_024159025.1 Limimaricola litoreus
GGCGAAGCGGCAGGCCGAACAGAACCTTGATCGTCAGGCAGGCTTGGATCGCGGCGTCGCTGTAGACCGGCTGGCCGCCGCGCTTACCCGATGGCGTCGCGTGCCAGGGTGTCGACGGATCGAACCAGACGGTCAGCGATCCACGCTCACGCAGCGCCGCGTTATAGGCGGACCAGTTCGGGGTGCGGTAGCGGGTAGGTGCAGACTTGGGCATGCCACCCAGCTACGCCGTAGGACCCTCAATGTGAATCCCGAGCAGGCTTCGTGCAACATGTGTAACCGCCCCAAGCGCAAGAGGTATCTTCAAAGCTGATCTTGGCGCGTCGTCGGGTGCTGACATGTGTCCGGCCTCTGATGCGGCCCTACATGCCGCCGGCCCGTGTGGTGTTCGCGGATCGAGTCCAGATCAAGGCCGCGTGCTCGAAGGCACTCTGTTGCACCCTGGTTTTCCCGATCCCGTCTCACGACCGTTGCGCCATACAACTCCTTGCCCTCTTTCGCTCCGACGTCCTCGCGGCCGACGATGGCTTACGCCATCGCGACCGGAGACCTGTAGACGCCGCCTCGAGCCATCAAGGCCCAGACGATCCGCGCCATCTTGTTGGCCAGCGCCACCCGCACCAACATCGGCGGCTTGCGCGACAGCAGGCCGCCCAGCCACGTGCCCGGCTGCGCCTCCTTGTGAACGTGTCGTTTGATGACGACGCTATTGGCGCCGATGATCAGCAGGCGTCGCAAGGATCGCTCGCCCATCTTCGTGGTGGCGCCCAGACGCTGCTTGCCGCCCGTCGAATGCTGTCGCGGCACCAGGCCGAGCCAAGCGGCAAAGTCCCGACCTCTTCGGAACGTCTCTGGCGGTGGCGCCAGAACCGCGATCGCCGTGGCGATCAACGGGCCGATGCCCGGGACTGTCATCAGTCGTCGCGCGACGTCGCTCTCCTTGGCGCGACGGGCAATCTCGGCATCTAACTTAGCGATCTGCGCGTCGAGCTGGGCCAGCGTTCCGACCAGAACTTCCAAGGTGCCTCGTGCGTCGTCGGGTAGGCCGCTGCTCTGATCCTCCACCAGAGCCACCAGGCGCCCGGCGTTAGCGGCCCCTTGCGGCACGACCGCCCCAAACTCGGCCAAGTGGCCGCGCAGGGCATTGATCGCTTGGGTGCGCTGCCGGATCAGAAGCTCCCGGACGCGGAAGACCATGGCAGCCCCCTGGGCCGCTTCGCTTTTCACTGGCACGAAGCGCATCGACGGGCGCTGCGCCGCCTCGCAGATCGCCTCGGCGTCAGCGGCGTCATTCTTTTGGCGTTTGACGAAGGGCTTCACATACGCTGGCGGAATCAGCCGCACCTCGTGGCCCAGCTTGCCGATTTCACGGCCCCAAAAGTGGGCACCGCCACAGGCTTCCATGGCGACGAGGCACGGTGGCATCTGGCTGAAAAAGGACAGGACCTGATCCCGGCGCAGCTTCTTGCGAATGACCGCGTGGCCGGAGCCATCAGCTCCATGCACCTGAAACACGTTCTTCGCCAGATCCAGACCGATTGTGGTAACTTCCGACATGACCGCCCTCCAATGTGGAATGTTGCAAACCCACCTTGGCACATCGATGCCGTCGGGGGGCGGTTACAGCATCAAGGCCAGGCTAACCTTGAAGTGCGGACATTTCAGGGGAGCAGGTCAAGAGCCTCCTCCGATGCCGTCGGGGGCGGTCACATCATCAACGCTGTTTGCTAGGCTATTCAATTTGCACAAATTACCTGCTCAATCAGATCTGCCGCTACTTGATTATCACCAAAGTCAAATAGTCTGACGCTTTCGTCATGTGTTACCCTTTCAGGAATGGCACCTACTCGAGAGGCTACAACCGGCAAGCCACAATACTGACTTTCGGTTACCGCGAGGCCGAAGGACTCTAGCTTGGATGTAAGCAAGGAACATCCGCCCATCGCAGCAGCCTCTCGAAAAAGATGTGCTACTTCGATTTGGGAAATATTATAGAGAACCTCTACCTTCGAGAGAAGGCCGAGAAGCGACAGTTGCCGGAAGAACTCATGAATACGGGCCGCATCGCTATGCAGGCTGAGCACCATCACTGGTTGGATCGGTTGGCCTCTCTTGAGAAGTATGGAGAAGATAGAAAGTGCGTCCCGCCAGTTCTTATGCTCTTCCATCCGTCCGACCCAGATCACCGGGGCAGGCTTAGCCCCTTTCAGTTCGATATCCGGCCTCTCATAAAAGATGCTTCGATCGACGCTGTTCTCGACCACGTCAATGATAGACGGGTCAAAACCATGACCCGCGATCCAATCCTTCGACCATTGGCTCGGCACGGTGATCCGGTCATAGGCACTACCGGCTTTTCGGAGATCGTGAATTGCAGATATATGGCTGCCATGGACCTCTGCATGAACCCGTATCTTGTGTAACTTCAAGAGGTGCCCAAGGTGATAATGAGAAAAGAGGTGCGCCGACTTATATCCATTGTTCCGGACAAGGGTCGCTACGTTGTTCTCATGGGACATGTTACCGACCATGACATGCCTAGCTCCAGCTTCAACGAGAGAGGCGCGTCCACCAAAATCGTTGAAGAAGTAGAAGTCATAATGTGCTCCCTTGGAAAGCCCTTGCTTGACCCGTTCCCGCATGACTGAGACGACGCCGCCTAAACTGCAGTTGTTGTACACGACGAGAGAATCAGACATCAAAACGACCTTTCCGGGGCATGGTTTCCAATCCATCGAGGATAGACATTGTGCTTTTCCAACGCATGGCCCATGTACTCTCTTCTAAGAATCCTACAGCATTCTGGCCATCTTCGACCGAGAGCTCTTTCTGCAGTGCGTTTCCAATAGTGTCGCCCAGCGTTACGCCACTACCGTAGATCTCCGTTAAAGGACGACCTCGCAGGGCAAAAACGTCCGAGGACACGACTTTCAGGCCCGCTGCAAGATATTGATAATACTTAATCGGATCGAGGCTGAAAGTTAACCTATTATCCTTAAAAGGAAGTATTCCCACGTCCCAACTTTGGGAAAGCTCTTTGAAGAATGAAATCGGTTGCTGACCGTAGAGCGTGACGTTCGGCAGATTCAGCGCCTCGACCGGGTGGAGCCCTGGGCCGATGATGTCGAAGCTGACATCGGCATGTTGAATAGCAGCTTCGCGGACCGCATCGACGTCGAAACGGCCGGGAAACAAGTGGCCGAAGTATCCGACCTTGCGCCGAGTCGTGTTGCTCCGATGCTTCCAGGTGGTTTGCGCAAAATCTAGCTCTTCGGCCGAGATCCCGTTAGGAATGGTATAGGTCGTGGCCGGATCCGCGCCCAAGGCAATCATTCTGGCATGAATCGGCTTGCTGACGCAGATGATTGCATCCGCTGCGAGGCAGATCTTGCTTTCGAGCTCCGGGGCGTACCATTTACTAAAACCGGCAGCCCGCATCGCTTCCATATCGTCCCGGACTTCATAAACGACGGTCCAGCCCGCCCGCTTGAAGGCATCTACCGATAGCACTGCCTCAGCGTCGCACAGGCTGCTGCAGAAGAAGATGCCCGGCCGGCCCCCAGTGATGGCACGTTTGGCAAGCTCAAGGAAGCGCCGTCGCTCGAACTGGATGAAAGTCTCGCTATCTACCCGATCAGTCGATCCCCCACCAAGCGGTACGTACCAAGTCCGATACCCATGACGCACGAACTCGTCTGTGATGTAGTGCGACCGTAGTTTGAGAACATTATCCCTGTAGGGACCCGCAGTGGTCGACATCAGGATGTCCGGGCCTTGGTCCAGTTCCGGCTGCTCCAACTGTTGGCTCTCTGCGAATGTTGATCGGAAGTACAAACGAGGCTGCGGTTCAAGACGAGCGCGCCGATCGACGGATACGAAAATCTCACCATGAGTGGCACCGAACGGCACCGGAAAGTTCTGTTCATCTAGCTTTATCCCGCCGGGATGAGCAAAGGATACGGTTTTCTTTTGCCAACCATTCTCTCCCATCTGGAAGCCGAAGGCTTTACGATGAAGTACTTGGTCACCACAGAAGAAACGTACCTGAATATTTCCGGTAAACTTACCGATTTTCGCGCGTGTCCAGAAAGCCAGCTTGGGGAGCTGAAAATCTCGGCATTCGAACCGGTGATAACTTGAATAATATGAATTCAAAAAATGTGGTAGATCGCTGAGTGTGACATTCTCGTCGATTGACCAGACCGCCTCGCAGCTGATAGCACCTTTGGGAATGGAGAATTTAAGAAATTCCCTTTTCTCCTTCTCTAAGGAAGAGAGAACTCCGGTTCGACTTTTCGATGAAATAGCCTGCTTTTCAATATCGAAGAAGGTGACCTCGGCTAAGAAACGCCCTACGCCCTGCAGCGCCCGTGGAACAAAGACCTTAACCTTATCATCCTCAAGCATAGGCAGATGCTGCCGATATTCCTGCCCCGCTTGAACCGGATACCCTGTGACGATTGAAATCTCCCCCTCTGTGGGGGATGAGACTACATAGTGGACTTCGTTAACGTCCTCGGCAACAGGAATGCGAAAAACGCACATGCCATTCTCGTCTTCAAGGGCGACCCGCTCGCTTGGAATGTCTTTGCTTCGGTTGTCTTTGAAAGATGCGTTGCAATTTGTGCCACCCGGCACATCGACAATGACGTCACAAACCCGGCTCCTGTGATCCGGGATAAATTTTCCTTCATTATTTGAGGGCATGAGCAATTCCAGATTAATTCAATACGATCTTAATGTTGCTACTACTACGCCCCTTGAACGTGATCAACAGGGGGATCGCAGTTGGCTATAATGCTCTGACTTGGCTCTCTTGCTGCCGGGCGCGTGATGGATTTTGTGTGGGGAAACTCATCCCACGGAGCCCGCCACCGCATGCACGTCTTCCTCTCCGCCTTCGACGACGTCCCTGATCCCCGCGCCGAGAACGCTCGGCATGACCTCGGGGAGCTGCTGGTTATCGCGTTCGTTTCGGTCCTGTGTGGGGCGACGTCCTGTGCCGAGATGTCCGCGTTCGGCCGCGCAAAAGAAGGCATTTTCAGGGATTTCTTAAAGCTCAAGCACGCCATCCCCTCACACGACACGTTCTCGGTGGTGTTCCGGATGATCGATCCCAAGGCACTCGATGCCGCTTTCGGGCGAGTGCTGGCTGACGTGACCGCCCTGTTGCGCGAAGGAGATATCATCGCCATCGACGGCAAGGCGTTGCGCGGCGCCCGCGACAAGAGTGAGAGCGCGCGGACGCGGATGATGGTGTCGGCCTACGCCTCGCGGCTGCGCCTGACGCTCGCCAGCGTGACCGCCGACAGGGGCACTGAGCTGGATGCCGCTCTCGATGTGCTTGGGCTGATCTCACTGAAGGGGAAGGTCGTGACCGCCGATGCCTTGCACTGCAATCGCCGCACGGTTGCGGCGATCAACGCGCAGGGCGGGGACTGGTGCTTGGCGCTAAAGGCCAATCAGGACTCGCTCCTGTCCGATGCCCGGGCCTGCTTCGGTAAGGAGAACAAGGACCATCCGGTGGCCCACGCCGAAGACACCGGTCATGGGCGGACGGAGAGGCGCACTGCGGTGGTCGTTCCGGCCAAGGGGCTGGCCGAGCACCATGATTTCCCTGGGCTGAAGGCGTTCGGCCGGATCGATGCGACCCGGGAAATCGACGGGAGCATCACCTCCAAAACCCGCTACTTCGCGCTGTCCTGGAAGCCGACGCCAGACCTCTTGATTGAAACCGTCCGTGCCCATTGGGCCATCGAGAACGCTCTGCACTGGCAGCTCGATGTGTCGTTTCGCGAAGACGCCGCGCGCAACCGTAAGGATAACGGCCCCGGCAACATCGCTGTCCTGCGTCGCCGCGCCCTCGACGTCGTCCGCAGGGACACCTCCAAGGGCTCGCTCTCGATCAAGCTCAAGCGCGCAGGCTGGGATGACGACTTCCTTCGGAAGGTTCTCAATGGCTTAGCCGAGACTTGAGGCCAACTGCGATTGCCCTGACGTGATCAATACAGCTCGACAACTTTATGGAGGCAAAGATTTGGGTCCATGTACGGGGGCGGCTATAGTAGAACATTTAGACTTACCATTCCTACTGCAAGTGCAGCACGCATTGCAGGCAATGTCGTTCTAACAGCGCACCATCAGGAATGATCTGCATTAATGTTCAATGCAGAGGTTCTAAAGTGAAAGGTATAAGGAGCTACCTATAGAAATCCGCCCACATTTTTCCCAACATAGAATCTATTTCTGGAAGAAGCTCAAACATATCCTTATAGTATGGGCCGCCTGGCGCCGGAGTTATCTCGCCAACGAAAAACCCCTTTTTTGTAGAATACATGTCGACACTAACAAATGGGGTCCCCAGTAGCTCCGGAATTTTTCCCGCACATTTGATCATATCCACAATATGCTCAGGTCGTTGAGGGTGACCGTAGTAAGAAATAGATTTTTTAGAGGTGTTGATGGTCGAATCAAACCTTAACGGATCGCCGTTCCCGTCTAAAAATGAAAAGTATGGCTTATCACTATTCCGATCGACCTGAAGTATAAGGCCGACTCCCACTTTGAAAGAGTAAAGTTTGTAATCAAAGGGTATAAGAAAATCACTCTTTTGATGCCCAAGCCCTTCTTCGACAAGAATCCTATAGCTTGATTTGAATTTGCAATTCTCGTAAGATATGAGCTGCTCCCTTAATACACCCTCCTCTGAAATAACACGCTTTCGAAGCTTGTCATAATACCTGCCTTCTGCAATCCTCGACAATGGCATTACCCCTGCTGAGGAATGCATATTGCTTGGCTTTATGCAGAAACTGTCTGGGAGCTTGCTTAGATTTATATCCCCATGAGAGTTATAAACTTCTATCATTCTAGGAGTAGGGATATCGTTGTCTATATAGAACTTATGCGCCTTCAGTTTGTCGTTAACGAACCAAGGTATGTTATCCTCTTGGCCTTTCACTCGCTTATCAAGAAAATCCCAAAATCCCATAATATTCATATCCTTTACCTTGATGTGGGTTTTATTGTCTCACATTCGCAATGTAAGTTGTGACCAATCTGCAGCATTGATCCGGCGAGGGCTAACTTAGTCAGAACATAGTCAGCTGTGGCTCTCTATCCGAATTGATACACATATACTTGATAGGTTTGAACCGTTATTGCAAACTGATAGGCTGGACACCTAGATTTGGCAATATGGATATGTGAGCCGCATGGCGATGATTGCGCAAATCACCCTCAAGCATGACTGCGTCCTTTTCTGCCTTTCGCTAGCGGACGGCTTCGATCTCAGCCGGGCCAAAGGCCGAGAGGCGGTTCATGATGGCGATGAAGATCTGGATTTCGGCGGTCGGGGTCTTGTGACTTGTTCCTCTCGCCGAAGAATTTTAAGCAGTTCATCCGGACCTCGACCCGACTGCGGGCGGGATAGCCAGTCCACTTCTTCCAGAACGCCCGACCGAGATGCGGGATGGTCTGCAATATCTCGTTTCGCACGGCAGCAGCGGGACAGTCTTCTTTCCAAGAACGGCCATTACGGCGGATCGGTATGACCGCTTCGGCGCCTTGATCAATGATCGCGCTATGGCATCGGCCCTATCGTAAGCCCCGTCTGCGATGACTGTGCCGATCATTTCCTCCGGCGGGTAGGTCCGGCAGCTGCGGGCTGTCGCCCTAGCGGCTCAAGGTGAACGCGACCGCGCGCACATCCCCCGTGCCCGCATCCATGGCGATGTGGACCTTCCGCCATTGCCTCCGGCGTGAAGGGCCATGCTTGCGGGTCTGCCACTCGCTATCACCACGAAACTTGATAGCGGTGCTGTCGACGAGCAGGTTTAGCGGCTGTCCCGAGGCGCGATCCGCACCTGCCAGTGGCACAGTGTCGAATAGTCCGGAACCGGCCAGTTGAGCCCCGCCATCTGGATCAAGCTCTCGACCAGCCCGACCGTCTGCCGGAACGAAAGCCCAACGTCCGAAAAGGTCTCGGGCCGGCCACGCTTCCCGGTCTTGCCGGCGTTCTAGATCATCTCGGGATCGAACCAGACCGACAGTGAGCCGCGCATGCACAGCAACGCATTGTAGTCGGACTAGTTTATCGTGCGGTAGCGGGTCGTAGAAGGCTTCAGCACTCCCCCCCTGAGCTAACCGGCAGGACCCGATCAATGAATCCCCCTCACCGATATATGTAACAGGGTTGCCCCGGCCTTTCAGGTTCTGTGCCTGACGCACTATTTGTATCGTTGGTGGGGGGGGGTATTTGGTTGCGGGAGCAGGATTTGAACCTGCGACCTTCAGGTTATGAGCCTGACGAGCTACCGGGCTGCTCCATCCCGC
>NZ_JAMYXC010000044.1 GCF_024159025.1 Limimaricola litoreus
AGGGCGCGGCCACCGCCTCGCCGCTGCCCGCGGGCGAAAGCGCCGCCCCCGCCCCGCAGAGCGAGGCGGTGAGGGAGGCCGAGATCGTCGAGCCCGAGGGCACGATCCCGCCCGAGCGGACCGAGGCCGACGCCGTGGCGCAGGCGCGAAAATAGCCCTTTTCCCTCCGGCGTCCGGGTGCTAAGAGGCGCCCGGGCGCCGCTGTAGCTCAGCTGGTAGAGCACGTCATTCGTAATGATGGGGTCGGGGGTTCGAGTCCCTTCAGCGGCACCACCGCACAAGCGGACGAAAAAAAGGCGCGTCCCTCGGGGCGCGCCTTTTTCGTTTCAATCACACGCTTCTAGCGCGGGCTGCGCTTGGCGAGAATGCGTTGCAGCGTGCGACGGTGCATGCCCAGACGCCGCGCCGTCTCGCTCACGTTGCGGTCGCACAGCTCATAGACCCGCTGGATATGCTCCCAGCGCACGCGGTCGGCGCTCATCGGGTTCTCGGGCGGCGGCGGCAGCGCGTCGCCGCGCGCCAGGAGCGCATTGGTGACCTCGGTCGCATCGGCGGGCTTCGACAGGTAGTCGGTCGCGCCGATCTTGACCGCCGCGACGGCGGTGGCGATCGCGCCATAGCCGGTCAGCACCACGATCCGCGCCTCGGGGCGGCTTTCGCGCAGCGCCTCGACCACGTCGAGCCCGTTGCCGTCCTCGAGCCTGAGGTCGACCACGGCATAGGCGGGCGGGGTCTGCGTGGCGACGCGCCGCCCCTCCTCGACCGTGCCGGCGAGGGTGACCGCGAAGCCGCGCTTTTCCATCGCCTTGCCGAGGCGCTTGAGGAAGGCCTCGTCGTCGTCGACGAGCAGCAGGCTCGGATCGGGGCCGAGGTCGATCGCCTCTGCGTTCATGTCGGGCTCTCCTCTTGGGCGTGCGGGAAACCTAGCGTCGCCCGCCGCGGGGTCAATCCACCGCCTCGACGAGGCAGGCGATGCGGCGCGCGACCTCGTCGGGGCCGTCATCGCGCTTGAAGAACTCGACCGTGCCCTCCCCGGGCAGCACGAGGTAGGTCATCGTCTGGTGGTTCATCAGGTAGTAGTCGGGGTCGTCGTCGGCGCGAGCGTAATAGGTCGAATAGGCCTTGGCCGCCGCCTCGATCTGCGCGTCGCTGCCCGACAGACCGACCATCCGGGGGTGCATGTTGGCGGCGTAATCCCCCATCACCTCGGGCGTGTCGCGCGCGGGATCGACGGTGATGAACACCGGCTGCGCCGTGATGCCGTGATCCTCGGCGAGGATGTCGACGGCCGCCGCGTTGCGGGCATTGTCGACCGGGCAGACATCGGGGCAGGAGGTGTAGCCGAAGTAGACGAGGCTCGGCTCGGTGATGACATCGGCATCGGTGACCTCGCGCCCTGCGCCGTCGAGCAGGGTGAAAGGCCCGCCGAGCTGGTCGAAGCCGCCGGCGACATTGCCGGTGCGGCAGGCGGCGAGACGGTCCGACGGGGCGAGGATCGTGGTGGCGATCAGGGCGCCGCCGACGATGGCGGCGACGGTGGCGGCGGCGGCGATGGCGACTGGGCGCTGCATGCGAACTCCTGTGAGACGGGGCGCCGCATTGATGGCGGCCCGGGGCCCGCCTATCAATGGTCACCATTGACGCACAAGCCGGAGCCGCGCCTTGCCCCTTCCCGATACAGAGCTGGCGATGCTGCGCGACCTGGGCCGCCGCAACCGGGTCCGGCTCAAGACCCAGATCCTGCTGCGCTGGATCGCCCTGGCCGGGCAGACCGCGGCGGCGCTGGTGGCGGCGCTGGTCTACGGGCTGGTGTTTCCCATCGGGCCGGTGGCGATCACCATCGGCGCGGCGGGCATCCTCAACCTGCTGGCCGGTTTCCTGCTGCCCGCGACGCGGCGGCTGAGCGAGGGCGAATCGACCGCGATGCTGGTGTTCGACATCGCCCAGCTCTCGGTGCTCTTGTGGCTCACCGGCGGGCTCGACAACCCCTTTGCGCTGCTGATGCTGGCCCCGGTGACGATCTCGGCCACCATGCTGCGCCTACCCGGCGTGCTGCTGGTCAGCGGGCTGGCGCTGGTTTCGGTGACGGTGCTGTGGCTGTGGAGCCGGCCGGTGCTGTCGCCGCAGATGGTGGCGCTGACCCTGCCCGAGCTCTTGCGCCTTGGCTTCTGGCTGGCGCTGGCGATCGGCATCACCTTCATCGCGCTCTACGTGCGGCGGGTGACGCTCGAGATGCAGGCGATGGGCGACGCGCTGGCCGCGACGCAGCTGGCGCTGGCACGCGAGCAGAAGCTGACCGATCTGGGCGGTGTCGTCGCCGCCGCCGCGCATGAGATGGGCACGCCGCTGGCGACCATCACCCTGACCGCCTCGGAGCTGGTCGACGATCTCTCGGACAGCCCCGAACTGGCCGAGGATGCGGCGCTGATCCGGGCCCAGGCGATGCGCTGCCGCGACATCCTGCGCTCCATGGGGCGGGCGGGCAAGGAGGACACCCATCTGCGCCAGGCCCCGATCGAGGCGGTGGTGCGCGAGGCGGCCGAGCCGCATCTGGCGCGCGGGCGCGAGGTCGTCTTCGCGGTGGGCGCCGAGACGGAGGGGGCGCTGGAGACGCAGCCCTCGATCCACCGCCGCCCCGAGATCGTGCACGGGCTGCGCAACCTGATCCAGAACGCGGTCGATTTCGCGCAAGCTCGGGTCGAGATCGACCTGTCCTGGACCGATGACAGCGTGATGGTAACGATCGAGGACGACGGGCCGGGCTTTCCGCCCGGGCTGATCGACCGGATCGGCGATCCCTTCATGCGCTCGCGCCGCAGGCCCGGCTACGAAGGCATGGGGCTGGGGCTGTTCATCGCCAAGACGCTGCTGGAGCGCTCGGGCGCGCGGCTGAGCTTCGCCAATGGCGGCGAGCGGCTGCGCGCCAGCGGCGCCGCCGCCGGTGGGGCCATCGTCATGGTGGCCTGGCCGCGCCAGACGCTCGAGGCCTCCACCACCGTCCAGCCCGCCAATCCGCAGTTCCTGCCCTGAGGCGAGGCGCCCCTGGTTAACCCGTGGCTTGGTTAACCTATGGTTAAGACTTCCTGACCAGTCTGGAACGCACCCGCCACAGTTGCGTGCCTTCATGTTTCTTACACCTCCCGCCTCCTTGCTGATCGTGATCTTCGTGTCGACCCTTTCGGCGGCCGCGATCGTGTCCTTCGTGACCTGGTGGCGCGATCCGAACCGGCGCGACAGGGGGACGGGCGAGGCCGGGCAGAGCGTCTTTCTCTTCGACGGCGATTGCCTGATCGACGCCAGCCCCCCGGCCCGGCGGTTGCTCGACCGGCTCGATGGCATCGGCACGGAGCGGGCCCGGCTCTGCGCCCTGCTCGAACACCGGTTTCCGGGGCTGAGCGCGCGGCTCGACGCGGTCGAGGGCGATGGCAATTTTCGCAGCGACGCGCGCGGCGGGCTTGGGCGGATCGAGGTCGAGCATTGGAACGGGCTGCTGCGCCTGACGCTCGATTCCAACCAGGAGGCCGCCGCCGTCATCGACGCCATCGCCTTCGCCGCGCTGCAGGACGAGCTCGAGACCCTGCGCTGCATCGGCGAAGAGGCGCCGCAGCTGATCTGGAAGCTCGACGAAAGCGGCCGGCTGAGCTGGGCCAACAGGGCCTACATGGCGCTCGTCGAACGCGTGACCGATCCCCCCGGTGGCCTGTCCGACGACTCGGGTGGCCCGCTCCGGGGTTCAGCCGACTGGTCGCCCGAGGATCTGTTCCCGGACCCGGATTTCACCCCGTCCGGTCCGGATGCGGAAAGCTGCCGGGTCAACCTCGTCCTGCCCGGCGAAACCCGCCGCCGCTGGTACGAGATCACCCGCTTGCGACGCGGCGCCGAGCGGGTTCATTTCGCGCTCGATATCACCGAGATCGTCGAGGCCGAACAGGCCCGGCGCAAATTCGTGCAGACCCTGACCAAGACCTTCGCGCAGCTCGCCATCGGCCTCGCCATCTTCGATCGCGACCGCAAGCTCGTCATGTTCAACCCGGCCTTCCACGATCTGACCGGCCTGCCCATCGCCTTTCTGAGCTCGCGCCCGCAGGTGCAGACCGTGCTCGATCGGCTGCGCGACGGCAACATGCTGCCCGAACCCAAGGATTACGCCAGCTGGCGCGAGCAGGTCGCGGCGCTGGAGGCGGAGGCCGCGCGCGGCACCTATTGCGAGACCTGGTCGCTGCCCAGCGGGCAGACCTATCGCGTCACCGGGCGGCCGCATCCCGACGGGGCGGTGGCCTTCCTGTTCGAGGACATCACCGCCGAAATCTCGCTCACCCGGCATTTCCGGGCCCAGATCGACACCGGCCGCGCCGTGCTCGACACTCTGCCCGAGGCGATCGCGGTGTTTTCGGCGGGCGGCACGCGGTTGTTGCACAACAGCGCCTATGACGCGCTCTGGGGCGAGACCGGCTCCGAGCTTTCCGAGACGGGGCTGGTCGACGAGATCCGGCGCTGGCAGGGGATGCTGGCCCCCTCCCCGGTGCTGGGTGAGCTGCGCGATTTCGTGGCCGCCTTCGGGGAGCGGGCCGAATGGAGCGACCAGCTGCGGCTGATCGACGGGCGCGGTCTGACCTGCCGTTTCACCCCGCTGCCCGGCGGCGCGACGCTGACCAGCTTTTCGCCCGAAACGCCCGACCGGCCCCGCATCGCCCTGCGCAGCACCACGGCCGAGGAAGCCGGGCGCGAGAGCGAAGGGATGATCCGCCTGCAGCGCGGCTGACGGGGCGTTTCGGCTTGCAGCAGGCCGCCCAGCGCCTAGTTTGCAGCCATGAGCCTGATCGCCGGTCCCATAGCGCTTCGCGACGAATCGCACAGCCTCGCGCTGGCGCGCGCCCTAGCGCCGCATCTGCGCGCCGGGGACACGCTGCTGCTGTCGGGGCAGATCGGGGCGGGCAAGAGCTTTTTCGCCCGCGCGCTGATCCGCGCCCGCACCGGCAACCCCGACGAGGAGGTCCCCTCGCCCACCTTCACGCTGGTGCAGAGCTACGAGGCCCCCGGCGCGGAGATCTGGCATTGCGACCTCTACCGTCTGAGCGATCCCTTTGAGCTTGTCGAGCTGGGGCTCGATGAGGCGCTGGGCCGGGCGATCTGCCTGATCGAATGGCCCGACCGGATGGGCGACATGGCCCCGCCCGAGGCGCTTTCGCTCGCCTTCGAAGCCCGCCCCGACGGGCATATGCTCACCATGACTGGCAACGCGGATTGGCGCGCGCGGCTGGAGCCGGTACTTGGCTGAGATCGTGGATTTCCTTGCCCGGCACGGCTTGTCGGGCCATGCCCGGACGCCACTGGCGGGCGATGCCTCGTCCCGGCGCTACGAGCGTCTGAGCGGCCCCTCGGGCGAAAGCCTGATCCTGATGATCTGCCCGCGCGACACATTGCCCGCGCTCGATGCCTTTGTCGCCGTGGCGCGTCACCTTTGCGGTCTTGGCCTCTGCGCCCCGGCGATCCACGCGCTCGACCGCGACTCTGGGCTTGCGGTGATCGAGGATCTCGGGCCCGTGCAGGTCGCGCAATGGGCCGAGAGACATCCGCGCGACACAGCCCCCTACGAGACCGCGATCGACGTGCTGGCCCGGCTGCAGGCCGCACCGCCGCCATCGGGCCTCAAGGCGCTGACGCCAGCGGTTGGCACCGAGATGATCGACCCCTTGGGCGAATGGTACGCGCCCGGTCTCGATCTCGCGGCGCTGCAATCGGGCCTGCGCGACGCGCTGGAGCGACACGCGCCCGAGGCTTCGGTGCTGGCGCTGCGCGACTACCACGCCGAGAACCTGATCTGGCGGCCCGAGCGCGCGAGCACCGACCGGATCGGCCTGCTCGATTTTCAGGACGCGCTGCGCGCGCCGCCCGAATACGATCTCGTCTCGCTCCTGCGCGACGCCCGCCGTGATGTCTCCGAAAGCCTGCGCGAGGAGATGATCGCGCGCTTTGCCGCCGCCACGGGGCGCGAGGCGCACGCCGTCGCCGCCGCCTGCGCGGTGCTGGGGCTGCAACGCAACCTGCGCATCCTGGGCATCTTTGCCCGGCTCGCCCGGCGCGACGGCAAGACCCGTTATCTTGCGCTGATGCCCCGCGTCTGGGGCCAGATCCAGGCCGATCTGCGCCACCCCGCCCTGTCGGATCTCGCCGTCCACGCCGCCGCCATTCCCGCCCCCGAGGAGACCGCCGCATGACCCCGAACGGGACGCCCAGCGCCGTCATGATCTTTGCCGCCGGCCTTGGCCGCCGCATGGGGCCGCTCACCGCCCAGCGCCCCAAGCCGATGGTCGAGGTGGGCGGACGGCCCCTGATCGACCACGCGCTCGACCTCACCGCGCCGCTGATGCCGCTGCGGCGGGTCGTCAACCTGCACCACAAGGGCGAGGTGCTGCGCGATCATCTCGCGGGCCGCGACGTGATCCTGTCGGACGAAACGGACAAGCTCTTGGAAACCGGCGGCGGGCTGAGAAAGGCGCGGCCCCTGCTCGGCCCCGGCCCGGTCTACACGCTCAATTCCGACGCCATCTGGTCCGGCCCCAACCCGCTCCTGGCGCTGCGGCACGCCTGGGACCCGGCGCGCATGGAGGCGCTTCTCCTGCTGCTGCCGCGCGAGAACGCGATGGGCCACACCGGGCAGGGTGATTTCATCGTGGCTCCCGACGGGCAGCTCACGCGCGGGCCGGGTCATGTCTATTCCGGCGCGCAGATCATCCTGCCCGACGGGCTCGACGCGATCCCCGAGGAGGCGTTTTCGCTGAACCTGCTGTGGAACGAGATCGCGGCGCGGGACAGGCTCTACGGCGTGGTGCATGACGGGCGCTGGTGCGACGTCGGCCGCCCAGATTGCATCCCGATCGCCGAATCGATGCTGCAGGGCGATCATGTCCTCTGAAACCTTTCCCGACGCCGGTCCCGCCCATCTCTATGCCCTGCCCTGCGGCGTCGATTTCGCCGAAGGGCTGGTGGCGGGGCTGCGCGCGCGCTTCGGCGACCAGGGCCCCGAGGCGATGGCCCGCGTCACCGTCTATCTCGGCACCAACCGGATGCGCCGCCGGGTGCGCGACATCTTCGATCAGGGCCCGGCGACGCTGCTGCCGCGGCTGCGGCTCATCACCGACCTCGCGCTCGACCCCATGGGGCCAGAGCTGCCGCTCCCGGTCGCGCCGCTGCGGCGCAGGCTGGAGCTGACGCAGCTCGTCGCGCGGCTGATCGAGGCGCAGCCCGACCTGGCACCCCGCGCGGCGCTTTACGACCTGTCCGACAGCCTTGCCGGGCTGATGGATGAGATGCAGGGCGAGGGCGTGAGCCCCGACGATATCGCGGGTCTCGACGTGACCGACCTGTCGGGCCACTGGGCGCGGTCCTTGCAGTTTCTCAACATCGTCAACATCTGGTTCGGCCCCGACGCCGCCCCCGACCGAGAGGCGCGCCAGCGCATGGCGGTGGAGCGGCTGATCGCGACATGGGCCGAGACACCGCCCGAAGACCCTGTGATCGTCGCGGGCTCCACCGGCTCGCGCGGGGCGACGGCGCTGTTCCTCGACGCGGTGGCGCGGCAGGACAAGGGCGCCGTGGTGTTGCCCGGCGTCGACATGGACCAGCCGCAGGACGTCTGGGAGCGGCTCGACGAGGCGCTCGCCGCCGAGGACCACCCGCAGTTCCGCTTTCGCCGCATCCTGCGGATGCTCGAGATGGAGGCCGCCGAGCTGCGGCTGTGGCACGGCACGCCCGCGCCGTCGCCCGCGCGCAACCGGCTGGTCTCGCTGTCGCTGCGCCCCGCGCCGGTCACCGACCAGTGGCGCGACGAGGGGCCGGGGCTTGGCGATCTCGGCCCCGCGACCGAGGGGCTGACGCTGCTTGAGGCCCCCTCGCCCCGGATGGAGGCCGAGACCATCGCGCTGCGGATGCGCGCGGCCGTGGACGAGGGCAAGACCGTGGCGCTCGTCACGCCCGACCGGATGCTGACGCGGCAGGTCTCGGCGGCGCTCGACCGCTGGGATCTCGTGGCCGACGACAGCGCCGGCGTGCCGCTGCCGCTCACCCCGCCGGGGCGGTTTCTGCGCCTCGTGGCCGAAGCCATGGGCGAGCGGCCCGGCCCCTCGGCGATCCTGTCGCTGCTCAAGCACCCCTTGTGCCATTCGGGGCATGACCGGGGTCCGCACGTTAGACGTGCCAACGAGTTAGAACTTGAATTACGCAAAAAGGGTATTGCTTTCCCTAAGGCTGCCCAACTTCGAGAATGGGCAATCGAGACAGCAGGCTCAAAGCCGGGACGGATAAATTGGGCAGACTGGCTTTGCCATGCGCTGGACATGATCCCGAATGACGCCATACGACCTTTGTCTGAGCACTTGAAATGCCACATCGAATTAGCTGAATACCTAGCAGCTGGACCCGAAGCAGAAGGTAGTGGCCAGCTATGGGATAAGGATGCAGGCCGAAAAGCGCGTAAAACTTGTGAAACGCTAGCTGAACACGCTGAAGCATCTGGTGAAATGGGCATTCGCGACTATCGCGCGCTCTTTATCGGTGTCTTTAGAAATGAAGAAGTCCGCAACCCCGACACCGGTCACCCCCAAGTGCTCATCCGCGGCACGTTGGAGGCGCGGGTGCAGGGCGCGGATCTGACCATCCTCGCCAGCATGAACGAGGGCTCATGGCCCGAGGCCCCGCCCGCCGACCCGTGGCTCAACCGCAAGATGCGCGCGCAGGCGGGTCTGTTGCTGCCCGAGCGGCGCATCGGCCTTTCGGCGCATGACTACCAGCAGGCGGTGGCCGTGCGCGAGGTCTGGATCACCCGCTCGACCCGCTCGTCGGACTCTGAGACCGTGCCCTCGCGCTGGATCAACCGGCTGACCAACCTGCTCGAAGGCCTGCCCGAACAGGGCGGGCGCGCGGCCCTGGCCGAGATGCGCGCGCGCGGCGCCGATTGGTTAGCGCGGGCCACGGCGCTCTCGGTGGCGCAGGCCCGCGTGCCGCCAGCGCCGCGCCCAAGCCCGCGCCCGCCCCTCTCCGCGCGCCCCGACAAGCTCTCGGTCACCGCGATCCGAACGTTGATCCGCGACCCCTATGCCATCTATGCGCGCAATGTCCTGCGCTTGCGCAGCCTCGATCCGCTGACGTCGAGCCCCGATGCCGCGCTGCGTGGCACGGTGCTGCACGAGGTGTTCGAGAAATTCCTGAAGGAGGGCATTGCGCCTGCCGATCCGCGTGCCAAGGCGCGGCTGATGGCGGTGACCGAAGAGGTGCTGGAGGCGCAATGCCCATGGCCCACCGTGCGCAGGCTCTGGATTGCGCGGATTGTCCGGATCAGTGACTGGTTCCTGACCACCGAAGCCGCGCGGCAAAAGCTCGCTACGCCGCGCCATTTCGAGATCGACGGTTCGGCGAGGATGGAGGATCTGAACTTCACCCTGACCGCGCAGGCCGACCGGATCGACGAAGGCCCGGAAGGCTTGCACATCTACGACTACAAGACCGGCGCGCCGCCGACCAAGAGCCAGCAGAAGACTTTCGAGAAGCAGCTCCTGCTCGAAGCGGCGATGGCCGAGCGCGGCGGCTTCGACAAGGCGGGCGCGGGCCGGGTGGCGGGCGCGTCCTATATCGGGCTCGCGGGCAAGGGCACCACCGTCGACGCGCCGCTGGACGAAATCCCCCCCGCGCAGGTCTGGGCACAGCTGCGCGAGTTGATCGCGCGCTGGCAGGAGCCGGAGCGCGGCTATTCGGCGCGCATGGCGATGATGAGCGACAAGGACCGCAGCGATTACGACCACCTGTCGCGCTTTGGCGAATGGGACTTTTCGCAAGAAGCCCGAGGGGAGGATGTCGGATGATCCGCGACGACGCGACAGAGCGGCAGGTCCGCGCCGCCGACCCGGCCAACTCCACCTGGCTTTCGGCCAATGCGGGCTCGGGCAAGACCCGCGTGCTCACCGACCGAGTGGCGCGGCTGCTGCTCGACGGGACCGATCCGCAGAACATCCTGTGTCTGACCTACACCAAGGCCGCGGCCTCGGAGATGCAGAACCGGCTGTTCCGCCGCCTGGGCGAATGGGCGATGATGGAGGACGCGGCGCTGCGCGAGGCGCTGGAGCGGCTCGGCACGCCGCAGGCGATCACCCTGCGCTCGGCCCGCACGCTCTTTGCCCGCGCGATCGAAACGCCCGGGGGCTTGCGCATCCAGACGATCCATTCCTTCTGCGCGGGACTCCTGCGTCGCTTTCCGCTTGAGGCCGGGGTCAGCCCGCAATTCACCGAGATGGAGGACCGCACCGCGCAGCTTTTGCGCGCCGAGGTGGTCGATGCCATGGCCTCGGGGCCGGAGCGCCGTCTCGTCGATGCGCTGGCGCTGCAGGCCTCGGAGGGGGATTTCGACAAGCTGCTGATGGAGATCACGGCGCGGCGGGAGGCCTTTCTCACCGCGGCCGACGACGCCGCGCTGGCGCGATATTTCGACCTGCCCGCCGGGCTGACGCTGGAGCGGTTCTACGATGTCTGCCTCGAGCCGGATGATTTCGACACGCTGGAGGCGCTGCGCCTGCTGCTGCGCAAGGGCACGGTGACCGATCAGAAGGCGGCGGCCAAGCTCGACACCGTCGATCTCAAGGCCGCCCCCGATGCCGCCCTGCTCGATCTGCTCGAAAGCCTTTTTCTGTTCGGGGCCTCTGCCGCCGCCCCCTTCGGCGCCAAGATCGGCAAGTTTCCGACCAAGAAGCTGCGCGAGAGCGACCCGGCGCTGATCGAGCGGCTCGACGATCTGATGGAGCGGATCGAGGAGGGGCGCGCCACGCGGCTGGCGCTGAACGCGCTGGACAAGACCCGCAATCTCGATGCCTTTGCCCGGGCCTTCGTCCCCGCCTATGAGCGGCAAAAGCTCCTGCGCGGCATGCTCGATTTCGACGATCTGATCGGCAAGGCACGCAAACTTCTGACCGACCCGGCGGTGGCACAATGGGTGCTGTTCCGGCTCGACGGCGGGATCGACCATATCCTCGTCGATGAGGCGCAGGACACCTCGCCTTCGCAATGGGCGGTGATCGAGCGGCTGGCGCAGGAGTTCGCGGCCGGAGAAGGCGCGCAGCCCGAGCGCCGCCGCACCATCTTCGTCGTGGGCGACAAGAAGCAGTCGATCTATTCCTTCCAAGGCGCTGATCCCGAGGGTTTTGACCGGATGCAGGAGCATTTCCGCGAAAGGCTGGAAGCGGCGGGACAGGGTCTGAACCGGCTCGATCTGGAGCATTCCTTCCGTTCCTCCGAGGCGATCCTGCGCGCGGTGGACGCGACCTTCGTCGGCCCGCACCGCGAGGGGCTGGGCGGCGAGGTGCCGCACCGGGCGTTCAAGTCGGAGATGCCGGGTCGGGTCGATCTCTGGCCGCCGGTCGAAAAGCCCGAGGCCGAGGCAGAGGAGCCCGACTGGACCGACCCAGTGGACCGCCCCGGAGAGACCGACCCCGCCGTGGTGCTGGCGCGCCGCATCGCCGAAGAGGTGGTGCGGATGAAGGCCCATGAGACCATTCCCGTCGAGCGCGGCCATTCGGGCGTCTATGACCGTCGCCCCGTCAGCGAGGGCGATGTGCTGATCCTCGTGCAGCGGCGATCGGCGCTGTTTTCCGAGATCATCCGCGCCTGCAAGGCGGCGGGGCTCAACGTCGCGGGCGCAGACCGGCTGCGCATCGGCGGGGAGCTCGCGGTCAAGGACATCGCCGCCGTCCTGCGCTTTCTCGCCCTGCCCGAGGACGACCTGTCGCTCGCCTGCGCGCTGCGCTCGCCGCTCCTTGGCTGGAGCGAGGCCGATCTCTACAGCCTCGCCCAGGGCCGCCCCGGCCATCTGTGGCCCCGGCTGCGCGACGCGCGTGAGCGGTTTCCCAAGACTCTGGCGCTGCTCGACGACATGCGCCGGCAGTCCGACTACCTGCGCCCCTACGATCTCATCAACCGTCTGCTCCTGCGCCACGACGGCCGCCGCAAGCTGCTGGCCCGGCTTGGGCCCGAGGCGGAGGACGGGATCGACGCGCTGTTGTCCCAAGCGCTCTCCTACGAGCAGACGCAGGTGCCGGGCCTCACCGGCTTTCTCGAATGGCTGGAGACCGACGATCTGGAGATCAAGCGGCAAGCGGAATCTGCAGGCGATCGTCTGCGCGTGATGTCGGTGCATGGCGCCAAGGGGCTCGAGGCACCGATCGTGATCCTGCCCGACGCCGCCAAGCGCCGCGTGGACCTGCGCGACAAGCTCTATGACGCGGGTGAGGCGCAGCTCTGGGCCGGGGCTGCGGCCGAGATGCCCGAGCCGATGCGCGAGCTGCGCGAGGAGCTGATCGACGCGCAGGAGCGCGAGCGTCGTCGCCTGCTCTACGTGGCGATGACGCGGGCCGAAAGCTGGCTGATCCTCTGCGCGCCGGGCGATGTGGGCGAGGCGGGCGACAGCTGGCACGCCACCGTGGCCGAAGGGCTGGAACGGATCGGGGCCGCGCCTGCGCCGATGCCCGGCGGCGAGGGGCTGCGCTATGCGCATCTCGACTGGTCCTGCGGCGAGATGCTGCCGCCCCGCACCCCCGCCGCCGCCCTGCCCGCGCCGCCCGCCTACCCGTCCATCGCCTTGCCGGAGGCCGTGGCCGCGACGCTTTCGCCCTCGGATCTCGGCGGGGCCAAGGTGATGCCGGATGATGCGGGCGAGACCGATGGCGAGACGGCACGCGCGCGTGGCACGCTGATGCATCTTCTGCTCGAACACCTACCCGCTTTGCCCGAGGCGAGCCGCGCCGCACAGGGCCGCCGCCTTCTGGCCAATGCCGAGGAGGCCGAGGGGCTCGACGAGACCGAAAGCCTGCTCACCGATGCGCTGGGCCTCGTGTCCGCCCCCGGTCTGGAGGCGGTCTTTGCCCCCGGCACGCTGGCCGAGGCCGGGATCACTGCCGCCCTGCCCGAGCTGGGCGGGCTGCGGCTGCACGGCGCGATCGACCGGCTGGTGATCGAAGCCGATCGCGTGATCGCCATCGACTTCAAGACCAACCGCGTGGCGCCCGAGCGGCCCGAGGACACGCCCGAGGGCATCCTGCGGCAGATGGGGGCCTATGCCGCGATGCTGGAGCAGCTCTGGCCCGGCCGCAGGGTCGAGGTGGCGGTGCTGTGGACGGCGCGCGCGGCGCTGATGCCCCTGCCGCGCGATCTGGTCATGGCGGCCTTGCGCCGGGCCGCCCATTGACGCGCTAGGCCTGCGTCCTTACGTCTCTGATCCAACCCGAGACCCAAGGAGAGCCCCGATGGCCACCGTTGCAGTCAATGACGCGAATTTCGACGCCGAAGTGCGTCAGTCCGATGTCCCCGTCGTGGTGGATTTCTGGGCCGAGTGGTGCGGCCCCTGCAAGATGATCGGCCCCGCTCTTGAGGAGCTGTCCGAGGAGTATGGCGACAAGCTCAAGATCGTGAAGGTCAATGTCGACGAGAACCCGAATTCGCCCGCGCAGCTCGGCGTGCGCGGCATTCCGGCGCTGTTCCTGTTCAAGGATGGCGAAATCGTCTCGAACCGCGCTGGCGCAGCCCCCAAGGCCGCGCTCAAGGGCTGGATCGACGAATCGGTCTGATCCTTGGCCAAGCGATGACGATCAAGGCGCCTTCGGGCGCCTTTTTCGTGTCTGAACACGTCTCTGATCCGGGGCAAACTTGCCCTTCCCGGCCCCGGCCCCCATATCGGCCCGGACGGCGAAGGGGCCCTCCCCTTCATCTTTCGACAAATACGCATGGCGCGCGGGCCCACCCGCGCCCGACAGGAGGCAAGATGA
The DNA here is from genome assembly GCF_024159025.1 of Limimaricola litoreus. Taxonomy (GTDB): domain Bacteria; phylum Pseudomonadota; class Alphaproteobacteria; order Rhodobacterales; family Rhodobacteraceae; genus Limimaricola; species Limimaricola litoreus. Next base: position 13,803 of record NZ_JAMYXC010000044.1, read on the forward strand.
GCGACGAGTTTCCCGGCTGGCACGGCACGACCATCATCGGCGTGCGCAAGGGCGGCAAGGTGGTGATCGCGGGCGACGGGCAGGTGAGCCTCGGCCAGACCGTGATCAAGGGCACCGCGCGCAAGGTGCGCAGGCTGTCGCCCGGCGGCTACGACGTCATCGCCGGTTTCGCGGGCTCCACGGCGGACGCCTTCACCCTGCTGGAGCGGCTGGAGAAGAAGCTCGAAGCCACGCCCGGTCAGCTCGCGCGCGCCAGCGTCGAGCTGGCCAAGGACTGGCGCACCGACAAGTATCTGCAGAAGCTCGAAGCGATGCTGATCGTCTCGGATGGCAAGGATCTTCTGGTCATCACCGGGGCGGGCGACGTGCTCGAGCCCGAGCATGACGTCACCGCCATCGGCTCGGGCGGCAATTTCGCGCTCGCCGCGGGGCGCGCCATGATGGAAACCGACCTCGATGCCGAGGAGGTGGCGCGCCGCGCCATGGCGATCGCCGCCGACATCTGCGTCTACACCAATGGCAAGCTGACCGTGGAGACGCTCGAGGCCTGAGCCTCGCGTCTGCCCCCCACAGAAGGACCCTCCCATGAGCGACCTGACCCCCCGCGAGATCGTCTCCGAACTCGATCGTTTCATCATCGGCCAGAAGGAGGCCAAGCGCGCCGTCGCCGTCGCCCTGCGCTCGCGCTGGCGGCGCAAGCAGCTCGGCGCGGATCTGCGCGACGAGGTGTATCCCAAGAACATCCTGATGATCGGCCCCACCGGCGTCGGCAAGACCGAGATCTCGCGCCGCCTCGCCAAGCTGGCGCAGGCGCCCTTTCTCAAGGTCGAGGCGACGAAATTCACCGAAGTCGGCTATGTCGGCCGCGACGTGGAGCAGATCATCCGCGATCTGGTGGAGGCCGCGATCTTCCAGACCCGCGAGCAGATGCGCGAGGATGTGAAATCCAAGGCGCACGAGGCCGCCGAGAACCGCGTCATCAGCGCCATCGCCGGCACGGATGCGCGCGACCAGACGCGCGAGATGTTCCGCCGCAAGCTGAAGTCGGGCGAGCTCGACGGCACGATGATCGAGATCGAGGTGACCGACAGCTCCAACCCGATGCAGGGCATGGACATCCCCGGCCAGCCCGGCGGCATGATGAATCTGGGCGATCTCTTCGGCAAGGCGATGGGCGGCCGCAAGGTCAAGAAGCGGGTGACGGTGGCCGAGAGCTACGAGCTTCTGATCGCCGACGAGGCCGACAAGCTTCTCGACGACGAGACGGTGACCAAGGCCGCGGTCGAGAACGTCGAGCAGAACGGCATCGTGTTTCTCGACGAGATTGACAAGGTCTGCGCCAAGGCGGATGCGCGCGGCGCGGATGTGAGCCGCGAGGGCGTGCAGCGCGACCTGCTGCCGCTGATCGAGGGCACGACCGTGACCACCAAGCACGGCCCGATCCGCACCGACCACATCCTGTTCATCGCGAGCGGCGCCTTCCACGTGGCCAAGCCCTCGGATCTGCTGCCCGAGCTTCAGGGCCGACTGCCGATCCGGGTCGAGTTGCGCGCGCTCACCGAGGAGGATTTCGTCCGCATCCTGACCGAGACCGACAATGCCCTGACACGGCAGTACACGGCTCTGATGGGCACCGAAGAGGTGACGGTCACCTTTACCGAAGGCGGCATCGCGGCGCTGGCGCGGATCGCGGCGGAGGTGAACCGCTCGGTCGAGAACATCGGCGCGCGCAGGCTCTATACCGTGCTGGAACGGGTGTTCGAGGAGCTGAGCTTCACCGCGCCCGACCGGGCGGGCGAGACGATCACCGTCGACGAGGCCTTCGTCGAAGAGCACCTGGGCGAGCTGTCGCGGTCGACCGACCTGTCGCGCTACGTGCTCTAGACCTCGCGCCAGACCCCCTTCGTCTTGGCGAAGCGCGCGGTCTGGATGATTCCGAAGCGGGGCCGGTCCTCGGCCCCGTATCGCTCCACCTTGATCGCGTCGGGCGCGATATGCAGCAGGTTGAAGTTGTTGGTCTCCTCGCGCAGCCGCGACGACAGCCCCGTGCCCGCCTGCACCAGAAGCACGCCCGGCGCCGCGGTGAGCGGGGCCACGGCGGCATTGTGCAGATGGCCCGAGAGCACCACATCGGCGCCGCAGCGCCCCAGGCAGGCGACGGCGGCGCGCGCCCCGCGCATCAGCCGCTTTTCCGTGCCCGGATCGTGTTCGAGCGGGTGGTGCATCATCGCCAGATGGGTCCGCCCGTCCTGCACCTCCGAAAACGCGTCGCAGATCCGCCTGATGGTGCGCCGGCTGATCTTGCCCGACTGCCAGGCAAAGCGGTTGACCGTGTTGACCCCGACCAGCGCCACCTCCTCGTCGGCATATTCCGGCTCCAGATCCTCGCTGATGATCTCCCGGTAGCGGTGGAACGGCTTAACGAAGCGCAGCCAGGGATTGTCGATCGGCGTGTCGTGATTGCCGGGCACGGTGAAGACTGGCGGCGTCAGCCGCGAGATGAAGCTGGCGGCCTGGGCGAACTGGCTTTCGCGGGCGCGCTGGGTCAGATCACCGGAAAAGGCCACGAGATCGGGCGCGAGCCCGTTGATCGTCTCGATCAACGGCTCCAGCAGATCCTCGCGGGTGCGGCCGAAATGCAGGTCCGAGATATGCAGCACGCGCCTCATGCCGCGCGCCCGTCCGGCCGGGCCGTTTCATTCGTCTCTTCCGGCACGATCACCTCGAAGGCATCGCGGATCATCTCAAACTCCAGCGGTCCACGCATGGTGAACTTCTCGCCGTCGCAGGCGACGAGCTGCTGGGGGCGCTTGAGATGGATCGTCAGCCTGTCGGCGCAGATCAGCTCGAAATCCTCGCCCAGCCGCATCTGCCGCACGGCGAGACGCAGCGCGTCGGACAAGAGCCCCACCCGCCCCTCGTTGGGCGCGACGAAGACCGAGAACTTGCCCCCGCGGATGCAATCGGCGCCCTGCAGCCCGAAATGTTCGAGCTGGAAGGCCGAGCGCGCCGCGAAGACCAGCGGCGTGCGGAAGCGCCGGCGCTGCCCTTCGATCTCGATCTCGACCTTGAGCGGACGCCGGAACCGCCAGAAGGTCTTGAGCACCGACCAATGCGCGGCGATGCGGCGGCGGCCCCAGCGGCGATAGACGGTTTCGCGCTCCTTGAGGATGGCGGGATAGACACCGATGCTGGCGTTGTTGAGGAAAAGCTGTCCGTTCACCGCGCCAAGGTCGATCGACCGGCGATGCCCGGCGGCGATGACGCGCGCCGCGCCCTCGGGGTCCTCGGGAATTCCACAGCCGCGGGCGAAGAAATTGAAGGTGCCCAAGGGCAGCACGCCCAGCGCGCAGTCCGACCCCCTGAGCGCCGAGGCCACGGCCATGATCGTGCCGTCGCCCCCTGCCGCCACCACGGTGCCGACGCCTTCGCCGACCGCGGCCTGTGCCGCCCCGGCGATGTCGCGGCCCTTGACGTGTCTGAGCTCGGCCTGAGGCCCGAGCACCTTCATCGCCTTGTCGATGGCCTCGGCTTCGCGGCTGTTGCGGCCCGAGTGATCGTTGCAGATCACACGGATCCCGGCCCGGTCCGGGGTGGGTCGGGCAGCGATCGGGTCGGACATGTCCGGTGGACTCCTTGCAAGGTTCGTCCCACAAACGCCTGGACTCGGGGAAGGTTTCGAATGGTACCGGCTTCGCCCGACCTCCCCGGCCGATCCCGGAACCTCGAAAGGCCCCCGCATGAGCTTCCTGCGTTTCCTGCGCGACAACGCGCCCTTCCTCGCCGCCGGCGCGCTGCTGAGCTTCGGCTCCTCCTTTGGCCAGACCTTCTTCATCTCGGTCTTCGCGGGCGAGATCCGCGCCGAGTTCGGGCTGGGCCACGGCGCCTGGGGCGGGATCTACACGCTGGGCACGACGCTTTCGGCGCTGGTGATGATCTGGGCGGGCGGGCTGACCGACCGGTTTCGCGCGCGCCGCCTCGGCCCGGCGGCGATGGCGCTTCTGGGACTGGGCTGCCTTGCCATGGCGGCCCTGCCGGGGGGCTGGGGCTGGGCGCTGGTGCCGGTGATCTTCGTGCTGCGATTCGCCGGTCAGGGGATGATGATCCATATCTCGGTCGTGGCCATGGCGCGCTGGTTCGCCGCCGGACGGGGCAAGGCGCTCTCGGTCGCCTCCATGGGCGTGGCGCTGGGTCAGGCGGTGCTGCCGGTGCTCTTCGTGGCCGGGCTGGGGCTGATGGACTGGCGGCTTTTGTGGGTCGCGGCGGCGGTGCTGTCGTTCCTCGCCATGCCGCCGGCGCTGGCGCTGCTGCGACAGGAACGGACGCCCCAGAGCATCGCGCGGGAGAGCCAGTCGTCCGGCATGGGCGGACGCCACTGGACCCGCAACGCGGCGGTGACGCATTGGCTGTTCTGGCTGATCGTCCCGGCGCTGCTCGGCCCGCCGGCCTGGGGGACGGCGCTGTTCTTCCAGCAGGTGCATCTGTCCGAGGTGAAACCCTGGAGCCTCGGGCAATGGGTGGCCTTGATGCCGCTCTTCACCGCGCTGACCATCGGCGCCAACTTCGCCACCGGCGCAGCACTCGACCGGTTCGGCACGGCGCGGCTGATGCCGTTTCTCATGCTGCCCTGGACGCTGGCCTTCCTCGTGCTCTCACAGGCCGACGGGCTCGGGATGGCGGCGCTGGGTCTTGCGGTGCTCGGGATCGGCACCGGTGCGCAGGCGGTGCTGCCCGGCGCCTTCTGGGCCGAGTTCTACGGCACGCGCCACATCGGCGCGGTCAAGTCGGCGGCGGCGGCGGTGATGGTCTTCGGCTCGGCGGTGGGACCGGGGGTGAGCGGGCTGCTGATCGACCACGGCGTCGATTTCCCCGGTCAGATGCTGGGCATCGCGGCCTATCTCGGCCTCGCGGGGCTGCTGGCGGCCTTCGGCGTGCGTCGCGCGGCGCGGCTCTTGCCCCGGGCGCAGGCGCTGGCCCGCGCTGCCTAGCGCGCGCGGCGCAGATAGACGTAATAGGCGCCTTCGCCGCCATGGCGGATATGGGCCGGGGTGATCTGCAGCACCGCCTGCCGAAGCGGCGACAGGCCGAGCCATTGCGGCACCTGGTGCCGCAACACCCCGTGGCGCACCGGCATCGGCGCCTCGTAGTCCTTTTCACGGCCCTTGCCGGTGATCACCAGCACCAGCCGGCGGCCCATCGCCTGGCTCGACAGGATGAAGGCCACGAGCTCGGGATGCGCCTCGGACATGGTCATGCCGTGCAGGTCGAGCCGGGCCTCGGGCTTGAGCTTGCCACGGGTCATCCGCCCATGCGCCTTGGCGTCCATCGCCACCGGAGCGGCGCGCAGCCGGTCGCGCAGCCTCGGCAACAGGTCATCCTTGCGCGCTGCATCGGCCTTCTGCCCGACCCTGAACCGGGGCAGCGGGTCGAAATGCTCCGGCGCGGCGGGCTTGGCAGGCTTGGGCTCGGGTTTGGAGTCGGGCGCGGGCGCGCGCGGCTTGTGCATCGGTGCGGCCTGGCGCGCGACGCTGTCCCACAGCGCCCGCTCTTCGGGCGACAGGTGCCGGGGCCTGCGCGCCATCAGGCCGGATCGGCCAAGGTCTGCGGCAGCATGTCGAGCGCGCGCTGAATCGGCAGCAGCATCACCATCCGCCCGGTGTCGCGGGTCCGGCCCGCGCGCTTGCCCGCGAGCCTGCCGGTGCCGAAGAAGATGTCGGCGCGCTGGGCGCCCTTGATCGCCGATCCGGTGTCCTGCGCCATCATCAGGCGGCGAAACCGGTCCTCGCCCTCGGTCTCGATCCAGACCGGCGCGCCGAGCGGCACGAACGAGGGGTCCACCGCGATCGTGCGCAGCGGCGTGATCGAGCGGTTCATCGCGCCCAGCGGCCCGCGCTCGGGCGGCACCTCGTTCACCTCGCGAAAGAACACGTAAGAGCGGTTGGTCCAGAGCAGCTCGCGCCCGTCGACCGGGTTGCGCCTGACCCATGAGCGGATCACGTCGGCCGAGACCTGATGCGGCTCGTAGATGCCGCGCGCCACCAGCTCCTGCCCGATCGAGGAATAGGGCTGGCGGTTGGCCGCGCCGTAACCGAGCCGGATCACCTGTCCCGAGGGCAGGCGCACCCGGCCCGAACCCTGGATCTGCAAGAAGAACAGCTCGACCGGATCGACATAGGCGATCTCCAGCCCGCGCCCCCTGAGCGCGCCGCCCTGCTCGATCTCCTGCCGGGTGAGCCATGGCCCTTCGGAGGGCAGATCCTCGGGCACGCGGTAGACCGGGGCGACATGACGGCCGTCGGGCACCTCGGAGCCGCGCAGCTCGGGCTCGTAATAGCCGGTGAAGAGCGCCTCGGCCCCGTCCTCGACCATCACCGGCAGAAAGAACAGCTCGAAGAAGCTCTTCGCATCCTCGGTCTCGCCCGCCATGCCGCACAGCGCCTGCCAGTCGCGGTCGCGCAGGTCGCGGCAGGTTTCGAGAAAGGCCTCCAGCGCGGCGGCGTGGTCATCGGCGGCCCAGCCGTCGAGCTGCTGGAAATCCAGGAGCTTCGGGCTTGCCGCCGCGCCGAGCGGCAGCCCGAGGGCCAACGCCAGTGCCGCCGCGCGCCGGATCATTCCCCGGTCGCCACCAGTTTCCAATTGGGATCGTCGGTGCCCATCACCCGGCCAAAGGTCCAGACGTCACGCTGGCGCTTGATCTCGCTGGTCGAGCCCTCGACGATCTCGCCCGCGGCGTTGCGCACCACATAGGTCAGCTCGCCGGTGAAGCGCACGGCAATCTCGCCCTCGCGGGTATCGGCATCGAAGCTCGCGTCGCGCACCGCGACCTCGCCCAGCCCGACGAATGTCGCCTCGACCTTGAGCCCCTCACGCTCGCGCGCGGCGACCACCTCGGCAAAGGCCTCGTGGACATCGTCGGAGAGAAACGGCTTCACGCTTTCGAGATCGCCGTTCTCGAAGGCCATGAGAATCATCTCGTAGGCGCCGCGGGCCCCTTGCAGGAACTCGCTCAGGTTGAACGACGAATCCGCGGCCTTCATCGCGTAGAGCGCCTTGGCGGTGTCGCTGCCCTCGGGCACGTGATCGGTGATGTCGCGGTCGGGACCGCCCTCGATCACCTCGAACTCGGGACGCGAGCGCCGCTTTTCGGTCTGCGCGGGCAGACTCGGCTTCTCGAATCCCTCGCGTGTGCCCAGCACCCCGCGTAGCCGCAGGATCAGGAAGATCGCGATGCCTGCGAGCACCAGAAGCTGGATGATGGGAGAGTTCATTCGGAGCCTCATGTCAGCACGGGCCTCGCACCGGACCCATGTCGCACCTATGTAAGCCACGCGAACCTTCAAGTCCACCGACCCCCCGGCGCGGATCGTCGCGGGGCAGGGGGACGCTCACAGACCTTCGGGAGACCGCCCATGTGGCTCTTCATCGCCTTCCTCGCCGTGCCGCTGATCGAGATCGGCCTGTTCATCCAGATCGGCGGGCTGATCGGGCTCTGGCCGACGCTGCTGATCGTGGTTCTGACCGCCATCGCGGGCACCGCGCTGGTGCGCGGGCAGGGGCTTCAGGCGATCGCCCGGCTCAAGCGGTCGATGGCCGAGCTGTCGGACCCCTCGCGCGCGCTGGCCGACGGCGCGATGATCCTGTTTGCCGGCGCGCTGTTGCTGACACCGGGCTTTTTCACCGATGCCTGCGGCTTCGCGTTGCTGATCCCGGCGGTGCGCGGGCGGGTGTTCCGGCTTCTCAAGGACAAGGTGAAGGTGGCGAGCTTCGAGATGGGCCAGCCGCCGCATGGCGCCTCTCAGGGGTATCCGGGCCGCCATCAGCGTCCGCGCGACACGGTGATCGACGGCGATTACCAGGAGCTGGGCGAAGGCCCCGCGCCGACGCACCCTTCGGGTTGGACCCGGCATTGAGGGGGCGCGCGGGGGCTGATAGATAAGGCCCAACTGACACCGGAGGATCCCAGATGACCGACACGCCCGACGCCCCCGCCAGCCCGCAGCCCGAAGGCCAGGCGCAACAGCAGCCCAAGGTGACGCAGCGCATCGTCGCGCAATACATCCGCGACATGTCCTTCGAGAACGCGCTGGCGCAGAAGGGCCTCTCCGGCGATCTGCAGCCCGAGGTCTCGGTTCAGGTCAACCTCGACGCGCGCAAGCGCGGGCAGGAGGGCCAGTACGAGGTGATCACCAAGCTCAACATCACCTCGAAGGCCAAGGACTCGGGCGAGCCGCTGTTCATCTTCGAGATCGAATATGCCGGCGTGTTCCAGATCTCCGGCGTGCCGGACGAGCAGCTGCACCCCTACCTGCTGATCGAATGCCCGCGCATGACCTTTCCCTACCTGCGCCGGATCGTCTCGGATGTGACCCGCGACGGCGGCTTCCCGCCGCTGAACCTCGAGCAGATCGACTTCCTGCAGCTCTATCGCAACGAGCTTCAGCGCCGCGCGCAGCAGCAGCAGGCCCAGAAGGCCGCCGAAGCCGAGCAGGGCCCCTCGGGCACCGCCTGAGGCCTAGCCGAACCTTTTCCAAAGCGCGTCGTCGCCCAATTTGCCGATGAACTCGGCATGGGTGGCGGCCTCTTCCTCGGTGATTCGGGGCGGCAGGGGCGCCGGCCGCGGACGCGGGCGCCATTCGGCCTGCGTGGTATCGGTGCCGCCGCCCTGCGCGACACCCAGCGCGAAATCGGGCTGCCGGCCGCCGATCAGCTCCAGATAGACCTCTGCCAGGATCTCGCTGTCGAGAAGCGCGCCGTGCAACGTGCGCGCGCCGTTGTCGATGCCGAACCGGCGGCACAGCGCGTCGAGCGAGGCGGGCGAGCCGGGAAACCGCTTGCGCGCGATGGCCAGCGTGTCGAGCGCGCGGTCCATCGGAATCTTCGGCTTGTTGACCCAGCCCAGCTCGGCGTTGAGAAATTTCATGTCGAAGGCGGCGTTGTGGATCACCAGCCGCGCCTCGCCGATGAAATCGAGAAACTCCTGCGCGATGGCCGCGAATTTCGGCTTGTCTCGCAGGAAGTCATCGCCCAGCCCGTGCACCTCGAAGGCGCCCTTGGGCATGGAGCGTTCCGGATTGATGTATTGGTGGTAGGTGCGGCCCGTGGGCATGTGACCTTGCAGCTCGACCGCGCCGATCTCGACGATGCGGTCGCCCTCGGCAGGCTCGAAGCCGGTGGTTTCGGTGTCGAGTACGATCTCACGCATCGCGCAGCTGCCTCCTGATCCGGTCGATCACATCTCGCACGCCCGCGCGGGCCGCGTCGAGTGTCACCGTCTCGATCAGGTAATCGGCAAGGCCGCGTTTCTCAACATCCGGCATCTGCCGTGCGAGAATGGCATCGAGCTGCGCGCGGGTCATGCCGGGGCGCGCGAGCACGCGTATGGCCTGCACCTCGGGCGGCGCGCTGACCACCACCACCGCGTCCATTTGTGCCTCGCCGCCGGTCTCGTAGAGCAGCGGGATATCGAGCACGGTGATGTCGGCGGACTGCGCGGCGATGAAATCCTCGCGGTCGGTCTGCACCAACGGATGCACGATGGCTTCGATGCGGGGCAGGGCCGTCGGATCGGCGGCGATGATCCGCTTGAGCGCATCGCGCGAGACCGCATTATCGAGGATTGCCTCGGGGAAGGCTGCGCGCATCGGCTCCACCGCGGCACCGCCCGGCCCGTAGAGCCGGTGCACGGCGGCATCGGCGTCCCAGACCGGCAGGCCCTCATCGGCGAACATCGCGGCGGTGGTCGATTTGCCCATGCCGATGGAGCCGGTGAGGCCGAGCCGGAAGGTCATGCCAGCACCGTCCTGCGCAGCGCCTCCGTCACCTGTGGCGTGGCGCCGAACCAGCGCTCGAAGCCCGGCACCGCCTGGTGCAGCAGCATGCCCAGCCCGTCCACCGTGCGGCAACCGCGCGCGCGCGCGGCGATGAGCATCGGCGTGTCGAGCGGCGTATAGACCAGATCCGTCGCCAGCGCCGAGACGGGCAGGGTGGAAAGATCGAGATCGAAGGGATCGGCTCCCGCCATGCCGAGCGAGGTGGTGTTGACGAGGGTCGCCGCGCTATCCAGCACCGGGGCCGTCTCGGCCCAGTCGATGACGCGGATCTTCGGCCCGAAGGCTTCGGCCAGCGCCTCGGCCCGGGCGCGGGTGCGGTTGGCGAGCCGGATCTCGGGCACACCTGCCTCGATCAGCGCATCGAGCACCGCGCGCGCGGCTCCGCCCGCGCCCAGCACCACCGCCGGACCGGCGCTGGCCGACCAATCGGGCGCGTTCTGGCGCAGATTGGCGATGAAGCCATGACCGTCGGTGTTGTCGGCGTGGATGCCATCCTCGCGGAAGGTCAGCGTGTTGGCCGCACCGATGCGCTTGGCGCGGTCGCTGACATGATCGGCGATCTGCAATGCGGCGAGCTTGTGCGGCAGTGTCACATTGGCGCCGCGAAACCCCATGCGGGGCAGGGTGCGCACGACCTCGTCGAAGTCCTTTGGCTCCACGTGAAGCGGGACGTAGTGCCCTTCGATCTTCAGCTCCGAAAGCCAATGCGCGAAAAGCCGCGGCGAGCGGGAATGGGCGATGGGGGCGCCGAGAACCCCCGCCAGCGGAATGCGATGCGCGCTCATCTGTCGAGATCTCCCCTCAGCACCAGCCAGTTGATCAGCTCGACCAATGGCAGGCCGAGCACGGTGAAATAATCGCCCATGATCCGCACGAAGAGGCGCACGCCCTCTTCCTCGAGCTTGTAGCCGCCGACCGCGTGGCGGATGGATGTCCAGTTGCGCTCGACATAGTCGCGAAGGTAAGGCTCGGAGCATTTCGCCATGTCGAGCCGGACCACGCCGACATGGCGCCAGACCGGTTCGCCATCGAGGCAGACCACCGCGGCCGAAAGAAGCTGATGCGTGCGGCCCGACAGGCGGGTGAGTTGCTCGACCGCCTCCTCGGGGGTTTCGGGCTTGGACAAGACCTCACCGCCGAGGTTGAGCACCTGATCGCAGCCGAGCACCAGCGCGCCGGGACGACGGGCCGAGACCTTGAGCGCCTTCATCTCGGCGAGCTTGTCGGCCAGATCGCGCGGCGGCGCGCCCTCGGCCAGAAGTGCTGCCTTGAGCGCGGCTTCGTCAATGCGCGCCTTTTCGATCTCGAAAGGGATTGCGGCCCCCTTCAGCAGGCTGGCGCGGATCTCGGATCCGGAGGCGAGGACGAGGTTTTCGGTCATGGCGGCCTGTGGACGACTCTAGGGAGGAATCGGGATCGAATCATGAGCACGACTCGGTGGAGAGTTGTGACCGGTGTCGCGACTCGGGACAAGCGGGGTGAGTCGCCGGTGCGACTCAGCGAGTTATCCACGGGGGACGAGAACAACGCGCAGCTTGGGGCCGATTGTGGGCAAAAGCGTGAGTCAAGCTGGCGACTCGGGGCATTCCGATGGCAAGGCGGAAATTTTTATATTTTGGATACAATAAGTTAAACAATGTAGCCGAGTCGTTCTGACTCCGTCGAGGAGTCGATCATCCTGTGGACGACTCTGAGGATAGGTGTTCAAACCCCGCTTATCCACCTCCCTACTACTCTCATCATCTTTTCTTTTATCCTTATTCATTTGAGAAGGAGCCGGTCTGAGAAGGGGACCAAAATGACCGATCTGCTGGCTGCCGCCTATCCGTGGATAAAGACGGGGCACATCCTGTCCTTCGTGGCGTGGATGGCCGGGATGTTCTACCTGCCGCGGCTCTTCGTCTATCACGCGGAGCGGGCCGAGAAGGGGTCCGAGCTCGATGAAACCTTTCAGGTCATGGAAACGAAGCTGCTGAAGCTGATCATGGGCCCGGCGATGATCTCGACCTGGGTCTTCGGTCTGCTGCTGATCTCCACCGGCGTCGTCGACTGGTCCCAGCCCTGGCCCTGGATCAAGGCGGTGGCGGTTCTGGCGATGACGGGGATGCATGGCTGGCTGTCGAAGCGCCGCCGTGAATTCGCGGCCGGCACCAACAGCCGTACGGGGCGGCAGTATCGCATCGCCAACGAGGTGCCGACGCTGCTTTTGCTGGTGATCGTGGTGGCGGTGGTGGTGCGTCCGTTCTGAGCGCTCTCGCAAAGCAACATTGACGCGCGACTTATCCACGCCTAAGACTTCTCCCCGCTTGCCCGTCCGGGCGAAGCGATTCCATTTTCACGACTGACAAGAGCGGCCCGAGGGCCGCCGCAGGATCGTTGCATGTCCCAGGACCGCCTGAACCTCGCCGATCTGAAGGCGCAAAGCCCGAAGGATCTTCTCTCCCTGGCCGAAGAGCTGGAGATCGAGAACGCCTCGACCATGCGCAAGGGCGACATGATGTTCGCCATCCTCAAGGAGCGGGCCGAGGAAGACTGGGTCATCGGCGGCGACGGCGTGCTCGAGGTGCTGCAGGACGGCTTCGGCTTCCTGCGCAGCCCCGAGGCGAACTATCTGCCCGGCCCCGACGACATCTATGTCTCGCCCGACATGATCCGCCAGTTCTCCCTGCGCACCGGCGACACGGTCGAAGGCGTGATCCAGGAGCCCAACGAGAACGAGCGCTACTTCGCGCTGGTCAGCGTCGAGAAGATCAACTTCGAGGCGCCCGAGCGGGCCCGGCACAAGGTTGCCTTCGACAACCTGACGCCGCTCTATCCCGATGAGCGGCTGAAGATGGAGGTCGAGGAAGAGGCGGCGACCAAGGACCGCTCCGCGCGGATCATCGATCTCGTCTCGCCGATCGGCAAGGGCCAGCGCTCGCTCATCGTGGCGCCGCCGCGCACCGGCAAGACGGTGCTGTTGCAGAACATCGCCCATTCGATCGAGAAGAATCACCCCGAGTGCTATCTCATCGTGCTGCTGATCGACGAGCGGCCCGAGGAGGTCACCGACATGCAACGTTCGGTGAAGGGCGAGGTCGTCTCTTCGACCTTCGACGAACCCGCGACGCGCCACGTGGCCGTCTCCGAGATGGTGATCGAAAAGGCCAAGCGGCTCGTCGAGCACAAGCGCGACGTGGTGATCCTGCTCGATTCGATCACCCGCTTGGGCCGCGCCTTCAACACCACCGTGCCGTCCTCGGGCAAGGTGCTTACGGGGGGCGTCGACGCCAATGCGCTGCAGCGGCCCAAGCGGTTCTTCGGCGCGGCGCGCAACATCGAGGAGGGCGGTTCGCTCACCATCATCGCGACCGCGCTGATCGACACCGGCAGCCGGATGGACGAGGTGATCTTCGAGGAATTCAAGGGCACGGGCAACTCCGAGATCGTGCTCGACCGCAAGGTCGCTGACAAGCGCGTCTTCCCGGCGATGGACATCCTCAAGTCCGGCACCCGCAAGGAAGAGCTGCTGGTCGAGAAGATCGACCTGCAGAAGACCTATGTCCTGCGCCGCATTCTCAACCCGATGGGCACCACGGATGCGATCGAGTTCCTGATCTCGAAGCTGAAGCAGACCAAGACCAACTCGGACTTCTTCGATTCGATGAACACCTGACGCGGAGCGCGGCGATGGATGTGGACAACATCTACGCCCTGGCGACCGCGCGGGGCCGGGCAGGGGTGGCCGTGGTCCGGATTTCGGGCCCGGCGGCGCATGGCGTGGCCGAACGCATGGCCGGGCCCTTGCCCCGCCACGGACGGGGCCTGCGGCGGCTTCGCTCGGCGGGCGGCGAGGTGCTCGATGAGGCGCTGGTCCTGACCTTCGAGAAGGGGCGCAGCTTTACTGGTGCACCGGTCGTCGAGCTTCATCTGCATGGCAGCCGGGCCGTGATCAACGCCGTCCTGCACGAGCTTTCGCAGCAGCCGGAACTGCGGCTGGCACAGCCGGGCGAGTTTACCCGTCAGGCGCTGGAAAACGGCCGATTGGATCTGTCGCAGGTCGAAGGTCTGGCCGATCTCGTCGATGCGGAGACCGAAGCGCAGCGGCGTCAGGCGATGCGCGTCATGTCCGGTGGGTTGGGGCAGAAGGCCGATCTGTGGAAGCGGGACCTCCTGCGCGCGATGGCGCTGTTGGAAGCCACGATCGATTTTGCCGATGAGGATGTCCCTGTCGATGTCACGCCTGAGGTTCTTGAAATCCTTGCACGGTGCGAGGACGCCATGCGCGCGGAGATGCAGGGCGTGGGGGCCGCGGAACGCATCAGGGATGGGTTCGAGGTGGCGATCATCGGCGCGCCCAACATGGGAAAATCGACGCTTTTGAACCACCTGGCTGGCCGAGAGGCCGCGATTATATCGGATATTCCGGGCACGACCCGCGATGTCATCGAGGTTCGCATGGATCTTCGGGGCTTGCCGGTCACCTTGCTGGACACCGCCGGGCTGCGGGAGGCCGGAGACGAGGTCGAGGCGATCGGCATCGCGCGCGCCAGACAGCGTGCCGAGACCGCCGATATCCGTGTGCATCTGGTGACGGCTGACGATTTCGTCACCCGAGCTGATCGCCCGGACGACCTCGTGCGCGTGGGACGCGCGGATCGGGAGCCCTCCGGGTATCCCGGGGTGTCCGGCCTGACCGGTTTCGGCGTTCCAGAATTGCTCGACGAGATTGCGGGCCGGCTCGAGAAGCGAAGCGAGGGAGCCGGGGTCGCGATTCGGGAGCGGCATCGCGAGGCGCTGATGTCCGGAATCGCCGCGCTGCAGGATTGTCGCGCAACGGCGGAATCCACTGATATGCTCGATCTTGCCGCCGAGGATCTTCGAGTCGCCGTGCGTACGCTTGACAGTCTGGTGGGGCGAGTCGATGTGGAGGATGTGCTCGGTGAAATTTTCTCGAGCTTCTGCATCGGAAAATAGGGGTTGTTTCACGTGAAACATGGAACCTACGATATCATCGTGGTCGGTGGTGGACATGCCGGCGTCGAAGCCGCGGCCATCGCATGCCGCATGGGGGCCAAGACGGCTCTGATCACCATGAAGGCCGCGACCATCGGCGCCATGTCCTGCAACCCTGCGATTGGCGGGCTCGGCAAGGGCCATCTGGTGCGCGAGGTCGATGCGCTTGACGGTCTCATGGGCCGCGTCGCCGATGCCGCGGGGATCCAGTTTCGGCTGCTGAACCGCAAGAAGGGTCCGGCGGTCCAAGGCCCAAGGTTGCAGGCGGATCGCGAGCTCTTTCGAAATGCCATGCAGCAGGAACTTGCGCAGATCGAGCTCTTGGACATTTTGGAAGGCGAAGTCGCCGATCTGGAGATGGTGCAGGGGCGGATCTCCGGCGTGCATCTGGCCGATGGAACACGGATCGGCACTGCCGCCGTGGTTCTGACAACGGGAACCTTCCTGGGTGGCATGCTGCACTTTGGCGGGGAAACGCGGCCAGGCGGGCGCATGGGCGACGCAGCCTCCAACCGATTGGCGGAACGGATCCGGGGATTGGATCTCCCCATGGGTCGCCTGAAGACCGGCACACCCGCGCGTCTCGACGGAAAGACCATCGACTGGTCTCGGCTTGAATCCCAGCCCGGCGATGACGAGCCTGTCATGTTGTCGTTCCTGAACGACGCGCCGACAGCGGGGCAGGTCTCCTGCGGGATCACCCATACCAATCCACGCGCGCACGAAATCATTCATGCAAACCTCGAGAAATCCGCGATGCACAGCGGCAATATCTCCGGTTCCGGCCCGCGGTACTGCCCCTCAATCGAAGACAAGGTCGTGCGTTTCGCGGAAAAAGACAGCCATCAGGTCTTTCTCGAACCTGAAGGGCTGACCACGGATACGGTCTATCCCAACGGGATTTCCACCTCCTTGCCTTTGGATGTGCAGGAAAGCTTTATCCGCAGCATGGTCGGTCTGGAACAGGTCCGGATCGAACAGCCCGGTTATGCCATTGAATACGACTATGTCGACCCAAGGGCGCTCGGTTCTGGACTTGAATTGAAATCGCTGCCCGGTCTGTATCTGGCAGGCCAGATCAATGGGACCACCGGTTATGAGGAGGCAGCCGCACAAGGGTGCGTTGCCGGATCCTCTGCCGCGGCCACCGTGCTGGGCCTTCCCCGTTTGCCGTTCAGCCGGACGAGCTCCTACATTGGCGTGATGATCGATGACCTCATCACGCGTGGGGTGACCGAACCCTACCGGATGTTTACGTCGCGGGCGGAGTTCCGTCTCTCTTTGCGCGCCGATAATGCCGATCAAAGGCTCACTGCTGCAGCTCGGGAAGTGGGCTGTATCGGTGAGGCGCGTTGGGAAGCCTTCGCTCGCAAGATGGACAAGCTAGACGCGGGCCGGGCCGCTTTGTCCTCGGCGAAATTCCCGGCAGCGGAATTGGCAAGACGGGGTGCTAAGCTCAACCCGGAGCGTCAGTCGAAAACCGGCTTGGAAGCTCTGTCGCTATCGGATGTTAAATTCTCGACCTTGACCGAACTAGCACCTGATCTGGCCGAAATCGAGCCTGCAATCGGGGCGCAGATCAAGAACGAAGCCATCTACAGTGCCTATCTCAAGCGCCAGAGCCGAGATGCGGATGCCATCCGCCGCGACGAGGCGCGGAAGCTGCCGCGAGATCTGGACTACACGAGCATCTCGGGGCTCTCTGCCGAGTTGCAGGACAAGCTTCAGAAAGCGCGGCCAAGCTCGGTCGGCGAAGCCGGGCGGATCGAGGGGATGACCGCGGCCGGGTTGCTTTTGTTGATGAACGCAAGCCGCAGGCTTGCGGCATGACACTGACGCCTTCTTCGCCCCCCCTCGAAGCACCTACTGTTTCACGTGAAACAAGTGAGCGCCTGGATCACTATGTTAATCTAGTGCAGAAATGGTCGCGCTCGATCAATCTCGTCTCGAAAAACGACCTTGATCAGGTAAGGGAGCGCCACATCGAGGATTCCTTGCAGCTGGCGGCCTTTCTTCCAACGGGTGAGGCGCAGTGGATCGATATCGGTTCCGGAGGCGGGTTTCCCGGCGTCGTCATGGCCATCGTGGCAGGCGAAGCTGCGCCAGGGTGTCGGTTCGAGCTGGTCGAAAGCGACGGTCGAAAGGCCGCCTTTCTGAGGACGGTGGCTCGGGAACTGAAGCTCAACGCGGTGGTCACATGCGAACGCATCGAAAAGATGACCCCCCGCGACGCCGACATCCTGAGCGCTCGGGCCCTCGCGCCGCTCGATATGCTGTTGACCTATGCCGACAGGCATCTCGCCCCTGACGGCATATGCCTCTTCCTCAAGGGAAAAGCATTCGAGCCGGAAGTCGCGAGCGCGCAGCAGAGCTGGAATTTCGGCATGGCATCCTATGTCAGCCGTACCGATACCTCGGCCCGCCTGCTTCGCATAAGTGGCATTCAACATGTCTGAGACCTGTCGCATCATAGCCTTGGCCAACCAGAAAGGCGGCGTCGGCAAGACAACGACGGCGATCAATCTCGGCGCCGCATTGGCGAAGGCCGGAAAGCGCGTACTGCTGGTGGATATGGACCCCCAGGGCAACGCCTCGACCGGTCTCGGTCTTGCGGCGGGCGATCGTCGATCCACTAGCTACGATCTGCTGCTCGAAGACGCGCCGGCGACTGCGGGGATCCATGGGACCCAGGTCGTGGGATTGGATATCATCCCGGCCACGACGGATCTCAGCTCCGCCGACGTGGACCTCATGGCATCAAAGGGAAGAAGCCGCAGCCTGCGCAATCGTCTTGCCGAGCTTCTGCGCGATCGCCCCGATTACGACTATGTGCTGATCGATTGCCCGCCCGCGCTGAATCTTCTAACCATCAACGCCATGGTCGCCGCCGGTTCGATCATCGTGCCGCTCCAGAGCGAGTTTTTCGCGCTCGAAGGTCTTTCGCAGCTGATGCTTACGCTGCGCGAAGTGCGCGCCTCGGCCAATGAGGCGCTACGGATCGAAGGCGTCGTTCTAACCATGTACGACCGCAGGAACAATCTGTCCCAGCAGGTCGAAGCCGACGCGCGTGGCACCCTTGGCGATCTGGTGTTCCGAACCGTCATACCGCGCAACGTGCGCTTGAGCGAAGCGCCGTCTCATGCCATGCCGGTTCTCGATTACGATCCCGCCTGCGCGGGAAGCATGGCCTATCTCGAACTGGCCGCCGAAGTGATACAACGCGAGGGGTAGGGCTCGACATGGCCGAAAGACAGAAGACGCGCGGACTGGGCCGAGGGCTCTCGGCGCTCATGGCCGATGTGTCCCAGGATCAGACAGCCGCGGAAGAGGCGAGGCGTCCCGACATGATGGTTCCGATCGAAAGAATCCGGCCCAACCCCGATCAGCCGCGTCGTCACTTCGACGAAACCGCGCTCGATGAGCTGGCCGCTTCCATCCGCGAAAAAGGGGTGATCCAACCGCTTATCGTGCGCCGCGATCCGTCGCGCGAAGGTCATTTCGAGATTGTCGCGGGCGAACGCCGCTGGCGCGCCTCGCAGCTAGCAAAGCTGCACGAGCTGCCTGTCCTGATTCGGGAATACAGCGACACGGAGGTTCTCGAGGTCGCGATCATCGAGAACATCCAGCGCGCCGATCTCAATGCCATAGACGAGGCGGCGGGCTATCGGCAGCTCATGGATCGCTTCGGTCATACCCAGGAACAGCTGGCCAGCGCCTTGGGCAAGAGCCGCAGCCATATCGCGAATCTGATGCGCCTGTTGTCGCTGCCCGAAGACGTGCAGGAGATGCTGACTTCGGGCCAGCTGACGGCGGGCCATGCGCGGACGCTCGTCGGAAACGAGCAGGCCTCTAGCCTGGCCCGGCAGATCCTGCTCAAGGGAATGTCCGTCCGCGACGCGGAGTCGCTGGTGCGCAAGCCGGGCAAGGCCCCGTCTCCCCGCGCTGCGCGCAAGTCGGGCAAGGATGCCGACACGGTGCAGATCGAAAGCGACCTCTCGGCCACCTTGAAGATGTCGGTGAGCATCGACCATGATGCGCATGGCGAAGGCGGCAAGGTCACGCTGCGCTACCGCGACCTTGCCCAGCTCGACGATCTTCTGCGGCTGCTTTCGGGCAACTGAAGGCGTCTCAAGCCAGAAGTTCGCGCAAGATCCCGTTGAGAACCGGTCGGCCGGCCTGCGTCGCAAAAAGCCGGTCGTCGGAGCGTTGCAGCAGCCCAAGCTCCGACAATCCGGTCACCTTTGCATCGAACCCGGGAAGATCGCGGATCAGCTCGGACGAAAGCGCGATACCCTCGCTGAGCCGAAGCCCCATCATCAGAGCCTCTTCCCGGCATTCGAGGGGGGTCAGCAGCACACGGTCGAGTTCGCCGCCATTGCCCGTCTCCACGGCTTTCAGCCAGGCTCCGGGGGCCTTCGGGGCTTCGGTCGCCCAGCGATCGGCGTCGAAACTCAGGCGGCCATGCGCGCCTGGCCCGATGCCGAGCCAATCCCCGGCGCGCCAATAGATCAGATTGTGCCGGCTTTCGGCTCCCGGCACCGCATGGTTGGAAATTTCGTAGGTGGGAAGCCCCGCCGATGAGGCGAGGTCTTGCGTGATCTCGTACATATCCGCCGCGTGGTCCTCGTCGGGCAGGCCTCGAAGACCCCCGCGCGCCAGCCGATCGCCAAAGGCCGTGCCGTCCTCGACCGTCAGCTGATACATCGACAGATGATCGGCGCAGAGCCCCAGCGCGCGGTCCAACTCGCTGGCCCAGTCTTCCGGTGTCTGATCCTGGCGGGCATAGATCAAATCGAAGCTGACCCGCTCGAAGGCAGAGCGCGCGATATCAAAGGCTCGAAGGCCTTCATCGACACTGTGCAGGCGCCCGAGCCGTTTCAGATCGACATCGTTCAGCGCCTGCATCCCCATGGAGACGCGGTTGACCCCTGCGGTTCGGTAGCCTGCAAACCGGCCCGCCTCGATCGAGGTGGGATTGGCCTCCAGCGTCACCTCGAAATCGTTGCGCAGCCGCCAGCGCCGTTCGATCCGGTCGAGGATCTGCCCGACGATCCGCGGCTCCATAAGGCTCGGCGTCCCGCCGCCGAAAAAGACCGATCCGAGGATGCGGTCTCCCGTCTCCTCGGCCAGCCTATCGATTTCCTTCAGATAGGCAGAGGCCCAGCGGTCCTGATCGATCGACTGCGCCACATGGCTGTTGAAGTCGCAATAGGGACACTTGGCCTGGCAAAAGGGCCAATGCAGGTAGAGCCCGAACCCGCCGCGCTGCCAGTTCTGCAAGGTCTCAGCCAAAACACCCTCGAAGCTTCTCCACGGCGCGCGCCCGGTGGCTCATCGCGTTCTTCGTCTCGGCATCCATCTGTGCAAAGGTGACCTCATGCCCCTCGGGCACGAAGATCGGGTCATAGCCATGCCCTCTTGCCCCGCGCATGGGCCATATCACCTCGCCCCCGGCGTGGCCTTCAAAGATCTCCTCATGTCCGTCGGGCCAGGCCAAGACCAGCGTGCAGCAGAACCGCGCGCGATGCGGAGCCGGCGCGGCCGAAGCTTCCAGCTCGTCATGCACCCGCTTCATGGCAATGTCGAAATCGCGGCCCGCGCCGGTTTCGGCCCAATCCGCGGTATGGACCCCGGGGCGCCCGTCGAGGTCGAAGACCTCCAGCCCGCTGTCATCCGCAAGCGCGGGCAGACCGGTCGCCGCCACCGCCGCCCGCGCCTTGATACGCGCATTGCCGACAAAGGTCGTTTCGGTCTCCTCGGGCTCGGGCAGGCCATGATCGGCATTGCCCGTCACCGTGACGCCGAAGGGCGCCAGAAGCGCGCGAAACTCGTCGAGCTTGCCCGCGTTATGCGTGGCGACGACGAGCGATCTCTCGGTGAACCGGCGCATCAGGACACGGCCTCGAGCTGCTTGCGGGCCAGCTCGGCACAGCCCGCTTCGGCCAGATCGAGAAGCTGCCCCATCTGCTCGCGCGAGAAGGTCGAGCCTTCGGCCGACATCTGCACCTCGATCAGCCGCGCGCCGGACATGACGAAGTTTCCGTCGACACCCGCTTCGCTGTCTTCGGGATAGTCGAGGTCGAGCACGGGCTGCCCTGCATAGAGACCGCAGCTCACCGCCGAGACCGGATCGGCCAGTGGATCGGTCTTGACCAAGCCCGCGGTCATCAGCTTCTGCACGGCCAGTTTCATGGCGACCCAACCACCGGTGATCGCGGCGCAACGCGTCCCGCCATCGGCCTGGATCACGTCACAATCGACGGTGATCTGCCGCTCGCCCAGGGCATGGAAATCGACGCCCGCGCGCAAGGAGCGTCCGATCAGCCGCTGGATCTCCTGCGTGCGGCCCGATTGCGCCGCCTTGGCCTCGCGCCGCATCCGGCTGTTGGTCGCACGCGGCAGCATGCCGTATTCCGCCGTCACCCAGCCCTGGCCCGAGTTGCGCCGGAAGGGGGGCACGCGCTCTTCCACGGTGGCGGTGCAGATCACATGGGTGTGGCCGACGCGGATCAGGCATGAGCCTTCCGCATGACGGTTGAAGCCCGTGTCAATCTCGACGTCGCGCAGCGCGTCGTTGGTCCGGCCGGAGGGGCGCATGGTCTCATCCTTTCATGTATCGGGCTTGCGCATACGCCTTGCCCGCCCCAAATCCAAGGCCGACCCGGACCCGGGACCGGTATGGGGCCGCATTGACCTTGCCCCGGTGCCGCCCCTAATGTGCCGTGCCCCCATGAGGACCCGAGCCCGCGATGCCAGACAGATCGCCCCGAATCGAGGATATGAACGACCGCTCCCGCGAGGTGTTCCGCCGCGTGGTCGAGGGCTACCTTGAAACTGGCGCCCCCGTCGGCTCGCGCAGCCTGACCCGTCACATGTCCGAAAAGGTCTCGGCCGCGACAATCCGCAACACCATGCAGGATCTCGAACATCTGGGCCTTCTGGGCAGCCCGCATGTCAGCGCGGGCCGCATCCCGACCCAATCGGGGCTGCGGATGTTCGTCGACGGTCTGCTCGAGGTCGGCGATCTCGACGGCGACGACCGCCGCCGCATCGACCGCTCCATGGAGGAGGCCGACGGAGACGTGGCCTCGCTGCTCGACCGCGTGGGCCATGCCTTGTCGGGGATCACCCACGGCGCTTCCCTCGTGCTGACGCCCAAGCACGAGGCCCCGATCAAGCATGTCGAGTTCGTCTCGCTTTCGCCCGAACGTGCGCTGGTGGTGCTGGTCTTCGCCGATGGCCATGTCGAGAATCGCATCTTCACGCCCCCCGCCGGTCAGACGCCGTCCTCGATGCGCGAGGCGGCGAATTTCCTCAATGCCATCGCGGGCGGCCACACGTTGCGCGAACTGGCCGGCGTGATCTCGCGCGAGATCGCGGCGCGGCGGCAGGAGATCGACCGGCTCGCCGCCGATCTGGTCGAATCCGGTCTCGCCACATGGGTCAATCCCGGCGAGCAGGGTGAAAGGCTGATCGTGCGCGGTCGCGGAAACTTGCTGGGCGAGACGGCCGAAGCCGAGGATCTCGACCGGATCCGTTCACTCTTCGACGATCTCGAACGCAAGCGCGATCTGGCGCAGTTCCTCGACCTGGCCGAAGAGGGTGACGGGGTGCGCATCTTCATCGGCTCGGAGAACAAGCTTTTCTCACTTTCGGGTTCCTCTTTGGTCGTTTCTCCTTATATGAACGCCGACCGTAAGATCATCGGCGCCGTGGGCGTCATCGGCCCGACCCGTCTCAATTACGGGCGGATCGTGCCCATCGTGGACTACACAGCACAGTTGGTCGGGCGCCTCGTCTCCGACCGCTCCTGAAGGGAAAGACAGCAAATGGCAGAGCAAGACGAACCGCGCAGCCTCGACGAGCTGGCCGCAGAGGTCGACGAGAACGGCGAGGTGAGCGCCGAAGCCGCCGAGGGCTCGGACGATCTGGAGATTCTCAAGCGCGAGCGCGACGAGATCCGCGACCGCTTCATCCGCGCGCTGGCCGATGCCGAGAACACCCGCAAGCGGGCCGAGCGCGACCGGCGCGAGGCCGAGAATTACGGCGGCTCCAAGCTCGCGCGCGACCTGCTTCCGGTGCATGACAACCTGCGCCGCGCGCTTGACGCGATTGCCGAAGACCAGCGCGAGGCGCAAAAGGCGCTGATCGAGGGGATCGAGCTGACCATGCGCGAGCTGCTCAGCGTCTTTAAGAAGCACGGCATCCACCCGATCGATCCACAGGTTGGCGACAAGTTCGACCCGCAGGTGCATCAGGCGATGTTCGAGGCCCCGGTGCCGGGGACCAAGGCGGGCGAAATCATCCAGGTCGCGGCGCAGGGCTTCCTGCTGCACGACCGGCTGCTGCGCCCGGCGCAGGTCGGCGTGTCATCGTTTAAAGAAAGTTAATGAATTTCCGGAACTTCTCGGATGCTCGACCGTTCTGTCGGCAAGTTCTAGTTAAAGAGTTCGAAAGGCGCAGCCGTTCAGGCTGCGTCTTTTTTATTGCTCAGGCCGAACCTGCCGGAAGAAGCCCCCGCAGCTCGTAGATCAGCTCCAATGCCTCGCGCGGTGACAGCTCATCGGGCTGTAATTCGCGCAGCCGCTCCTCAACGGCCGAGGCTGCCGCAGGGCCCGGTTCGGAAGCAGGCGGCACGGCGGCGAAAAGTGGCAGATCGTCGATCAGCGCTTGCCGCGCGCCGCGGCCCGGCCCCTCGCGTTCGCCCTGTTCGAGCGCCTGCAGCACCACCCGCGCCCTTTCGACCACCGAGGCCGGAAGCCCCGCAAGCCGCGCCACCTGCACACCGTAACTGCGATCGGCGGTGCCGCGCCGCACCTCGTGCAAAAAGATCACCTCGCCTTGCCATTCGCGCACCGCGACCGTGGCCGTCGCCACGCCGTCGAGCTTGGCGGCAAGCTGGGTCATCTCGTGGTAGTGGGTGGCAAAGATGCCCCGGCAACGGTTGATCTCGTGCAGATGCTCCAGCACCGCCCAGGCGATCGACAGCCCGTCATAGGTCGCCGTGCCACGCCCGATCTCGTCGAGTATGACCAGCGCGCGGTCATCGGCCTGGTTGAGAATCGCCGCCGTCTCGACCATCTCGACCATGAAGGTCGACCGCCCGCGTGCCAGATCATCGCTCGCACCGACGCGGCTGAAGATCTGGCTGACGATGCCGATATGCGCCGAAGCGGCGGGCACGAAGCTGCCGATCTGCGCCAGCACGGCGATCAATGCGTTCTGCCGCAGGAAGGTCGATTTGCCCGCCATGTTCGGCCCGGTGAGAAGCCACAGCGGCGCATCACCGAGATCGCAGTCGTTGCCGACAAAGCTCTCTCCAGTCCGGCGCAGAGCCTGTTCCACCACCGGATGCCGCCCGGCCTCCACGTGAAACGCGCGGCTGTCGTCGAGCCGGGGGCGGCACCAGTCGGCCCCGCGCGCCAGATCGGCGAGACCACAGGCAAGATCGATCTTCGACAGTGCGCGCGCAAGTTGGCCCAAGGGGCCGGCGGCATCGAGAATAGAGCCTTTCAGCCTGTCGAAGACCCTTTTTTCAAGCTCCAGCGCATGACCGCCCGCGTTGAGGATGCGGGTTTCGATCTCGTTGAGCTCGACCGTGGTGAAACGCACCTGGTTCGCCGTGGTCTGGCGATGGATGAAGCGCTCCGAATGCGGCGGGGCGAGCATCTTGGCGGCATGGGTGGCCGTGGTCTCGATGAAGTAGCCCAGCACGTTGTTGTGCTTGATCTTGAGGCTCTGGATACCGGTCTCGGCAGCATACTCCGCCTGCATCCCCGCGATCACCCCGCGCCCCTCGTCGCGCAGGCGGCGCGCCTCGTCGAGTTCTTCGTC
Organism: Limimaricola litoreus; assembly: GCF_024159025.1. GTDB lineage: Bacteria > Pseudomonadota > Alphaproteobacteria > Rhodobacterales > Rhodobacteraceae > Limimaricola > Limimaricola litoreus. Next base: position 38,462 of record NZ_JAMYXC010000044.1, read on the forward strand.
GTAGCCCGCGGCCACGAAGCTGCCATCGCGCGCCAGAAGCGGCGGCTCGGCCACCAGAGCCTGATCGAGCAGCTCGTGCAACGCCGCGTGGCCCGACAGGTCGCGCACCGCCTCGGCCAGCGGGGCGGGCAGGTCGCGCCCTTCGGTCAGCGCGCCGATGTCGTCGGCCACCTCGAGCGTCGCCCGGATCGCCGCCATGTCGCGCGGGCCGCCCCGGTCGAGGGCGAGGCGCGAGAGCGCCCGGTCGAGGTCATGCGCGCCGCGCAGACGCGCGCGCAGATCCTCGCGCAGACGGTCCTCTTCCACCAGATGCGCCACCGAGGCCTGCCGCGCGGAGATGGTGCCCAAGTTGCACGAGGGCGAGGCCACGCGCCGCTCCAGAAGCCGTGCGCCGCCTGCCGTCACGGTGCGGTCGATCGCGTGCAGGAGAGAGCCGTCGCGCCCGCCGCCCATCGCATGGGTCAGCTCCAGCGAACGGCGCGTCGCGGCGTCGATCCGCATCGCCGACATCCGCGCCTCCTGCTGCGGCGGGCGCAACAGCGGCAGCTTGCCCTTCTGGGTCAGCTCCAGATATTCGACCAGCGCTGCCATGGCGGAGATTTCCGCGCGCGAAAACGCGCCGAAGGCGTCGAGCGAGGCGACCTGCCACAGTGCCGCGAGCCGCTTCGCCCCGCCCGAGCTGTCGAAGGCACCCCGGTGCAGCGGCGTCACGGCAAGGTCGAAGCCCTCCGTGACCTCGAACAGGGCCTGTTCCATGCTGTCCTCGACGAGGAGCTCGCGCGGGGTGAGCCGCGCCAGCTCCGGGCCCAGTGCCAGCTTTTCGCAGCCCAGCACCGAAAGCGCGCCCGTGGAAATATCGACCCAAGCCAGCGCGCAATCCTCGCGCAGCTCGGAGAAGGCGGCGAGGAAGTTGTGCCGCCCCGCGTCCAGAAGGCTCTCCTCGGTCAGCGTGCCAGGGGTGACGAGGCGCACCACGTCGCGCTTCACCACCGATTTCGAGCCGCGCTTCTTGGCCTCCGCCGGGTCTTCGAGCTGCTCGGCGATGGCCACGCGAAAGCCCTTGCGGATGAGCGTGAGAAGATAGCTTTCGGCGGCGTGGACGGGCACGCCGCACATGGCGATGTCCTGCCCCATGTGCTTGCCGCGCTTGGTCAGCGCGATGTCGAGCGCCTCGGCCGCGGCAACCGCGTCGTCGAAGAACATCTCGTAGAAATCGCCCATCCGGTAGAACAGCAGCGCATCCTGATGCGCCGCCTTGATCTCCAGATACTGCGCCATCATCGGCGTCACGGTGCCGGCCTGCGTGTTCATGCGTCTCTCCCGGGGGTGCAGCGGCGCGACACTAGCTTTTGCAGGGCCCGTGCGAAACCCCGCAGCCGCGCTGACGCTAGGGCGTTGCGCCGCGCCGCAGCATCCCGCTATGCCTGTCGGTCCAAGGCAGGAGGGACGAAAGAATGGCCAAACCCCGTTTCACGCGCGAGGACGCGCTGAACTTCCACGAGGCCCCAAGCCCGGGCAAGTGGGAGGTGACGGCCACCGTCCCGATGACCACCCAGCGCGACCTGAGCCTCGCCTACAGCCCCGGCGTGGCGATCCCCTGCGAGGTGATCGCCGAGCAGCCCGAGACGGCCTATGATTACACCAACAAGGGCAATCTCGTCGCGGTGATCTCGAACGGCACCGCGGTTCTGGGCCTTGGCAACCTCGGCGCGCTGGCCTCCAAGCCGGTGATGGAGGGCAAGTCGGTGCTGTTCAAGCGCTTCGCCGATGTGAACTCGATCGACATCGAGCTTGATACCGAGGACGCTGACGCCTTCTGCGCGGCGGTGAAGCTGATGGGGCCGAGCTTCGGCGGCATCAACCTCGAGGACATCAAGGCGCCCGAGTGCTTCATCATCGAGCAGCGGCTCAAGGAAGAGATGGACATCCCCGTCTTCCATGACGACCAGCACGGCACCGCCGTCATCTGCGCGGCCGGCCTGCTCAACGCGCTGCACATCTCGGGCAAGAGGATCGAGGAGGTCCGCATCGTGCTCAATGGCGCAGGCGCGGCGGGCATCGCCTGTCTCGAACTCCTGAAGGCGATGGGCGCGCAGCACGACAACTGCATCATGTGCGACACCAAGGGCGTGATCTGGCAGGGTCGCACCGAGGGCATGAACCAGTGGAAATCGGCCCATGCGGCCAACACCTCGCTGCGCACGCTGGAGCAGGCGATGGACGGGGCCGACGTCTTCCTCGGGGTTTCGGCCAAGGGGGCGGTGACGCAGGAGATGGTCAAGAGCATGGCACCGAACCCGGTGATCTTCGCCATGGCCAACCCCGACCCGGAGATCACCCCCGAAGAGGCCCATGCGGTGCGCGAGGACGCGATCGTCGCCACGGGGCGGTCGGACTACCCCAATCAGGTCAACAACGTTCTGGGCTTTCCCTACCTGTTCCGCGGCGCGCTCGACATCCACGCCCGCGCGATCAACGACGAGATGAAAATCGCCTGCGCCGAGGCGCTGGCCGCGCTGGCGCGCGAGGAGGTGCCCGACGAGGTCGCCGTCGCCTATGGCCAGAAGCTCAGCTTCGGGCGCGATTACATCATCCCCACGCCCTTCGATCCGCGCCTCATCCACCGCATCCCGCCCGCCGTCGCCCGCGCCGGCATGCAGACCGGGGTGGCACGGCGCGAGATCGAGGACATGGAGCAGTACGAGCAGGCGCTGAAGGGCCGGATGGACCCGACCGCCAGCGTGCTGCGCGGTCTCAACGCCCGCGCGCGGGCCGCGCAGGCGACGATGATCTTCGCCGAAGGCGACGATCCGCGCGTGCTGCGCGCCGCGGTGCAGTATCAGCGTTCGGGCTTCGGCAAGGCTCTGGTGGTCGGGCGCGAGGCCGACGTGGCCGAGAAGCTCGCCGCCGAGGGCATGGCCGATGCCGCCGCCGAGCTCGAGGTGGTCAACGCCGCCAACACGCCGCATCTCGATACTTACAAGGCGTTCCTCTACCAGCGGCTGCAGCGCAAGGGGCTCGACCAGCACGACATCCACCGCCTCGCCGGGCGTGACAGGCATGTCTTTGCCGCGCTGATGCTGGCGCATGGCCATGGCGACGGCATGATCACCGGGGCCACGCGCAAATCGGCGCATGTGATGGAGCTGGTGAACCACGTCTTCGACGCGGGCCCGCATGACGGCGCGGTCGGGGTTTCGGTGGTGATGCACAACGGGCGGATCGTGCTCATCGCGGACACGCTGGTGCATGAATGGCCCGATGAGGAGGATCTCGCCGATATCGCGACGCAGGGCGCGCAGGTGGCGCGCGAGCTGGGGCTGGAGCCCAGGGTCGCCTTCGTCAGCTTCTCGACCTTCGGCTATCCGGTCTCCGAGCGCGCGACCAAGATGCATGTGGCGGCCTCGGTGCTCGATCGCCGCGGCGTCGACTTCGAATACGAGGGCGAGATGGCCGTCGACGTCGCGCTGAACCCCAAGGGGCAGGAGAACTATCCCTTCTCGCGGCTCACCGGCCCGGCCAACGTGCTGGTGGTTCCGGCGCGGCACTCGGCCTCGATCTCGGTCAAGCTGATGCAGGAGATGGCGGGGGCGACGGTGATCGGCCCGATCCTGTCGGGCGTCGACAAGCCGATCCAGATCTGCTCGACCGTCTCGACCGTGAACGACATCGTCAACATGGCCGTCATGGCTGCCTGCAAGGCGAGGCGCGCATGATCTGGAATCTGGGCTCGATCAACGCCGATCACGTCTATTCGGTGCCGCATATCCCCGCCCCGGGCGAGACGCTGGCCGCGACCGCGCTGTCCTACGGGCTGGGCGGCAAAGGGGCGAACATGTCGGTGGCGGCTGCGCGCGCGGGCGCGCGGATCGCGCATCTGGGAGCCGTGGGCGCCGATGGCGGCTGGATGGTCGAGCGGCTGGAGGGCTACGGCGTCGATTGCGCCCATGTACAGCGCCGCGAGGGGCCCTCGGGCCATGCCATCATCGCCGTGGATGCCGAGGCCGAGAACGCCATCACGCTCTTTCCCGGCGCCAATCGCGAGATCGACCTCGACGCCGTGAAACAGGCTCTGGGCAAGGCCGCACCGGGCGATCTGCTGGTCACGCAGAACGAGACCAACGGCCAGGTCGAGGCCGCGGCGCAGGCGCGGGCGCTCGGGCTGCGGGTGGTCTATGCCGCCGCCCCCTTCGAAGCCGAGGCGGTGCGCGCGGTGCTGCCGCATCTTAATCTTCTGGTGCTCAACGAGGTCGAGGCGCAGCAGCTCTCGAAGGCGCTGGGCACACCGATCGAGAGCCTGCCGGTGCCGCAGGTTGTCGTGACGCTCGGTGCGGCGGGCTGCGACTGGATCGAGACACGGACCGGCGCGCGGCATCATGTCGATGCACCGCAGGTCGAGGCGGTCGACACCACCGGCGCGGGCGACACCTTCACCGGCTACCTGCTCGCAGGGCTGTCCGAGGGGCTCGAGATGCGCGCGGCGCTGGAGCTGGCCACGCGGGCGGGCGCGCTCAAGGTCGGGCGGCACGGCGCGGCCGATGCCATCCCCACGCGCGAGGAGGTCGCGCGGGCGGCGTTCTGAGCCACGGCGCGACGCGGATCATGCAGGATTTCGTCTTCTCGGACCCTTGGGCGCTTCTGGCGGGCTGCGTCGCGGTGGTGCTGGTCGGCCTCTCCAAGGGGGGCCTGGGCGGCGCGCTGGCGCTCTTGGGCGTGCCGATCATGGCGCTGGCGATTCCGCCGGTGCAGGCGGCGGGCATCCTCTTGCCGATCCTTCTGGTGATGGATGCGATCAGCCTCTGGGCCTGGCGCGGCCAGTATCACGCGGCGACCTTGAAGCGGATGCTGCCCGGCGCGGCGATCGGCATCGGCATCGGCTGGCTGACGGCGGCGCTCGTGTCGGATGCAATGGTGCGGCTGATCGTCGGGGTGGTGGCGCTGGCCTTCTCGGCGCGCTGGCTCTTGTCGGGGCAGACCCGCCGCGCCGCGCCCCGGCCGCAGAACGCGGCCCGCGCCTCGGTCTGGGCGACGCTGGCGGGCTATACCAGCTTCGTCGCTCATGCGGGCGGCCCGCCGTTTCAGGTCTATGCGATGCCGCTGCGGCTCGATCCGAAGCTCTATACCGGCACCAGCGTGATCTTCTTCGCGGTGGTCAATGTCATCAAGGTGATCCCCTACGCCGCGCTGGGCCAGTTCGACGCCACCAACCTCTTCGCCGCCGCGGCGCTGCTGCCGCTGGCGGTGGTGGCGACGCTGTCGGGCGCCTTCGTGGTGCGAAGGATGCGGGCCGAGGTCTTCTACCCGGTGATGTATGTCATGGTAGTGCTCGTCGGTCTCAGACTGTGTTGGGACGGCCTCTCCGCGCTGTTTTAGAGCCCACCGGGCTTTGACAGCGCCGGCCGGGGCCGCGCATCCTGCGCGCACGCAGATGAGGCCCGGACGACGGGCCATCGAAAGGTCCACCCATGCAGATCTCCGTCAGCCTCGCGCCCCCCTCGGATCCCGGCTCCGAAAGCGGCCCGGTCACGGTCGGCTGGTGCCTGAGCGAGACCAAGGGCGGGCTGATCTACGCCCCGCCCGAGCGCGTCCGCTCGACCGATCTCGACCGGCGTCACGCCAAATCGGCCTCGCGCTGCCCGGCGGTGATCAATCTCGAAAGCCGCTATTTCCTGATCCGCTGCCCCTTCGACATCAACGTCGGCTTCGAGCGCGACGAGAAGGGCGCGCCGCGGCTGCGCAACCTGAGCGGCCCGGCGAGCGCGATCCGCGGCTCCAAGCTCGGCGAAAAGCTGCATATCGTTTCCGAGGCCGAATGGCGCCACAAGGGCGTGCCGACGCTGCAGCTGGCGCTGCCCTATGTCTTCCTGTGCGACGCGCCGGTCTATCTCAGCCAGGTCTCGCCCTTCATGCACTACACCCCCGACCCGCTGCCCGGCACGATCTTCGGCGGGCGCTTTCCGATCAACGTCTGGCCGCGCCCCATGATGTGGGCCTTCGAGTGGCACGAGCCCGCCCGGCCGCTGAAGATCTCGCGCGGGGATCCGCTGTTCTACGTCGGTTTCGAGACGATGCCGCAGGATCGCGGGGTGGCGATGGTCGAGGCGCAGCGCACGCCCGAGCTTCTGGAGTATCTCGATCTGATCTCGGGGGCGGTGAACTACGTGAACCAGACCTTCTCGCTGTTCGAGGCGGCCGAGGCCCGCCGCCCCGAGACGCTGGTCACCCCGGTGGCGCGCCGGCCGCGCGGACAGTGAACGCCACCGTGTTCGATCGGCGCCGGATCACCGATCTGCACCGCGCGGGCGATCTGGCGGCCGCGCGGCCGCTTTATGTCGATTGGCTGGCGGCGCGGCCCGACGACGGGTTGATGTGGACCAATTTCGGCGCGCTGCTGCGCGCGCAAGGGCTCCTCGAACAGGCGCTGCGCGCGCAGCGCCGCGCGCAGCGCCTTCTGGGCGGGACCAACGCGACCTTGCGCAACAACCTCGCCAACATCCTCACCGACCTCGGGCAGAACGAGGAAGCGATCGCGCTGCGCCGCGCCGGGCTCGAAGCCGGGCCGGACGACCCGCAGGACCGGGCGATGATCGGCCGGGCGCTGCGCGCGAGCGGCCGGGCCGAAGAGGCGGTCGAGGAGTTGCGCGCCGCCCGCGCGGCGCATCCCGATCATGTCGAGATCCGGCTGCAGCTGGCCCTGTTGCTTCTCAGCTGCGGGCGCTACGCCGAGGGCTTCGCCGAATACGCCGTGCGCTGGCAGACCGACGAGATGGGGCCGCGCCGGACCATCGCGCCGCGCTGGGCGGGCGAGCCGATCGAAGGGCGCTCGGTGCTGGTGCTGCCCGAGCAGGGCTTCGGCGACGTGGTGGCGTTCTCGCGTTTCCTGCCCCTCTTGCACCGCATGGGCGCGGGGCAGGTCATATTGCAGGCCAAGCGGCCACTGGCGCGGCTTCTGGCGCGGCTCGAGGGGGTGGACCGGGTGGTGCCGGTGGCGGCGGGGCCCGAGGTCGACCTGCAGGTCGAGATGATGGACCTGCCGACCATCGCCTTCGCGCGCGACCCTGCGGTGCCGCCGCCCGCGCGGCTCGCCGTGGCCGAGGACAGCCGCGAGAGGGCCCGCCGCCGTCTTGCGCACCATCCCCGGGGGCTGCGCGTGGGGGTGGTCTGGACCGGCTCGGAAGGCTACCGCGCCAACGCCGCGCGCTCCTTTCCGCATGAGCGGCTTCTGGAGCTGAGCGAGATTCCAGGCGTGCAGCTCTTCTCTCTCTACAAGGGCCCGGCCGCGGCGGCGTTTCACGCCGACGGCAGCGCCGCCTTCATCCCCGATCTGGGCTCCTCGGACCGCGATTTCGCCGATTGCGCGGCACTGATGCTGGAGATGGACCTGATCCTCACCTCCGATACGGCGACGGCGCATATCGCGGGCTCGCTCGGCCGCCCGGTCTGGACCCTCCTGCACCACGATGCCTTCTGGCTCTGGGGGCAAAGCGGCGCGACCACGCCGTGGTACCCTTCGATGCGGCTCTTCCGGCAGGCGCGCCCGCGCGATTGGGACGGGGTATTCGCACAGGTAAGCCGGGCGCTTTCGGCCCTCGTGGCAGCCCAGGCGTCGGGCCGCAGGCGCCAGGCATGAAGCCGATCCTCGTCCCGATCTCGCCCGGCGAGCTGATCGACAAGCTGACGATTCTCGAGATCAAATGCGCGCGGATCACCGACCCGGACAGGCGCGCCAACGTGGCGCATGAGCGGGAGCTGCTGGAGGCGGCACTGGCAGAGGCGTTGTCGGGGGCGCCGCCGGATGCGCGCATCACCGCCCTGCGCGCAGAGCTGGTCGAGATCAACACAGCGCTGTGGGAGATCGAGGACGAGATCCGCGCCCACGAGGCGCGGCGCGATTTCGCGGAAGGCTTCGTCGCGCTCGCCCGCGCGGTCTACCGCACCAACGACCGCCGCGCCGCCGTCAAGCGGCGGATCAACGCCCGGCTCGGCTCCGAGCTGGTGGAGGAGAAATCCTACGTCGATCCCGATGTGGCGCATGGCGGGGCGAACGAGGGCTGATCCCGGCTCGCGCCGATGCGGCCCGGCGGCGGCGCAAAGGCGGTCGCCCCGGTTACACCTCGGCTTAACGCCGCCGCGCTATCGCCTTTCCGGGGGCCATCGGGGCCGAAGGGGGAGCTGCATGTCCGTGCAAAACGCGCCGATCATCATCAAGCGCAAGAAGGTCATCGCCGGGGGCGGGCACCATGGCGGGGCCTGGAAGGTGGCCTATGCCGATTTCGTCACCGCCATGATGGCCTTCTTCATGCTGATGTGGCTGCTCAACGCCACCACCGAGCAGCAGCGCAAGGGGCTGGCCGATTACTTCGCGCCGACCATCGCGATCAGCCGCACCTCCGCCGGCGGCGCCGATGTGCTCGACGGCGACACGCTGCACCAGAGCGATTCGCTAAGCCAGTCGGGCACCGGCTCCAACATGGGGCTGCGCGGGGCCGTGCCGCCCGACAAAAGCCCGCCGCGCGTGCGCCCGGGCGAGGGCGCGGCGGCCGCCGAGGTGGCCGCATTGCGCGAGATCGAGGAGATGCTGCTCGGGCGCGGCGGCGAGAGCCTCGTGGCGCGCAAGGCGCTGCGCCACGTGGTGACGAAGCTGACCGACGAGGGGTTAGTGATCGAGATCTTCGCCCGGCCCGGCGCGCCGATCTTTCTGCCCGGCGACACCGTGCCACTGCCGGTCACCCGCGCGCTTCTGGGGCTGGTGGCGCAGACCGCCGGGCTGGTCGGCAACCCGGTCGCGGTATCGGCCCATCTGGCCGCGCGCCCCGTGGTGCTGGCCGACAACCCGGTCTGGCGCCTCTCCTCGGGCCGGGCCGAGGC